>CAYUTC010000001.1:0-40731 GCA_964447595.1 uncultured Nitrosopumilaceae archaeon
AGAAATAATTGGTTTACAAGAGTTCCTACCACAACAGTTGTAGCGAGTCCTTCCATGACCTGCACCCATGAATTCAATTCCAGAATCTGAAATAAAATTTAGGCAGGGGCTTTGCAGCCGCCCCTATAGGCTTCTGCCGTTTATGATGTCAAAGAAAAGAGGTTCCCGAATACAGAGTGTAAGCGGGCCCGGGGGGACTCGAACCCACGACCTGAAGCTCCGCAAGCTCCCGCACTATCCAAGCTGTGCTACGGGTCCGAAAAAACTTTGGTTTAACCTGTTATAATGTATTCCAAATTCCAAAAATTTATGCGGTTTCCTGTTCTGCCTTTTTGGCAAAGACGTAATTCATTATCAATCCGGCAATTACTGCTCCAGTAATTGGGGCTGCCCAGTACATCCAGTTAACATCCCAGCAACATCCTGAAATCAATGCCGGTCCAAAAGTTCTTGCTGGGTTGACACTTGCGCCAGTTAGTGGTACACCTATCAAGTGAATCAAAAATATCATTCCGCCTATTGCAAGACCATACATACCGGCTGGAGCTTTCTTGTGTACTGCAGTCATGAATATTACAGTTACAAGGAAAAATGTCAGAATAGCCTCTACTGCAAATCCTGATGCAATGCTGTTGTGTAACAGTTCACTTGGGCCTCCTTGGGTTCCAAAGTTTACCTTTGAACCAATATCTGGCAATATTGCCTTGTATGAGGCTGCAGCAGCTATTGCACCGATGAGCTGAAACACAATATATGCAATTCCATCTTTGATGTTAATTCGTCTAGTTACCATCATGGATATTGTAACGGCAGGATTGATGTGAGCACCGGATACATGTCCAAATGCATAAACCATAAGACCAATTGCAGCTCCGTGTGCAAGTGATATCATAACAATTGCCTGAATAGAAAGGCCAGTGCCATATGCAACTGCTGCAAGACCAATTGCAACAGGACCAAAAAACACCAAACAGTATGTTGCTATTGCTTCAGCAAACCAGGCACGTGGATTTACCATTAATGATGGTAACCTCAGAACATACAATATAAAAGATTCGAAGGTACGGTCAGGATCTAGAGATAAACTCTTCACCTGACCCCAAAAAATAAGTAGGGTTTGCTGGTTTTTTTATTCATGTTATCTGTAGGCGACGAAGTTCCAGATTTTTCCTTGAAGGACTCTGAGGGAAAAACCATCAAGAGATCTGACTTGAAAGGAAAAAAATATGTTGTCTACTTTTACCCAAGGGATTTTACTCCAGGCTGTACTACCGAGGCAACAGAATTTGCAAGGGATTACAAAAAATTCAAAAGTTCTGGAATTGAGATAATAGGTATAAGCCCTGACGATGAGGAGTCTCACAAGAAATTTGGCCAAAAAATGAAGGTGCCCTTTATCCTGCTCTCAGATACAAATACGGAAATTGCAAAAAAGTTTGGCGTCTGGGGCAAAAAACAGTTCATGGGCCGAGAATACATGGGTGTAAACAGGACAACCTTTCTTGTAGATGAAAAAGGAAAAATTCTTCAGGTTTTTGAAAAAGTAAAACCTGCAGGTCATGCAGAAGAAGTTTTAGAAGCCTTTAAGGCTACTTGAATCCTGCTGGCAGTGTACCGCGTCTAACTTTTGGTTTTGGTGGTTCTGCAGCTTGAGCTGTAGCTGTTGTGGTACCTGAACCGGTAAATTGTTTGTTCGGTGGATGATATGATAATCTCTTTCTTGTTGCAAAGTATCTGTTGCCAGTGTATTCTGTTGAGCTAATAGTAGCATAAGCTGGTGCCACTTCGCCCACAGCTGCTGGAATCTCTGATGATACCACATCTGGTTTTGGTGTAGGCTTTGGTTCTGGTTTTGGAGCTGGTTTCATTCCAGCTGGTAATGTACCATGTGTTGGACCTGAAGCTGCTGGTCTTGGAGGCGGTGGAGCTGGTCTTTCTTGTGGTGAAGGAGGTGCTTTTCTTGTTTCCTCTGAAACATAATTTTCATATTCTGCACCCTTTGATCTCCACATTGATTTTTTCTCGTCGTGTTTGGTACCAGCTGGCAATGTTCCTTTGGTTTGTGAAACCTTAGGTTCTGGTCTTGGTTCTGGAGGTGGCGGAGGTGCAGTTCTTGTAGTTGTTGTTGATGCTGAACCGGTAAATTGTTTGTTCGGTGGATGATATGATAATCTCTTTCTTGTTGCAAAGTATCTGTTGCCAGTGTATTCTGTTGAGCTAATAGTAGCATAAGCTGGTGCCACTTCGCCTGGTTCTGGTGCACTAGTTGATGGGGTATATTCTGGTTTTGGCGGTGGCGGTGGAGGCGGTGCCTTGAATCCTGCCGGTAAAGTTCCGCGACTTGCACCAGCCGGTTTTGGCGGTGGTGGAGGCGGTCTTGCTTGTGGCTTTGGAGATTCTCTTGTTTCAGCAGGTCTTGCAACACTTGGCTGTACCTGTGATGATAGATTAGCCAGCCTTGCTTCAAGCTCAGCTATCTTTGCCTCTAGTTCGGCAGTATTAGATTTAGTAGAACGGGTTCTTTTGCGTTTAGGTTCTGTAGACATGTGACAAATCTCTGATAAACTAGTTTATCACCTTTTCGGCTGGAACCAAGAAGAAATCCTACTAAAAAGCAGGTTGGTTATATTTTGTCGTAGTCAAAGAGACGATACGTAGAAGTTTTATATGAAGCAAAGACTGCTTTTATTCGTTGGACGATTTTGAGAAGGAATACCCTGGATTTGACTGGAAGAACACACCAGCATACAAGCATCCTGGTGGAAAGGATTGCCCCTGTCCAAAACACGAATACATCAGGGAGCAGATCAACGTTGCAAAAACAGTAAGTGAAACATCACGGGAATCAAGTGCTATTACGTTAAAGTTCTGTCCCGATCATTATCGAGTTTATCTAAAGGAGGTCATACCAGCAATGCCTCTAAAGTATAGAATCCTGACCAAGATAGCTTTGAAAATTGGAGCAATCAAGATAGAGCAGCTCAAGTACATGCAATCAGACCAGTGTTTTTATTGTAAATTTGGTTCTGGAGGACATGACAAGAGAACAGAGTTGCCACCAATACCCTAGACAGGTCCAAGCAAAATTTTTGGTTTGTTAGGAGTATCGTGATGACATTTTTTTCCACATAGTGGACAGGTTATCCTGTCCAAGAAAATGCATTGACAAATGTGAGATTTCATGTAACTGTCTGCTGTCTTGCTGTACTCACCGGTACCATTGCAAAATGAGCATTGGGTATCAAGAAGAACAATCTTTCCCTGACCGCCACAGACGGCACACTTTTGGCCGGACAACTTATGCTATTTCCTTATAGGATAATTAAAGTTCTTTTGTTAAATCTTTTTCCTGTTTTGATACGTGTAAAACCAGTTAAGCTTATAGAACATACAAATTCAGTAGACGTGTGCCTATTGAAGACCTTGGTGAGTTTGTAGAAAAACTCGAAAAAGCATGCCAATTAAAAAGAGTAAAAGTTCCAGTAGATACCAATCTTGAGATTTCAGAAATTCTAAGTCGTGTCATGTATTCAAACGGTCCTGCAATTCTTTTTGAAAATGTAAAAAATCACAACATGCCAGTTTTGGGAAATGCATTTGGTTCAATGAAAAGACTTGAGATTGGTTTGGAGACATCTGATTTTACAGAAATCGGACAGCGAATTGTTGACATGACAAAGATGGACATCCCTGCAGGAATTTTTGATAAAATTAGAAAACTTCCTGAATTGTCAAAAATAACAGACATTGCACCAAAATTGCAAAAAAGCGGGCCTGTAACGGAAACGTTTGAGGACTCGCCTTCTTTTGACACCATACCAATCTTGAAGACATGGCCAAAGGATGCGGGAAAATTTATCACGTTTGGTCTTGTTGCAACAAGACACCCCCAGACAGGAGTTAGAAATCTTGGGGTATACAGAATGCAAATTCTGGACAGAAACCATGCCCTGATGCACTGGCAGAAACACAAGCGTGGTGCACACCATTATGACATCAAAAAAGATTCTGGAAGCAAGATAGAGGTTGCAGTAATAATTGGAGCAGATCCTGCCACAGTGTTTTCTGCCGTTGCCCCAGTTCCAGAGGGACTAGACAAGTATGTTTTTGCCGGAATAACAAGAAAGACTGGCATCAAGACAGTCAAGTGCAGAACAGTAGACCTTGAAGTGCCTGCCAATGCAGAGATTGTACTTGAAGGGTATGTTGACCCATCTGATATTAGAATGGAAGGTCCGTTTGGAGATCATACAGGATACTATACCCCACCCGAGCCTTATCCAGTATTTACCTTGACTGGAATAATGAGAAGAGAAAAGCCAATCTATCTTACTACAATAGTTGGAAAACCAATCTTGGAGGATGCGTTCATTGGCAAAGTAATCGAGCGCTCGTTTCTGCCACTAGTTAGAATGTTCCAACCAGAGGTTGTAGATTTTTCAATGCCTGCTGCAGGATGGTTCCAGGGAATGGCAATCATATCAATTAAAAAAAGATACGCAGGCCAGGCAAAAAAGGTCATGATGGGATTGTGGGGACTAGGACAGCTTGCACTGACAAAAATTTTCATTGTAGTAGATGACGACATTAACGTTCATGACCCAAATGATGTAATCTGGGCAATCACTACCAGAGCAGATGCAGCACGGGATACTGTAATAATTAACAACACGCCAACTGATACACTTGATCCAGCATCGCCTCTTGTCAATCTGGGATCAAAGCTTGGCATAGATGCAACACAGAAAACAAAAGAAGAGGGGTACCAGCGAGAGATTCAGGAGCTAGTCAAACCAGATGAAGAGACCAAAAAGATTGTAGATTCCAAGTGGTCTAGTTACGGAATCTAGTGTACCTTAACCGTATTGTAAAAGTTGTCTCGTTCTTCTACTTCGTAGCCGATTTGTTTGACAGCAGAAATAATTTTTGCTGCAGTAAGTTCAGTAGAGCGAGCTCCTGTACATGACACCACTTCTTCTCCAAGCAGTGTACCGCCAAAGTCATCTGCACCATATTGTAATGCCATTTGAGCCATTGCAATACCGTTTGTAAGCCATGATGACTGGATATGGGAAATCAGTCCGTCGTACATTATTCTCGATATTGCAATCATCTTGAGAAGCTCAGTTCCGCCTGCAGCATATCGTATAGTTCCTTCCTTTTGCATGAGAGTATTGTTTGGCTCAAAGCTCCAAGGAATAAATGCCATAAAGCCGTTGGTCTTTTCTTGCAGTCTTGCAATCTTGACAAAGTGTTCTGCAATGTCTCTTTTTGATTCAACATGACCATACATCATAGTAGCTGATGCTGGAATTCCCATTGTATGGGCTTCGTCCATGATTCTAATCCATGTGTCACTTGTGATCTTTTTTGGACTGATGATCTGTTTTACGGTATCAACTAGAATTTCTGCACCAGCGCCTGGAACAGACTGCAGACCAGCCTCTTTCAGTCTTGCAAGAACTTCCTTGGTACTAGTATGTTCTACTTTTGAAATCATGTCTATCTCAGATGCAGAAAGCCCGTGGATTCCAACTTGGGGAAATTTCTCCCTCATTAGTCTAAATGCATCTTCAAAGTATTCGATTCCAAGTTTTGGATTGTGTCCACCTTGAAACATTACCTGAGTTATAGCAAACATCTCCCGTGCAGCTTTTACTCTGGATTCTATCTGTTCCAGTGTTACCGTATAGGATTCTTCATGTCCTGATGGTCTGTAAAATGCACAAAACTTGCAGTCTGTAATACAGACATTAGTATAGTTTAGTATCATGTTGTTTACAAAAGAAACTCTTTTGCCAAACTTTTTTCTTGTAAGATATCCACCAACAAGACCCATAAGATGAACATCATCAGAATCTAAAAGTTTCAGACAACCATCCAAGTCTGGTCGCTGTCCGTTCAGAGAATTCTCAAGAATTTCTCCAACATCAGAATGATCAAGTTGCTGGGTTAGCTGGCTCAATTGGTCTTTGATCTTTATCTATTGTATTTATTCCTTTGACGATAACACATGTATTTTACACTAATAAAATTCCAGATCCAGATTTTGTTTTGTCCTCTCATGACACAATTTTATCTTGACTGCAAAACACGTTATTTTTAAGTAGGGCACACAAAGGAGTAACTCCAATGGTTACTGGCTTTCAGATAAGGATGAATCGTATACTAAGGAGTGGAAAGATGCTCTGCATTCCAATGGACCACGGAATATCAAGTGGTCCACTAAAGGGAATCGAGGATCCTTATTCTCTAATATATTCATGCCAGAACTTTGGACTAACTTCTGTTATAATCAACAAAGGAATTTTGAAAAATTTACCAAAGCCAACCAAGATTGGATTACTAGTTCATTATTCTGCAAGCACATCACTTTCCATGTCTCCAAATAGAAAAATGTTAACAGGTTCAGTCGAAGAGGCATTGCGACTGGGAGCTGACGGTGTATCATTGCACATCAACATTGGTGGAAAGGAGGAACCAGAAATGCTAGAACAGCTTGGCAAGATTGCAGATGATTGTCACAAGTGGAATATGCCACTTCTTGCAATGATGTACCCAAGAGGCGAGAACATAAAGAATCCACATGATCCTGCCATTGTAAGCCACGTTGCAAGAATTGGTGTAGAATGCGGAGCAGATATTGTAAAAACATTATACACTGGAGATGTTGACTCGTTTTCTAAAATAGTAAAGAGCACTCTGGTTCCAGTGGTAATTGCAGGCGGACCAAAAGCAAAGACTGACATGGACATTTTACAAATGACTGAAGAGGCAATGCAGGCTGGTGCCAAAGGAGTAACATATGGCAGAAACATCTTTGAGCATTCAAGTCCTGGAAAAATGACACATGCCTTGGCTGCAATAATATTTAGAAAAGAAACTGCAAAGGAAGCTGCAAAATACCTTGAGCAAAAGTAGGGAGTTGATAATTGCCCCCAAGGTATCTCGGGGCCAGCTAGGCAAATTCTTGTCAGAGATAGAAAAGGAAGGAATCAATATTGTTAACGTAGACCCCTCAAGTCTCAAAGGGCTAAAGACAAGGCTTGATACAATTTATTCTTCACAAAATGCGGATTATGTTATTGTAGATAAAATATCGAAAATCAAGGACAAAAAAGTCGGAATGAAGTTCAAGGTTTTGTCCAATGCAGACATTGAAAAGATATTACACTTTTCCAAAGAAGGAAAACTTGATTTTGTCGTAGTTGAGGTAAAAGACTGGAAGATAATTCCACTTGAAAATATCATTGCAAAACTGCACAAGGTCCACACAAAGATATTTGCAGTAGCCAATTCACCAGAAGAGGTTCGAAAGATGTTTTCAATACTAGAGATAGGTGTAGACGGCGTCATTTTTTCAGCAAGCTCGTCAAATGAAGTAAGGGAGGCGTTAGTATATCTTGGAACACGAAGTTTTGAGCTCAGACAAGCCAAGATTGTAGAAATAAAAGAGGTTGGAAATGGCGAGCGTGTTTGTGTTGATACTGCATCCATGCTAGGACGCGGCGAGGGAATGTTGATTGGAAGTAGATCAAACTTTTTGTTCTTGGTTCATAACGAATCGGTTGGTTCTTCTTTTACATCACCAAGACCGTTTAGGGTTAATGCGGGGGCAGTCCACTGCTATACCTTATCACCAGATGGTACCACAAAATATCTCTCCGAGCTCGAAACAGGCTCCGAGGTTCTGGTAATTGATTCACATGGTAAGGCCCGCAGAGCTACTGTTGGTCGCTCAAAGATAGAGAGTCGACCCATGCTCATGATTAAAGCCCAGGCAGGGGATGAGGTGGGCGGAATAATTGCACAAAATGCTGAGACAATACGATTTGTTCGTCCAAATGGCCATCTAGTTTCTGTAACCCATCTAAAAAAAGGCGATACTGTACTTGCATATGCCAAACAAGCCACTGGACGACATTTTGGCATGGAAGTAGACGACGAGTATATTGTTGAAAAATAACTGCTCAGATACGTAATTCTTCAGAGCAATGCGAAGCATCAAGGTGGTAATTTAGGATAAATCTAAATATGTTAGTCAGATCAAAGATCGCAATGTCAGGGGGCTCACGCAACACTCCCCATATCGCGTGAAAATCAGTTCCATGCCCCTTGGCATTTTGTTATCGATATCAATAAAACAACATGGATATAACATTACCGCTTTGCAAATTTTGAAAAATCATATTTTAAAAATTGATGACGATCATCGGCGTTTTGGTGATAAGGTTCTTCTTTGGACATTTTATTTTTTTAAAATAAATTCAATTTCCGATTGACAATTGATCATAATTTATACAGCATTTTTTGGAAATTTCAATTAAACATTTTACCAAGTCATCAAGTTCTTATACAGAATTTACTTGTGTGTGATTACATTGAACTTGAGATGCAACATATGTTCCCAAGATATTGATGAAAAAGAGATTGAAAATCATGTAAAAACCGCGCTTCATCAAAAGAACAAGGAAAAAATTTCCAGTTCAGATACCAAAGATTCTGGGAACAGCGTAGTTAAAACATGGCAAGAATCCATACGGGAATAACTACATAAAGAAAAAAGAGAAATTATTTGAATTTCTTTTTTACTTGATTTACTTGAAGCATCTCATCTTTGAGATGTTTTCTCAAAAGAGCCTCATGTTGTCTCTTGTGTCTCCAATATAGATTCATTACTGCTTGTCTTGATCTGGCCCTTTTTATTGCAGTAGTGTATTTTCGATGGCTGCTGTCAACTTCACGAAAATATGACTTGCTGTTTGGCGTAACCATGGGATGATTGACGATCCAAAGTAGATAACCTTTACGATCCCCTGTGGGCACTGCTCACCTGTCAAGTGGTTTTGGATATTTCCAATTAGGAACAAGCTGCAGCTTGCGAAGTGCCGGGGGTTCAAGTGTTCTCTTTTTTGCAATCTTGACATATTTTGCAGACCTGTCAACTCCAATGTATTGTCGTTTTAGAAATCTAGCCATCTTCGTTGTTTGTCCACTCCCGACAAATGGATCTAAAACTAAATCGCCAATGTTGCTGTATAGCTGAATCAAGCGGTATGGTATCTCTTCAGGAAATGCAGCAGGGTGAAACCTTCTATAGCTCGGTGGAACAGGTGCAATATGCCAGACAGAATTTGCCATTTCTTTTTTCATGATGTCATTTATTGCAAGCTTGCTTTTTTTGTCTTTGACATTATGAAATGGCATCTTTCGTAAAATAATTATCTGCTCATGCATGATATTTGGATAATAGTATGTCGGATATGGATGCTGTACAGTGACTCGAAATCGTTTTTTTCCTCCAGTTACTTTGTTCCAGATTATCTCTTCAAAAAATTTCCATCCAATTTCCTTTCTGGTTAGCTCAACTAGTAACATGGCAGGCAATGGCAGTTTGATTTTGTCTTCTACTATTTCATTTCCAATCACAATGCAACAGTAGCCACCAGTTTTAGTTACCTCGTAAACTTGAGAGAACACTTGTTTCATCTCTTCAAGCCAACTCTCAACTGACACTCCAACTGTTCCACGATACCATTTTTGACTTGTCTGATGGTCACTATAGTTTATTGCGTTATGGTATGGTGGAGATGTTACAGTTAAAGATACAGTGTTTTTTCTAATATTAGAAAGATCTCTTGAGTCATGTATCACTATAGAATTTGGTTTCCACACCACTTTCCTAAATTATTTTAATATTTAATATTGTAGGAAATTGATTTTGCATAAGTTTACACCATGCCATACAGTAGATCAAAGAAAAACGGCTAAAACATGTTCTCTTTGAAAACATGTTTTAGACAGTCTTATGCATTTTTCCTTACTTCAATTTCTATAGTGGAGACGTTCCTTGTTCTTCCATCCAGTGATTGAAGTTGTTCAGAACCAATTTTTGTTTCTCCTATAGAATATCCGGAATTTTCAGTCCTTCGTGCAATTATTTGTGCAACATCTACGGCTCTGCCTATGCTAAGTCCCCGTGCTTTTATTGACACCTTTGGGTGATTAGCAAGCTGTATGAGTGCAGATGTCACATATGCCATCAGTGGCTTTTTTCCTATGAAGACTGTGTCTTTTGCTTCCGGTCTTGTCTCTGCGCTCATGTTACTTTCAGGTTATGATCGTTTCATAAAAGTTTCTTTAAAAAACATCAAGAAAACCTAATTGACGTGCAGCCTACGACAATTTTTTAGATCTGATAATCAGTAACAATTGTATGCTAATCTAAATATACTAGTGAAATGTACCCGTTCCTAGATGGCAAATCAAAAACTACACTTTGGATTGATTGCAGTAGCACTGTCATCCATAATGGTCTTTGCAGTAGCATTACCTGCTGCAAATGCATTGACGCCAAGAAACTTTGAGTACCTTCAAGACAATCATAAAACAGAGATGTACCCAGGCGGACAACATGTCTGCGGCGACCACCTGTGTTCAGCCGATGACTGGGGAAAGATGAAACAGGCATTACGTACAGCACAGAGGGATTCAAGTTCATGCACTCAGTTAAAAGAATGGAAGCCGTGTGGCTCCAATACCAAGTCAGGTCAGTAAAATAACCAAAACAAACCAATAGAATGACCGATAAGACTTGTGTAACAATTGGTGTTTCTAGCCCTGCAAAGCTCAAAAATGATCTAGTAAGAGCGCTTGCCAAATCCGATTACGCAGAACTAAGACTTGATTTTTTAAAACCTGTTCAGATTCCTGATTGCCTACATCTAGTTAAAAAATATCTAAAAAGGTGCATCTGTACCCTTAGACCAAAATCAGAGGGAGGAAAATTTTCAGGCAGTGAAAAGGAAAGAATTTCCATATTGAAGCTTATTGCAGAATTTGATCCATATCTTCTTGATGTTGAATACAACACTTTGAAAAACAAAACTGAGCTGTATCGATTTTTCAAGAGCCGAAAAGTGAATCTACTTGTATCATGGCATGACTTTGCTAGGACTCCAAATAAGAAAACACTGGAGAAAATGTCTAGGAAAATGTTACGATTTTCAAAAAACGTCAAGATAGTTACTACGGCAAAGGCAATTAATGACACGGTACGAATACTATCTCTATACAGAAAGACACCAAAATCAGTAAACCTGATTGCATTTTCCATGGGAGATTATGGCAGGATGTCACGAATTCTTTGCACCAAGCTTGGCAGTCCCTTTACATACGTATCACTTGAAAAACCAATAGCTCCAGGCCAGTTCAGCATAGATGAAATGCAGTCAATCTTTAATTTACAAAAATAAAAGCATCCAATTTTTTGGCAGAGATGAAAAAGTTAACAGCTTTGAAGATGTCTTTGCATGAAATCAGATTCAGCTTTCTTAATTCTTGCAGAGTCTGCTACATCAAAAGCCATGTCAATCAAACTGTCTTTGTTCATGTCAGGTACAAGACGGTCCTCTGGGTCTAATCTAAGAGACGAGTCCACAGTCACCAACACGTCAATGTTTTCGTCAAATATCTTGATACAGTCTTGTACAATGCATGACAAATCGTCGTTATTTGACATGTTATCACAAATTCATTTTGTATTAATTAATCTATGTAATATACGAGCAGTTACAGTACATAGATGAGACTTATTATAAAACATCTGCTAATAACATGTGATGAACATCAAACAAATTGGCAATAACGTGCCACGTAATGTTTTCATCCTAGCTATTGCAGTATCGATAGTTTTAGGATTATTTCGCATGATACCATTTCTCATCCTTGTCTGGGTTGTTTCAATAGCGTATATTGCAGTATACCAGTATCGTGGTACAAAAAACATAGGAGCAAATTTTGTTTGCCTTGACTGTGCTACTATTCATCAGCAAAATAATTGTCCAAAATGCGGTTCCAAGCTAAAAAAATATTATTCTGGAAATAATCGATACGGAGTATGAAAAATTTTCTTGCATCAGCAATTCCTTAAATCATCATAAAAAGGAACTAGAGTGCAATGACAAAGACATATGCAGTCATAGGCGATCCAATCGATCATTCCCTGTCACCTGCCATTCATAATGCTGCATTTTTGTTCCTAAGACTGGATTGTACCTATATTGCATACAGAATTGCAAAAGGTGAACTTGAACAGGGAGTGGAATCCCTCAAAAAGGTTGGCATTTCCGGCTTTAACGTAACCATACCACACAAAGTTGACATGATGAAATATCTTGACGAAGCAGACGAGCAATGCCAGTTAATTGGAGCAACAAATACTGTTCTAAATGACAACGGGAATTTGAAGGGCTTTAACACAGATTTAGAAGGCTTTCTTGATCCCATAAAAAAGAGAAATATTGATTGCAAAAACGTTGACGTGCTGCTAATTGGAGCAGGGGGCGCAGCAAGGGCCATTGTTGGTGCTTTTGCAAAAGAGAAAACACGCAAGATAACTGTTGCAAATAGGACAAAGGAGAGAGCAGACAGCATCATAAGATTTGCCAAACAGTTAGGAATGCAATCTGATTATTCTGATCTGGTTCAAGCAGGAGAGATAGCTGGCAATTACAAGTTTATAGTAAATGCTACATCTGTTGGCCTCAAAGGAACCGAGAGTCCAATTTCAGTGAAAAAAATCAACAAAAATTCCATCGTATATGACATTGTATACATGCCGGTGGAAACTCCTTTTATTCAACAGTCAAAAAACCAAGGCGCGACCATCATATATGGTTGGGAGATGCTTCTTGCTCAAGCAATGAAATCATTTGAGATTTGGATTGGCAAGCCTGCACCATATGAGGCAATGAAGCTAACTTTGCTTGGGAGATTTTAGAGATGACAACAGTAAAAGCAAGTATGCATGGTGCAGTGTCAATAGTAAATGCAATAGCAACAGGAAGGGGTGCAACACTCGGCATATCACTTGGAATCGAGGCAACAATTCAGACAGAACCAGGCAGAGGAATTTTTTTTGAGAACAGAGAATCAAATCTCAGTGCAAGACTCATCAGGACAGTAATTGAGACAGCAGTACCACGACAAGAGTTGGAACAAACCAAGATGAGAATATCTGTCAAGACTGACATACCTTCAGGTTATGGCCTTAAGAGCTCAAGTGCAATATCCTCTGTGATATCACTTGGTTGTGCAAAACTTTTCAAACCAAAAGCAACGGATCTTGAAATTTTAAAAGATGGTGTTAATGCTTCGATACAATCCAAAGTAAGCATAACAGGAGCGTTTGATGATGCGTGCGCGTGTTATTTTGGAGGTTTTACTGTAACTGACAATACTAACATTAGAATAATAAAAACAGAAAAGGCTCCTGAAGACCTAGCAGCAGTAATATTTATTCCAAGAGCTAGAAAAAGAGGAAATGTAAGAAAACTTGGAATCCTAAATAATGTATTTTCCCAGGCGTGGGATCTTGCATCAAGATCAGATTATTGGAATGCAATGATACTAAATGGTCTTGCTACCTCTGCCATCCTTGGTTCTGACCCGAAAATTATCACTGATCTAATGGAAAGTGGGGCATTGGGTGCTTCGGTTTCAGGCAATGGTCCTGCCATAGCAGCAGTAGCCAAAAATGATAGAGTTTCAAGCGTCAGGAAAGTCTTTTCTTCATTAGAAGGAACCACCCTAGTCTCACCTGTCAACAACAAAAAGGCCGAAGTTCATGAAGTGTAAGATAGCAAAGTCAGAATTATCAGGAACTATTTCTTGTCCACCAAACAAAAGTTATACACATCGTGCAATCTTTCTTGCATCACTAGCAAAGGGGAAAAGCACGATAAGAAATGTTTTGCTTTCCCGAGATACCATTGCGACAATTAACGCATGCAAAGTATTTGGAGTAAAGATTGACTCTAATGATTCCACATTAATCATAGAAGGTTCAGGTAAGATAGAGCCTACAGGTGAAGACATAGATGCGTCAAATTCTGGAACAACAATTAGGATATCTGCTGCACTGGCCTCTCTTTCTGAGAAAAAGATTTCACTCACTGGAGACTCTAGCCTGAGAAAAAGACCCATGCAACCCTTGCTTGATGCTCTTGAAAAGCTTGGAGCAAAGTGTACTTCAACTGGGGGAACACCACCAATTACAGTAAAAGGAAAAATTCGTGGTGGAGAGACTAAGATTTCAGGCGCAGTATCAAGCCAGTTTATCTCTGCATTATTGATTACAGCACCAAAAACTGAACAGGGAATCACATTACAAATTGACGGAGAAATGGTTTCAAAGCCATATCTTGATGCCACGGTTGCAATCATGAAGGAGTTTGGTGTCAATGTCAATGTACAAAGTCCATACAAGAAGTACAACATACCAAAACAAGATTACAAACCAATTGACTTTACAGTGCCAACAGATTTTTCAAGCATGGCACTTCTTCTTTCAGCATCAGTTCTAGTAGGCAAGAATATGTCAATTATTGCACCTGTAGGGAATCTGCCCCAAGGAGACAAGGAAATGATTTCTTTCTTAGAAAGGCTTGGAGTGTTGGTAACTTTGGGCAATACTGTTCAGGTACAATCGCCACCGCTTCTAAAGGGCGGTAGGTTTGATCTTTCAAATACACCAGATTTGCTTCCACCATTGGCAATTTTGTCACTCAAGACATCAAAACCAATTGAGATCTATAACGTAAAGCATGCACGATTCAAAGAAACAGACAGGATAGCAATTCTTGCAAGAGAGCTTGCAAAACTTGGAGTAGGGGTTATCGAAAAGGAAGATGGATTAATTCTTGATGCACCCAAGGTTATGAATAAAGCAGACTTGGATTCTGCAGATGACCATAGATTGTTTATGGCATTTTGCATAGCTGCAATGGTAATAGGGGACTGTACAGTCACAGACGCTGAATCTGTAGATGTATCATATCCAACCTTTATTCAAGACATGAATAGAATTGGCGCCAAAATTCAGATGTGAAACCTTTAGCTCTTTGATTTTTTGACAATCTCGTCCCAGAGATTTTTTGGAACTGGCATCACGGAAAGCCTAGATATTCTCAAAAGCTCCCAGTCTTTGAATTTTTTATCTTTTTTTATATCATCAAGTGTTACAGGTTTTTTCAATCTTGATACAGGTTTTACATCTACTACAACAAACCTCTCATCATCTTCTTTTGGATTTGGATATGAGTTTGTCACAATCTCTATTATTCCTACCACTTGCTTTTCATCTCCTGTATGGTAGAAAAATGCCATATCGCCTTTTTTCATTAAACGCATGTGTTTGAGAGCAAGATTGTTGTGCACTCCATCCCAAGTAGTTTTTTTGTCTCTTTCCAACAGGTCATAACTGTATGTTGTTGGTTCTTGTTTGACAAGCCAATGGTTCACAAGTGTATCTTTGTTTTCAGGATTATAGATTTTTCTTTGGCAAATCCTTTCTCATCAGATAAAAAAGTGATCTCTTGTCCAAAAATTTTGCTCGCAGCGTAATTTTGTCTTGAGTAAAAATTTGAATCCTCTCGCAGTTTAATTTGTAGGCCATGTTCTGAGCGTATCTTACAATGTCTATGATTCCAGTACTGGTGCCATTAGCATAGCCAATTTGAAAAACTTGGGAAAAATCACCAGATCTATTCCAAATTCCCACAGCAGAGATTTTTCCATTGGTATTAGATACCAGTATTCTTTTCTGGTCAACTAGTTTGCAAAGTTCATCGTTGTCCAATGGTAACCACTTCCACGAATCTACATATGTTGAAGAGTTTATCATGTGTTTTATCTGTGAAATGTTTCTTGCCACTTTAACACCAGAGTCTTGTTTTTCTGGAAGTGCAGAGTATAATCTCCAATTGTCTTCCAAGACATATTCCATTGACTTGGCTAGAGCAATAGAAGGATGGTTCTCACTCTCGATGATTAATCGAATTATTCTGGTTGGTGCAATAGATTCTGCATGTGTCAGCATCTGTTTTCCAAATCCACGTTGACGGTATTTTGGGTGTACCCTCATTCCTTCAATCCAAGTTTGCTTTTCATGCAATGCCATATTGTAAACTCCAATAACCTTTCCATTGACTTCCATTACGTACAATCCGTCTTTTGACTGCCAGCTCTCCCAGACGTCTTCTATATAATCACCCCACGAAAACGTATTTTTGCAGAACTCTAGCACTGTAGTCTTGTCACCAGTCTTGGCGCGACGAATTTTCATCATGTAATTGAGACAGTTACTGAATTATCTAATTTTGTATTTGTGGCGTCTAGATTTCATCTAAAGGCAGACCAATTCCTAGAAGGATTATAAGCATCTAAAAGAAAATTTTATCATGTCGTCAAGTTCAATCGGGCAGCGATTTGTATTTACAAGCTTTGGCGAAAGCCATGGCAGGTGTGTAGGAGCTGTAGTAGACGGGTGTCCTGCTGGTCTAGAGCTTGAAGAAAAAGATATTCAAAAAATGCTTGACCTTCGCAAGCCTGGCCAGTCTATTGTAACAACGCAAAGAAAAGAAGATGACAAGGTGGAAATTCTTTCAGGCGTATTTCGAGGATATACTACTGGTGCTCCAATTACAATGATAATTTGGAACAAGGATCAGCATTCGCGTGACTATGAAAATCTGATCTTGAAACCGAGGCCTGGCCATTCTGATTATCCAGCATATATCAAGTACAAAGGACTCAATGACTACCGTGGAGGTGGAAGGTTCTCGGGAAGACTCACGGCTACGTTTGTAATGGCAGGCGCCATAGCAAGAAAACTTCTTACCCAAACACTTGGAATTGAAACATACTCTTACACTTGCCAAATAGGAAAAATAAGTATGAAAGAACAAGCCACGTCAAAAATGAAGAAAACAATTTACAGCAATGAAGTAAGGTGTCCTGATGTAAAAATGGCACAAAAAATGCGAGATATTATACTTGCAGCCAGAAGAAGCGGTGACTCGGTTGGTGGAGTCATAGAATCCATTACTACCAATCTTCCAGTAGGTCTTGGCGAGCCAATCTTTGGTTCTCTAGAATCTGATCTTAGCAAAGCCTTGTTTTCCATTCCAGCAGTCAAGGGCGTGGAATTTGGTTCTGGCTTTATCGGTTCAACACTTTATGGCTCAAAAAATAACGATGAATACATAATAAAAAATGGCAAAATAGTTACCAAAACAAACAACGCAGGAGGAATATTGGGCGGATTATCCACAGGTATGCCGCTTGTACTAAGAGTTGCATTCAAACCTGCCTCATCTATTGCCAAAAAGCAGCATACTATTGATATCAAGACCAAAAAGCCAGCATCTTTGGTAGTGCAAGGAAGGCACGACCCCTGTGTGGTTCCTCGTGCACCGCCTGTTGTTGATTCGTTAGTCTCAGTTGTGCTCGCAGACCATGCCTTAAGATCAGGTTTCATACCACCAGTGGTACAGTAAGAAATGTCAGATATTGACAAGCTACGAGATAAGATAGACAAGATAACATTCGATATTTTACGATTATACAAAGAACGAAATGACATTGCAAAAGAAATTGGCAGCTTAAAAAACAATATGGGTCTGAGCATTACAAACGAGCAAAGAGAAAACCAGCTCAGAGTAAAAATAATGTCTCTATGCAAAGAGATAGGCCTTGATGAAAAAACAGGTCTTAACATGTTGAATTTTCTTTTAAACGAATCAATCAAGGTACAGTCATCGAGCAAACAAACGCATCTCACCGTATTTCTCAAAGCTAAACAACTGGAAAATCAAGGAAAAAAAATAATTCACATGGAGGTAGGTGAGCCAGATTTTGTTCCGCCAAGTCTGGTCAAGACAGCACTTGCCGAAGTCTATGAAAAAGGATACACCAAATATGGAGATTCAAAAGGAATGCCAGAGTTTAGAGAAAATCTTTCATTATATGTGAATCGTACATTTGGTGCAAAAACAAGCTCACAAAATATTCTGGTCTCTCCAGGAGCAAGATTTTCAGTATTTCTTGCAATATCCGCTCTACTAAATCCTGGAAACGAGATGATAGTAATTGAACCCGCATGGCCTGCATACAGAGACAATGCGCTAAACTGCGGAGTAAAGGTCAGGACAATTAATACCACACTGGAAAATAAATGGGAACCAAAGATAGAAGAAATTGAGAGTGTTGTCAACTCAAATACAAAGATGATAGTTCTCAACTATCCAAACAATCCCACTGGAAAAATACTTTCAGAAAAGTTGATGAACCAAATAGTACAGGTTGCAATAAAAAATAATCTCTACCTGTTAAGTGATGAGATCTATTCCAGTTATGCATTCAACAAATGGAAAAGTGTTCTTTCGTACGAATATGACAAATCAATTATCACACAATCGTTCTCAAAATCGCATGCCATGACTGGATTTAGAATAGGATACACCGTAACAAATCCGGATATCGTAGACAAGATGTCAAAATTGCAAGCACTTGCACTAACCAATGTCTCTGAACCTACCCAATATGTAGCTATGAGGGCCCTTGAGGCAGACACCACCAATAATACTAAAACCATGAAAAAAAGACTAGAAACCGTGGTAAAAAGAGCAAAGGAAATGGGTCTTGATTTTGTGGAACCAGATGGTGCCATGTACCTCTTTGCCAGAGTTCGCAGGCCAAATTTTGACTCGGTAGAGTTTACAAACAAGCTTTTAGACTACGGGGTAGCAGTAGCTCCCGGTGAGGGCTTTGGAGACTATCATGGATTTCTTAGAATATCTGCTTGTCAACCCGAAGATACACTTAATCAAGGATTGAAAATAATGGATGATGTAATGAGGGCATTGAAATGAAAAAGAAAATTGCAATAATTGGTTCAGAAGGCCAGATGGGCAAGTGGTTTACAAAATACTTTCTAGAAAAAGGCTTTGAGGTCATAGGATATGATGCCGAAAAAGAAATTTCAAACAAGTCCATTACAAAAGCACAGTCTCTTGTTGGGGCAATCCTACCTGCAGATTATGTTATACTTTGCATTCCTGTAAAACGCACTCCTGAGACCATAAGGCTGATTGCCAAAGAAATGAAAAGAGATTCTCATCTTATCGATATTGCGTCACTTAAGCTAAAGACTGCCGCAGCACTATCAAAGATTCCAGATAAAGTAAATCCAATTTGCATACATCCCATGTTTGGTCCTGGCACCAAGAAATTAAAAGGACAAAACATAATTTCAATCCCAATTCGGGATGCAAAAAAAGAGCTTTCCGTGGCAAAATCTTTGTTTGGAGAAGCAAACTTTGTTCAAATAGATGCTACTGAACATGACAAAAAAATTGCAATAATTCTTGGTATGACTCATCTTGTAAATCTGGTACTTGCCAACATACTAGCAAAAGAAGAAAACTTTACACTGGTAGAAAAGATGGGCGGCACCACTTTCAAAGCACAAAAACTTCTCACAGCTGGAATCATGACAGAATCACAGGAACTAATTGAAACCATAATCTCAAATCCAGAAATAAGAAAATATGCAGAAGAATTATGGAAGGACATTGGCAGAATGCTCATTTTAATTCAGGAAAACAGAACAGAAGAGATTCTAAAATACATATCAAGTGCAAAAGAGAGGCTTGCAAAAAATATAGACCTTGATGACTCGTACAAAAAATTGGTCACCATGGTAAATTCTGTTGAAAAATAATTGAACTCCACTAGAATTGTAACTGTCTTTTTAACTCAAAACGGTAAATATCTCATTTTAAAACGGAGTGACAGAGTAAAGTCCATGAAGAATCTCTGGGCTGGAATAAGTGGAATCATAGAGGGAAAGGAGGACCCTCTTTACAGAGCAAAAAGAGAGATTCTAGAAGAGACGGGCATTGCTGAAAACAAAATTACACTTCTCAAGTCTGCACCTTCCATTAGAATAGACTCTCCGCAGTATGCAAATCATGAGTGGCAGGTATTTCCCTTTTTGTTCTCAGTTCAAAATCCCGTGATTGCATTGAACTGGGAAAATCAAGAATACAGGTGGATAACACAGGCTGAAATTAATCAGTATGATACTGTTCCAAGTCTTGAAAAGGTCCTAGCTAGTCTGTTATAGTTTTTCGATTTCCTCTGGAGTGTTATAGCGTTGCTGTGGCAGCATTATGTAGACACACGCTCCACCACACATAGTACATGGTACTGTATTTCCCCTCAATTGGCCTGTTCGTGCGTGTATTTTAGCAGCTTCTTCTGGGTCTATTGATAAAGCAATTTGCTTTTCCCAGTTCAGGGTTCTTCGTGCCTCAGTCATCTCCATATCCCACCTTATCGCTTTTTCTCGCAGCTTGACTAAATCTGCAGCATGTGCTGCAATTCTATATGCAATCAATCCAGCCTTTACCTCATCAGCTGTTGGCAATGCCAAGTGTTCAGCTGGAGTAAGATAGCATAACAGGTCAACTCCCTCGCTTGCCGATATTGCAGCACCAATTGCACTAGCAATGTGATCATGGCCAGATGCAATATCTGTCACAAGTGGTCCCAGCACATAATATGGCACATCACCAATGAGAGATTTTGCCAGTCTGACGTTAGCTGCAACCTCATTTAATGGAACATGACCTGGTCCTTCCACCATTACCTGGACATCTTTTTCATGAGCCCGTTTTGTTAGTCTTGAGACGTTTATCATTTCCTGAACCTGTAGCTCATCATGTGAATCAAGTATCGATCCCGGTCTTAGTGCGTCACCCAAGCTAAAAGTTACATCATGTTGTCTTGCAAGCTCAATTAGATAATCAAAATGCTCAAAGTATGGATTTTCTTTGTCATACTTTAACATCCATGCAGCAGTAATGGTACCACCCTTGCTTACTATTCCTGCATGTCTTTTTACTGCTAGAATTCTTTTTGCAATATCCTTTGTAATGCCAGAATGTATTGTGGTATAATCTACACCATCTTTTATGTTGTGTTCAAATGCTTTGAGAAAATCATCTTCAGTGATATCAAGAGGGTTCTTGTGTTTTTCCACTCCATAGCTATATGCTTCGTATACTGGAACAGTACCAAATGTTATAGGAGCTGCATCCATGAGAGTTCGTCTAAAAAGACCCACATCTCCACCATCACTTAGGTCCATTATCGTATCAGAATGGTATTTTACAGCAACCTTTGCTTTTTCTACTTCCTCGTCAAGGCTCTTTGTTAAAGTAGAATTACCGATATTGACGTTGACCTTGGTTTTCATCCCTTTGCCTATTCCAACTACGTGTATCTTTTGCGGTCGTACATTGTTGTGTGGAATTATGATAGAACCGTTTGCTATCTTTGGCATGAGCCATTCTATGGTCACTCCTTCATCTTTTGCTACTGTCTTCATTTCTTCAGTAGCAATGCCCCTGCGGGCTGCGCTCATTTGTGTGCCCAAGTTACCTTTTTTACAAGTTAATCGAATTTAAACGTGAGTTTTGAGAAATGGATCTGATCAAGAAAATTGACTAGAGGCAAGTGTATCAAGTGAAAAAGAAGGCATGCCATCAGTAACTATGACGACATTAATTACTCTGTCATGATACAGGGTTGACTCGCTAGAGTCAAAGGTTACTTTACCTGATTTAATTGTAGAACTCCACTGTGGTTCAATCCAAGCTCTGTGAATTAAAGTTCCAGGACTAGTCTGGGATACCACTATGTGATTGATGTTAAGATATCCGTTATATGATATTGATATAAAGGAAGAGAACTCGTTGTTGCCCATATCAAAAATTGTAACTTTGGTTATTTTTGCGCTTGAAGTGTCAATGAGGCTGCCACCTGAATTAGCATAAGTCTGGTTTACCGCATATGTTCCTGGAATACGTTCAAGAGGAAGAGCGCCACCATTCTTGATTTGGTTTGTCATCAGTTGTGCCACCCATTGACCCCACTCTTTTGAGTCACACAAGTGATCACCACAGATATGAATAGTACCAAAGGTGCGATATGTGAAATGATTATCATTAAAGTCCAGTCTTGGAGTAAGAGCGTTTGCCTGCGGTAAAACTATGGCTAGCGATATAGCAGTTACCACAATTGCCATAATTGCAAGCTTCAATTGTATGGAATAACATTTTGAAAATTAAAATGATTACTAAGAAAAGATGCGCAAGCATTTTATCTTATCAACTAGTGTTTTGTTTCTACAACTATCATCTGGTAAAAAATTCGGTTCAAGTTAAAAAAAATACACCTATAATGTCAGTTTTTTTATCATAATAGCATGAACGTGCTATCAGTAGCTGGCTCTGATCCTTCATCAGGTGCAGGAATTCAGGGCGACTTGAAGACATTTGCGTCACTAGGAGTGCATGGTCTAACTGTGATAACTGCACTGACAAGTCAAAATACGTCAAAATTTTTCAAAGTTTTTCCAGTGGAACCGTCGGCAATCAGGTCACAGCTCAAATCTGTCCTATCAGACTTTAAAATTGATACAGTAAAGATTGGAATGGTATACAACAATCAAACAATCAAAGCAGTTCATAACGAGCTCAAAAATATCAAGGTGCCCATAGTTCTTGATCCAATTTTTGAATCAACTACTGGTGGAAAACTTATTTGCAATGATGCACTTGCAGATTTTAAAAAATTTCTCATGCCTATTTCGTATGTAATTACTCCCAACATACCTGAAGCAGAAAGGATTGCAGATATGAAGATAAGATCACTTGGAGATATGAAGAGGGCTGCAACAATTATCAATCAAATGGGCCCAAAAAATGTCATAATAAAAGGTGGGCACACGCAAGAAAACCAATCTACAGACCTACTCCTTGAGAACAAGAGATTTCATGTCTTTTCTCAAAAAAGAATCAAAAAGAAAAGTCATGGTGGTGGCTGTATCTTTTCTGCTTCGTTATGTGTATCAATAGCAAGAGGAAGTTCTCTAGTCGAAGCTGCAAAATTCTCACAGCAGATTTCATATGAATCAATAAAAAACTCAGCAAAAATTGGCAAAGGTCTTGCTATAACAACACAGAAAACCAAGACGATGGAAAATGAACTTGCAAGCTCCATCAATGAATTTACCAGAGTTGAAAACATTTACCAGTACATACCAGAGTGTCAAACAAATTTTGTATATGCAAAATCAAGTCCTAGATCAACTGAGGACATACTTGGTTTGGAAGGAAGAATAGTCAAAACAGGTGTGACGACATCAGTTGCTGGCGAGCTAAAATTTGGCGGCTCGAAACATGTAGCCTCTGCAGTTTTGGAGATGTCAAGAAAATTCCCACAGGTTCGATCTGCATTGAACATAAGATATGATGAAAAAATAATCAAAAAAGCAATTGCAAAAAAGTTTCATGTTTCATATTATGACAGAAGTTTTGAACCATACAAGAACAAGAAGAAAGATGGAACAACTATATCATGGGGTATCAAAAGTGCAATTAAAGATATCAAAACTCCACCAGACATAATATATCACAAAGGAGATGTGGGAAAAGAACCCATGACCTTGATTTTTGGCAAGACACCAAGTCAAGTCTTGACAAAGCTTGTCAAGATAATCACATAGAACTTTACATCCTCCAACATAAATACTAGATTCATAGAGTATTTTCCGTGAAAGCAGTAATTTTAGCTGGTGGACTTGGAACTAGACTGCAACCATATACTACCTTTCTTCCAAAAGCAATGTTACCGCTTGGCGAGAAGCCTTTGCTTGAACACCTCATCGAATGGGTAAAAAAAAGCGGTGTTGATTCCTTTGTATTATGTGTGAGCTATCTCAGAAAGACAATAGAAAACTATTTCGAGGATGGTAGCAGATTTGGTATAAAAATAGAATATGCCGTAGCAGACAGGCCTCTTGCAACTGCAGGCCAGCTTAAAACTGCAGAAGAATACATTGATGACACATTTGTCTGTGTGTATGGCGATTCCATCTTTGAATTTAATTTAAAAAATATGATAGATTATCATGTCAGAAAAAAGTCTGTTGTTACCATGGGGTTGTTCGAATACAGAACAAGACTTCAATATGGATTCATAGATATGGATAAAAATAATCGAGTCAAGTCATGGAGAGAAAAACCAGAGGTAAAGGGAAATATCAACATAGGATGTTATGTCATGGAGCCCCAAGTTCTCAAGTTAATTCCTCCCAACAAGCCCTTTGGAATGGATGATGTCATACGAAACGCATTAAACAAAAAAGACAAGGTAAGTGGTTATGTCATCAAGAAGGGTTTCATCGATATAGGTGACAAGATTTCATACAGACGCGCCTATCAGCATTATTTAGAAAGGCTTGGCCAAATCTAGTCTTGGGCCATGACAGATGTAAAGATCCGAAAACTTCAGAAAAAAGATCTCTTCAATGGATTTCTAAAATCACTTGATTCCCTAAGAAAGGCAAGTGATCTGAGTCCCAAAAAAGCTAAAACCATATTTGACAAAATAACAAAAAACCATGATGAAATTATATACGTTGCAGTAAAAGATGGTGTTGTAATTGGTGCTGCAAGCATCATAATAGAGCAAAAATTCATCCACAAGGGAGGCAAGGTTGGCCACATTGAAGATGTCGTGGTATCAAAAAAGTTCCAAGGCAAGGGAATAGGTCAAAAAATTGTCAATGCTCTCTTGGAATACGCACAAAAACAGGGCTGTTACAAGACCATTCTTGACTGTACTGAGGAGCTTATTCCCTTCTATGAGAGAATTGGGTTCAAACGGTTCTCAAATTCAATGAGATTTGATCATCTGTCAAAAAAATAATCCCTTTTTGGCATCGGCTTTAACCTAAACAATAGTCCGCCAACAACCATTACAGGTATTGATACCACCATAAACAAAGTTGGAGTAATAGAAAGCTCAGATACAAGATAGGCCAGAGGTATCTTTGGCACCAAAGTTGTACTAACATAATACATTCCAATTAAGGTTACAATTCCTCCTGCAATAATTAGCGAGCCACAAAGACGTGATCCGTATCGTCGTGCCAACAAAAATGAATAGCCCGCCAATATCAATGCAGGTGCACCACTGATTGAGATAAATTCACGCATTTGTGACGACGGATCAATATCATAAGTTGGGTGAGCAAGAAAAATTGAAATCGATGCCAGCTCTGCAACAAACATAACAAACAGACCCAAGCTTGCTGCAGCTACCCATTTTTCAATTGCCACAATTATTCCATTTTTTCTTCAATAAATAAACCAAATGATTGTCTATACTATTCCAACAAGACCTGCAAGCTCTTTTCTACATGACGAGCCTAGCTCTTCTGCGGCTTTTTCAGGAGTAACCTTGTTTAGAAAAACACCGTATCCTCTTTCAAGACCAGACCAGTAATCTGATTGCGGATAAACTTCGATGTGCCAGTGAATTTGTCTATTGTTTTTCTTTTCTGGAGAAAGATGGAACACCATGTTATATGACGGATTCTTCATTGTACTGGACAGACCGCCAAGTGTTGCACGCAAAATTAGTGAAAGATCATTAATTTCTTTTTGAGTGATTTTGGAAAAACTTGTTGTGTGTTTCTTTGGATATATCCAAAATTCGTATGGATGAGACGGAGCCCAAGGACAAAACGCAAGAAATCCTTCTGTTTGCAGTATCTGCCTAGGTCCACCTGTTTCTGTGCTCACAGTCTGACACATGGGACAGATACCCTTTTCATTGAGAATCTTGTGTGCAGCTTCAGCTTCCTGCTCTATCACAGGAGGGATTGTTGAAAATGTTACAATGTTAAGATGTGGATGCATTGTATACCCACCAGCCTCTTTTCCATGGTTTACATATATGGAAACGTACGTAACACCTCTTTGAGTATAAAGCCACCTAAGTCTGTCTTGAATTACAACTAAAACATTTGACCATTGTTCTACTGATATGCTTGCTAGAGAATCTTTGTGTTTTTCAGATGCAACTACAATGTAGTGGTACCCATATGCAGGCTCGCTGTAAAGTGGTCTATCGCTATACGAATTTTCAGATGTAGTTGCAACGACAGCACTCTTGCTCTCAAAGACTCGAACAGACCAATCCTCTACATAGTAATCTTCAGTGTCTTGTAGTCTTTGTAACATACCGTCTTTTGCCACAAGTGAAAGCGAAGATGGGTTTGTCATGGATTCATTTCCTGGACAGTATGGACATTTTTTTGAATCAGTTACATGATTATCTTGTGAAACTATGACAAATCTGTCAATGACATAGTCTTTGCGAAGGTCCCCCATGCTCTGCTAAGTTCCCGATCTGCCAATTTAAAACCTTTTCACAGATCTATAATAAAAAAGGATCAAAAGTTTGGATCTGTAAGAACTATTATGTTATAAAAAATCACATAACACTATTTCCAGACTTTGAACACAGTTTAGAGAACTATGTTCCTGAACAAAGTATCGCAATTTTTTATTTACTTGACTACCACCATAAGAGAATGTCACGACAACAATACAGATCAGAACTTGGCATGATTTCAGACATTTTGTCGGTAATAATGTATGGTGGTAGACAAGGAGCGATAATATCTTCAATTGCAAGAAGGGCCAACCTATCACATAATGCAGTGACAGAGAAATGCCAAAAGCTGATAAATGCAGGATTGGTGGAATCTTCAAGCAATGACAGGAACCACATTTTTGTCATTACAGAGAAAGGGATACAATTCTTTCAACACCTGCAAAAATTCACAGAAACTGTCCAGTCAATAAAAATCAGATGCTAGTGTGATACATAACCAATTTCTTTACTATTTTTGAATGATTATGATTCTGTGTCCAAATTTGATTTTGAACAAAATAAAATTAAGAATTTACTTAAAATTACTTGAAGAATAATATAAAAACAATGATCCTTGACATTATTTTTGGGTTGGAAAAGCTCATTCTGGTTGGAGTCTTGGCATTTACCATTCCGAGTGTCTATGCATCGTCATTTGCAACAATTCATTTGGACATTATTGGTTCAGGAATAAAAGAGGGTTCGAATGTAACGTTTTCGGGTATTCTAACGACCCCAGATGGAACGCCCATTCCACACCGTACAATATTCATTGAGGACGACACGATGTATATCCGTCCTGATATCATTTTAGCAGTTACTACAACAGGCTCAGATGGCAAGTTTCTGGCTTTTTGGAAGGTTGTACCAAAAGACAATGGAAACCCATTTCATTTTTATGCAAAGTTTCTAGGAGGAAAAACATTTGGGTATACAAAAAGTGAGACCTATGAATCAACTGTACAATTGAACAATCAATCGTCTACTGATGTTGTACCCTCCAAGGTAATGCCTGCTTGGTTCATAGATGCCTCGAAGTTATGGTATAACAATCAGATCAGAAATTGGGATTATGCTTTTGGAGTGCAGAATTTAATAGATTATGGAATTATAAAATCAAATCAAACATCAGATTCAATGTTTGACATACCATCATGGTTTCGAAATGATGCAAATTGGATGGTAACTGGAGAAATTTCTCATGATGAATTTGTAAAGGCATTAGAATATCTGGTAAATAGATAGTTACACATTGACATAAAAATTCAGTGATGAATCAAGTATAGAAAATTAGTTTAGATAATTATCTAGTAAAAATAGGCTTAAATTGGAATAAAAAATTGCCAAAACTAATGTCTACTGTCTCGTTAAAAAAAGATCATGACCTCATTGAGAAGGTTCTCAGAGCCATGTGGGCAACAATACCTCTTTTAAAGAGTGGCAAGACTATTCCAGAGCCTATTATCATGCAAGTTATTGATTTTACAAAGAACTTTACAGATGTATGCCACCATGGAAAGGAGGAAAATTCTCTCTTTCCACAGCTTGAGAAAAAAGGAATGCCAAAAGAAAGTGGTCCCATTGCAGTGATGTTAATGGAGCATCAGATAACTCGAAAACTTGGTGCAAGAATGGAGGAATCATCTAAAACCTACGTAAAGACTGGAGATTCTACTCAGCTTGTTACTGACATGCAAGAATACATCAATCATGTAGTACAACACATTTGGAAAGAAAACAACCGTCTCTTTGAGATGGCCGAAATGGCGCTAAGAAATGATGTTGAAAAGGTAAATCACGAACTTGCAAGCATGGAAACAGAAAAACTCAAAGAAATTGGCAAGACCAGAGAATCTTATGAGAAACTTGCCCAAGAACTTGAAAAACAGTTTCCGTTAAAAGAAGAATAAGCGTGATTTCTTTATTACAGTACAGATAGAATGTTATTGTTGATTTTTAAATCTTGAAATAATGAATTGATCGAGTTAAAAATCAAAGTTTATGTGTGCTATGAAAAAATCGAGAGATGGGGCTGAATAGAAATTACAAATTCAAACATTCACATGATCTATGT
Organism: uncultured Nitrosopumilaceae archaeon; assembly: GCA_964447595.1. Lineage (GTDB taxonomy): Archaea > Thermoproteota > Nitrososphaeria > Nitrososphaerales > Nitrosopumilaceae > Nitrosotalea. The sequence continues at coordinate 28,211 of CAYUTC010000001.1, forward strand.
TTTACTTGATGGAATAGGAGATCTTCCCCATCCTGACCTCAAAGGAATGACGCCTCTGAGCTATGCCAAGACCCCAAACTTGGACAAGATTGCAAAAAATGGTACAATTGGCCAGGTAATTTCGGTTGGAAAGGGAATAGCACCACAATCAGATATTGCTGTCTTTAACATGCTAGGGTACAAATTTGAAAATTCAACCTATGTGGGTAGAGGAGTAATTGAGGCAATAGGTGTTGGAATTGATTTTAAGACTGGCGATCTTGCTTTGCGTGGAAACTTTGCTTCAATAAACGATGAGAGAATCATAACAGATAGAAGAGCAGGCAGGAGGATAGAGCGAGAAGATGCCCTTGCTATTTCAAAAGAGATAGAACAAAAGATCAAGTTTTCAAATCCAAAAGCCTCTGTTGTGGTAGCACCAACAATAGGGCACAGGGTAATAATCAGAATAAGATGTGATGGCCAGTTTTTAACACCTGATATATCCAACACAGACCCTGCATATGCAAGAATTGGCGGCATGGGTGTTGCAAAGGCAGTGGGCGATTACATGAAGATTGAAAAGTCTCTTCCTCTGGACCAATCCGAATCAGCAAAACTATCGGCTGAACTTGTGAATGAATTTACAGAAAAATCACTTGAGATAATGAAAAACAGCGAAGTAAACAAGCGACGCAAAACACAGGGAAAAAAACTGTTAAATTCAATACTGTTGCGTGATGCTGGAAACAAATTTCCAGATGTTGTTCCAATCAACCAATTGCATGACATGAGGTTTTCATGTATTGTAGACATGCCTGTTGAAATTGGCATAGCAAATGTTTTGAAGATGAAAACGTTTAGTGCAGGAGGTCTTACAGACTATGAAGAAAAGGCAAGAGTTGCTGCAAAAGCTATGGAAACACAGAATGCAATCTATGTCCACATCAAAGGTCCTGATGAATTTGGACATGATGGTGATGCAATTGGAAAGATGAAAAATATCGAAGAGATTGATACTAGGTTTTTTGGCACGCTGCTAGATATCATAGATACATCCAAGGTTTATGTTGTAATCTCAGGAGACCACTCTACGCCGTGTATCAACAAGGGCCACAGCGACGATCCAGTTCCAGTGCTTGTATCAGGGGACACGGTAAGAAAAGATGGCACAACAAGATTTACTGAAGAGCAAGCAAAAAAAGGAAAAATCGGTCTACTTGCAGGAGCCGAGGTAATCAAGACAGCAATTAGTCTTGTTAGATAGAAAAAGTTGAAATCTTTTTTGTTGCTATAATTTCAGACGTTTTTCTCTTAAACTCATCAATGTTTATGCCATGATAATTTCCTGTTGTATACCTGAGCTTTTCCATTGCACGCTGTAAAATGGAAAGACAGATCTCATTTTCATACTTTTGATAATGTACCAGTGCTGCTGCAACTAAAATCATGCCTTGAACAAGGTCTTTCTCATCCCCAGATGTTTTTTTCCAGACTCCTTCAAGAACCTCGTGGCATTCCCAGAATCTTTCTTGGTTAAAATAAAATTTGGCCATTTCCAGTGCCTCCTCTTTTTCAATGTGTTCTTCTACAAGATGTCTTGCGTCATCTAGTTTTCCAATTGGTTTTAGTTTTTCAACAAGTAAATCTAGTTGTGCTTTAGGAATTGAGACATCAAACTCTAGATGTTTTTTTGATACTCGTGTGTCACGAATAACAGAACCAAGACCAGAGGTAAGACTGTCTGCTTTTTTTAATAGTCCCTGTGCATCTTTTGGCACATGTCCTGAATTTTTTAGATGAATCATAAAACGATCCACATGATACCAACATTGTAATTTCTTAAATTTGTTAGCTAGACTCTGTTAAGATTTATATGAACTATTAAAAGGACTCCAGATACATGTCCATGATTGAAGTTACACGTGATGTAAAGAATTCGCTACTGTCAAGAAGAGAGATAACGTGTACATTCAAGGGACTTGGAGGAAGACTCAAGAAATTAGAAGCAGTGGAGATGATCTCAAAACAGTTTAGTCTGGACGGAAAAGTTGTAGTGCCAATACTTCTCAAAAATGAGACTGGCAAACCACTAGTTTCTGGTACATTCTATGTTTATGAAGATGAAAAGTTAGCAAGACAGCATCTCAAGACTGCAATCTTTAACAGACTTGAAAAAGCAAAAGGAGCACCTGCAAAACCAGAAGAAGGTGCAGCTCCTGCAGAAACAAAAGCTGAAGAGAAACCAAAAGAAGAGAAAAAGGCAGAAGAGAAACCCAAGAAGGAAGAAAAGAAAGCCGAAGAGAAAAAGGAAGAGAGTAAGTAATGGCAGGCAAGAAAGGAACCAGCCCTGCAGTATACAAATACTACAAGGTCAAGGGAGAAAAGGCGGAGAAAGTAAAGAAAGAATGTTCAAGATGTGGCAAGGGTGTTTTCATGTCAGAACACAAGAACAGGCGAAGCTGTGGTAAATGTGGCTTGACTGAATTTATCCAGTAATCAGTATAGTTTTTTCTTTCGTAGACGAGACATTTTGTGTTCAATCTCACCTAGTTTTTGCAGCAAGGTTGAATCTATCTTGGTTTTTGCAAGCACATCTGCCGGAATTTTAATGACATTTGTATCAAGTGCAATGTTAATTGTGGGCAGTTTTTTCTGAATCCAGTGTTTTAGTACCTTGTCTTCAAGTTTATAGTCTCTGAATCCCTCTGGAAATTTCTTTGTTATGTGTGATAGTAAGGTCTTGTCATCAAATACAGCTCGTGGATCAAACAATCTTGTTGTATCAGCATACATGCTTTCAAAGAGGTTACCAGATATTTCGTCTGAGACCATTTCCATTTTGGATATCCTTCTTATTAGCTCCAGATAGTGCAAAAACTCATGAGCCAATATGGCATGTATAGTTCCCTTGAGACCATAGACAACTAGGGGTGCTGTGATTTGGATGATTATCTCTACCTTGTTATTTGTAACTATAGGTATGGTCCTTGCAAACAAGATTCCATAGTCAAAGGATCCCGAATGTTGCGATGTAATTATTGAAGGTTCAATGTATGCCAATGGGAAATTAATTTTTGATGCCTTTTCTATTCTGTCAATTCCCGCAACTGCAATCTTGAATCTATCAAGTATTAATGAATGAACTTTGTCTGGCAGAATACCTTTTTTGTGAGCTTCATTTACTCGTAAGAGCGGATCCAATCAAAAGAGCTTGATTTTGACTATAATAAAACCTTGACATAAATGTCATTTACTTTGTAACTATTATTTTGTGAAAATCAAACAATTTGCATTTGCAATTAACCTCAAGTATACTGCTCACGCTAGGTTCTACTTCGTGGCCAGAAATAAATCTCTTAATTGGAATTCCGCCCTCTGCCTCTATTAGAATTTTAAACGAGTTGCTTGATTTTTTTTTGAATTTAATACCATAGATTCTTTTTTTGTTCTTGTGGCCAGAATTTTCAAATAAAGTTACAAATTGATCTTTGAGTTTTCGTAGTTTTTTTAACATTTGAGACGTTATCTCGTTTTCTGCATCTACCTCTACAATTACTTCTGTTCTAAATCTTACAGGATCTGATGGAATTTTCGATATTGTACGTAGGCCATGAATTAAGACTCCGCCTAGGTCTATCTTTTTGGCAAGAGAAACATGTCTTTTGTGCGGATTGGTCAGCTTTACAAAATAAGGTCTTCCATTGCCCATAACAAGGCTTGATTCATCCTCGCTTCCAATCCAGGTCACCTTGGCCTGTTGTGCACCAAACTTTTCAAATAGAAATTTTGCCATCTTTCCCTCAACACTATTGTATTGCACAATTCCATGAAAATCGCAGACAAAACATCCTTTGCCTGCACATTGGTCACATGGTTTTTGCTTTTGTGGCAGGTCTCTGAGATTTTTTGTGTATCTTCCTTGTAGGAATACTGTCTTTGGCTTTATTTCACATTGATTTTTTTTAAAATCAACTGTAAATACTACATCTGGGTTTTGGTAATCCACCCTTGTCCTAGTTTTCCGCGAAAACCACTTGCCCATCTCCCTAGTTACGTCGCTTTTTATGCTTGTAATTCCACGAAGTTTGAACTTGGAGCGAATTGTGTCATCTCTGTCATGAATTGACGGCTGCAAGATTGCACCAATAAGAAAGGTTGAAAATTGATATTCTTTTGATACATCTAGCATTTTATCAAGATGTGCGCCAAGTCCTGACATCAGGCCTTTACAAATATAGCAAGATTTTGGCAGTTTTTGTTTTATCTTGTCTCTAATTTTGAGCCCAAGTTTCTTGTGTGATACAACTCCTAGTTTTCCTGCAAAGATTCTGCCAAGACAGTGATCACATAGTGGATATTCTTGCAATATTTTCTTGGTATCCTCAATGACCTCAGCTAGTTTTTTCTTGTCCAATGAACTAGTGTAAATACAGTATGTTTTAATTCTAATTGAAAAAACATGCTATTTTTGGTATGTGAGACTGTTTATTTGAACTGGTTACCAAATAACTAGTATGGATACAGTCTTTGTTGTGATTCTTTGTCGGTCACACTGATTGCCTTTGTTGGGCAGGTGTGTGCAGCATCTAAAATCTTCGATGACTTTGCACCGTCTTCGTTAATAACTCGCGATTTCGGATTTACACGTACATTTTTTTCCACATGAAATACTTTGGGAGCAATAGTTTCACAACTGCAACATGCTATGCACCTTTCTGGATCAACATTTACAGATACAGGAATTTCTTGTTCTACTTCAATTGGGGTTGAATCTGTCCTTGTCTCGGTTCGTATTCTTTCATAATATTCCCAAAACGTCTTCTCATATTGTTTCCAAAAGTCCTGATATGCATTTTCAGCATATCTTGTATGTCTTGTCCAGTCTTCTTGTGGAGTCTTCTCCGAGTCTTTTGCACCCCAGGAGCGTTTCTTTGAACCAAAATCATATCGTTTGTCGGAATTTTTTTCCTCGTATCGTTGGTGTGATGATCTTGTGCCAATACTTTTCTTATAATCTGCTCTGAGTGCTTGATAGGCCTCAGATATCATCTTGAATTTTTTGCCATCTTGGTCTGTACTGTTTTTGTCAGGATGGTACTTGAGTGCAAGTTTTCTGTATGCAGTTTTGACTTCTTTGATTGAAGCTCCACTTTGGAGTCCTAGTATCTGATAACATTGATAATTATTCAATGCATTAAATTCGCAGAACTATTTTAAAAACTACGCTGTTAAGTTATACAAAAAGAATTTGATAAAAATTTGTTACCCTAGTCCCATCTTGCGTAACATGCCTTGGAGTTGTCTGCCCTTTGATGCCTTCATCATTGACTTGGAATTCTTGTAGGCCTTTAGAAGCTCTTTTACCTCATGCTCAGGCCAGCCAGAACCACGGGCAATTCGCTTGACACGAGACGCATTAATAATATCCGGATCTGCTTTTTCCTCTTTTGTCATGGACTGGATAACATATCTCCATTTTTCCATGCGTTCTTCTTGCTGTTCCAACTGATCCTCTTTTACCATCCCTGAAAATCCAGGCATGTTTTCCAAAATGTTGCGCAACCCACCAGCCTTTGTTGCTTCTTCTATCTGAAAGTAAAAATCCTCCATGTTCATTTTTCCATGGGTGATGCGTTTTAGCCTCTCTTCATTTCCTTCTGTTTCAAGTCTTTTTGCCATGTCAAGCAAGGCCTGAATGTCTCCCATTCCAAGCAGTCTGCCAACAAATCTAGTTGGAGAGAATTTTTCAAGATCATCAATTCTTTCACCTGTGCCAATGTACATTATCTTTGCACCAGTTGCAGCAGCCGCTGCAAGTGCACCACCTCCCTTTGCACTTGAATCAAGTTTTGTTATAATGATACCACCAACTGGTACCGTCTTGTGAAACGCTTCAGCCTGATTGTAACACTGTTGGCCTATAGTACCATCAATTACAAGTAGTGCCAGGTCTGGATTTGCAACCTTGCCAATTCTTGTCATTTCATCTAAAAGATCTTTTTCTTCTTTGTGTCTTCCTGCAGTATCAATTAATACAATATCAAAATTTTTTCCATCAAAGTGTTTGAGGCCGTTTTTTACAATATCTGGCGAATCCTTGTTTGCCTCTTCGCCGTATACCTCGACATTTGTTTTTTCACACATGGTCTTAAGCTGTGTCAGCGCTCCTGGCCTGTACGTGTCAGCGCCAATAACGCATACTCGATAGCCTTGTTTTGTCAGAAACTTGGCAAGCTTGGCAGTAATTGTGGTCTTGCCGCTTCCCTGAATTCCAAGCATCAAGACCTTATTCATTATACCTGGCTGGAACTTGTATTCTTCTTCTGTACCAAGTAGCTTTGAGAGCTCATCGTACAAAATCTTGACAATGTGATCCTTTCGTGAGAGTCCCGGCGGCGGAGTTTCCTTGAGTGATCTCTCTTCAAGGTTTTTTGTTATCTGAAATACAAGTTTTACATTTACATCAGATTGCAGTAACGCACGTTGTATGTCTTTTGCAAGTTCCTTGATTAAGGCCTCGTCTATGGCAGATGAGCTTACAATCTTTTTTAATGCAGCTCGAAGACCTGTCTTTAGACTATCTAACATTATTACTTCAAGACTGCTTCGGTTATTTCAAACCTTCCCCTATAGCCATCCCAAATCTTCTTTGATTTTATTATCTTGATTGTTCCAGAAAAAAGTGGACATGATGTCACAAACGTTTCTGCTTCGCCTCCTTCAAAGGAAATGTTAAATCCAAATTTTGATGACAGTTTTTCTAATTTGGATAAATCTGATAATGTGATTTCTTTTCCAAGCCACGAGTCATCCAGTCCCTCTGCAGAAACACTTACAACAATAAATCGAAATTTTGATTGTATCAACTGATGTAAATATTCTAATTGATTTATGTGCCAGAGCGGCGAAATTATTTTAAGATCTAAATTCTTGCACACTGTCTCAAAATTTTTTCTCTGATATTCGCTTCGTATACCACCATGTAATACTCCTTCAATTCCAAATTCTGTCTTTGCTTTCTGTAGTAATTTTTCTAATTTGTTGACTTCGAGTTCGGTTCTATCCGAGTCTGCACTTGCAACTAGTTGTGGTATTCTCATTGCTTTTGCCTGAAGAGCCGTGATGTCAATATTATGATAATGCAACAAGTGACTTTCATCAGATCTTGGAAATATAGTAACAAGGCACGAAATTGTATGGCCATCTAATCTTGCTTTGTAAATGGCAAAAGTGCTGTCTTTTCCCCCAGAATATAGTGCAGCCAGTTTCAATTTGAGTTGAGTCAATTACCAGTCAATTAATTTTTTTCCAGCTGGTGTACCCGTTTGAGACAGGACTCACACAGTGCAAGGCTGTCCTTAATTGCAATCTCCACGTTTGATGCCAGACATACGTGGCAGAGACCTTTCACATATTATCTATTGGCATCATTATGTATAACTTATTCGGGCTTTGATTAGAAAAGCCTGGATGCTTCAATACTCATAATCTTCATCATCAAATCAGTTGGCTTTTCTCTTCATCATCAGCATCCGTACTTAGCTCTTGATGCGTACTATAATAGTTCTATCCATTACTTTCCAGTATTCCACGTCTTGGCCCTGGGAAATCTTGTCTTTTATCTCGTCCTCTATTTGGGAAACGTCAAAGACTTCGAAGGTCTCAGAATCCATGACCTGCACAATTGTGTCAGTCTTGGATATTACCGAGCCTACCCTTTTGTCAATTAGGGGGACCTGTACCTGTGCGCTTACAGGTGAAACGTGTGGATACTTTTTTTTGTCAAATATACCGACACCGACAATTCTTGCTTTTGCAGCTCCGTGCTTTCCAGGTTTACTGGTATCAAATTCTACAATTCTGCATGGTTCTGCATTAGGACTGTCAACTGGGAGCAAAATGTAAGAACCTATCTTCAATGATCCAAGCTCAGACGGTTTGCTCATCACAAACACAGAATTTGGCAGAGTATATAACTTTTTTATTTTATTTTTTCAATTACAGACAAGTTTAACAAATTTGTAAGTCTAATTCCTTTTCGCGCGACTTCTTTTCTTGTCTTTTCACAATACTTGTGATCACTTTGGTGAGTATTACCACTTGATACTTCAAAAACAACCAAGTTATTTCCGTAGGGAAAAGTAAACTTGGGAGTCTCAGTTGATGAGAGATCAAGGCTGCCGCACTCTGCTTTTCGTACTCTTGTACGTTTTGCAACAATAGATGCAAGCTCTACAAGGTCAGTGTGAGAGTGACCATATTCTAGATAATAAACGGAAACAAGATTTAGTTTTTGATCAGTTGACCTTTCAAAAAATTCGTTATCTCCAGTAAATACAAAGGTTGGCCGCTCCTGCTTGTATTTTTCTATCTCTATCATTGCCTGTTTTTGGTCTTTGAATCTTGCAAGAAGGTACGTGTTGGTTCTTGATGGAAAATAGGCACCGCCATCTTCAGAAAAAGAAGCGGTGACAAAGTACATGTCATCTACATACTCGGATTTTTCAAGTATCTCCTTTAATTTTGTTGAAGGATTATTGTGCAAATATGGTGCGCATACATACCCCCCACTTGTCATCATGGCCCCAGACACGTGATCGGGATCAAAGCGGTTTTTAATAAGTCGTTTGGTTGATCCAAAAAATTACATCAAGATTTGCAAATTCTGGAAATTAGTTCATTATTTTCCTATCGATAGTTATTTAATACGAAAATACTGGATGAGAAACGGTCCCACGCTAGCTCAGCCTGGTAGAGCTTCCGGCTGTAGTGGTTGGCTCTGGCTGACCGTCATCAGCCTACTCAGGCTTACAGAAACCGGAGTGTCGCAAGTTCAAATCCTGCGCGTGGGACCATTATCATAAAATTCAAAAACTCACCATTTACACTATATTTAATGTCAGACGATCCTAGTTGGTCAACTCTAGATGAAGTAGACCAAAAAATTATTGGCATACTAAACAAAAATGCAAGAACTCCATCAAAAGAGATCGCAAGTGAGCTAAGAAATTCAGGTGTGGATGTATCTGATAGAACCATAAGAAAAAGAATTGAAAGGCTGGAGAAAAACGGTATCATAAAAGGATACAAGGCAGTTCTCAGCGGTGTTTCTGCAACAGAAGAGTTTGAGGCATTGTTTCTCAAGCTAAAGATTACAAGATCAGTCAATAGTCTTGTTGAATCAATAAAGAATTTTGTAAATACGTTTCCAAATTACCTGTTTGTGGCATCACTTGATGGCGATTGGAATATGATAATAGTGATGAGAGTAGATGATTCGGAAAAAAATCCAACATCCAAAGTAATTGAAAAATTCTCTGAACAAATATTAGATTACAGAATTAGTAACATCCAAATGAAAGACATCAATCTTCTAAATATGTCGTTGTTGCTTCTTAGTTAACTTCGTTTTGTTGTGTTGCATCAAGTGCTATTTTTAACTCGTTAATGGTAAATGGTTTTTGAACAAAAGCTGTTGAACCAAATCCAATTGTCTTTCTGACTCGCGGAGTACTTTTTTCATCGGCAGTTATCAAAACTATTGAAAGGTTTGGTTTTGATTGTAACAACTGTTTAGCTATCACATCACCGGTTATGTCAGGTAGTTCCATATCTAACAATATGATTGGATTTTGTGAGCCTTTGACTAGTTTTGTAATTAGTTTGATTGCACCTTTTCCATCAGGTACAGTTTGGATATCATCGTAGCCAAGTTGCTGTAGATAGCTTTTCAACCTAAGTGTAACTGCAGGACTATCATCTACAACCACTATAGGCCTTTTTTCTTCTGTTTTATTTCGAATGTATTTTTTAGATTCTTCGAGGGCTTTTGTTGCCTGGTCATACTGACCCACCTTGAGAAAACATTTGGCAGCACATTGATATGCATAGCTTGGATTTTTGGGATCGTTTTTTGCAAGCTTGAGATATAACTTGGCTGCCTCTAGTAGATCATCTTTGCCATCCTTGTTTTGTTTTGTCTTGCATTTTGAGGCAAGAAGCAAATACAAACCAGCCTTGAGACTCTGGTTTTTTGTCTCTTTTTGAGCAAGTGATATGAACAGATTGTGTGCTGCAATGTTTTGATCATTTTTCAAGTAGGTACAGGCCAGCTCAAACTTTTCCAGGTCTTTATCCATTGCACAAGACTAGACAGTTTAATCATATATTGTTTGACCTGCCTTTACAGCAAAACTCTTGACTTGAACTGTCAAAAGAACAAATCAAGTAGATATTATAAATATAAAACAACATGATAGGCAATGAGCCAGGAAAACAATAGTACTGGATTAGCACAGCCTCCAGTCAATGTACTATTTGGGACACTTGATGTATCCAAAAAGGATGTCTGGAGTATAGACATCATACAAATCTTGAATATTTTAATTAAAATTCTCAATCAGACCGATAAAAAAGATCTTCGAGTGGCAGGAATAGCTGCCTTGTCATCTGCAATGATACACAGGATGAAGGTTGAAAGCATATTTGCCCTCCAAAGGGCTGCCATGGAAAAGAAGCCGTTAAGTCAGCGAGAAGACATGGACATTGAAATAATAAACATGCCTTACAGGCACGAATCCACATATCCAGTCACCCTTGACGAGTTGTTGTCAGTTCTTGAGAACCTAATTGGAACCATAGCAAACCCACGTTCAAGCCGCAGACAGATAGAATTTGAGCCCATCCAGGCCCCTAACTTTGATGAATACTTCATCTCCCTTGAGAAAATAATTGGTCAGTATGAGGAACTTGTAGTCAACAAGATCAAGTCTACCGGATATGGTTCCTTCAAAACTATAGTCTCCGGCCTTGAATTAATTGATGTCATAAGATGCTTCTTTGCAATCCTCTTTTTGGCAAGAGACATGAAGGTCGATCTTGAGCAGACAGAGGATGACATTGTGGTCTCTATTGTAAAATAGAATTTCACAACCGTATCAACAGTCAATAGGAATTTCATTTAAGTACATTCCAGTCACCTTTTGTTCTAGATGGGAAAGGTAGAAGACGAGGAGGCAAATGCAAGACTAGAGGCTGCACTGTATTCCGCAGGAAGACCTCTTACAATTGAGGAGTTGATCAAGGCGTCAGGCACAGAATCTAGAACCAAGACACTTGCCCTTATGGCAAACTTGGTAAAGCGAACCAAGGCTGCATTCAAAGCGCTAGAGATAGCAAGTTTACCTGATGGCTCGTATGTTTTTCAGCTAAAACCGGAATACAATACCGTAATCAGAAAGTATGCCTCAAAACCGCTGCTTCCTACTGCCACACTAAAGACATTATCATATATTGCATACATGCAACCTGTTTCTTCCAAGAGATTGGTGGAGGTACGAGGCTCTGGTGTATACCTGCACTTGAGATTATTACAACAACTAGCGTACATTGAACATCAAAATGTTGGAAGGCTCAAGATCTATAACACTACAGAAAAATTCCAGAAATATTTTGGCATTCAGGGCGACAAGGACCTGTTAAAACAAAAACTTTTCACCAAGGTACGGAGCTCAGGCCAAGCTTCATCCCAACCAGCACCACAAGCTGTTGAACCATTAACACAAAATCAGTAAGAATTAACTTAAATTTTTATTTTAGAAAAATTTTAAAATCATTAGAATAGTATTATTATAGTGGTAGGACAAAAAATGAAAAGAAAATCTGTACTAAACATAATGCATGAGCATTTTTTACACATTGCACCGCAGTATAGGGAACTAAGAACTACTGATTTAGGGCCCATTCTGTTTATTACAAAAAAGTTGCAAGATCTTCAGAGCATAAAGGCAGCTGACATTGGGTGTGGCGCAGGAAGATACAGCCTCAAGTTCATAGAACACCTAGGGGAAAAATGTCATCTTTTTTGTTTGGATAACAATAGTGAAATGCTTAGGCACCTACAAGAATATTTCAAACAAAACCATGTTACAAATTTTACTCCCATACGAAGTGATTCACACAAAATACCATTACAAACGGATTCTCTTGATTGTATCATATCGTTTAATGCAATTCATCATTTTAGCCTACAGAACTTTCTAAGAGAAGCCTCCAGAGTGCTCAAACCAAATGGCAAACTATTTGTGTATACGCGATTACGAGATCAAAATGCAAAAACAATTTGGGGCATGCACTTTCCGTCATTTAATAAAAAAGAGAATCGCCTCTATGAACTAGAAGAACTAAAGACAGCCTTTGAAAAAGATCCAAATCTGAATATCGATACAGTAAGGTTTTTCGAACATCATCGTGCATATCCTCTTGAAAAGCTTGTAGAACAAGCCAAAAATCACCACTATTCTACTTTTAAATTTTATAAAAAAGGAGAGTTTAGAAAGGCGCTACACAAGTTTGTCCAAAACATATTGAATCATTATGATAATTTGGATAAAATAACATGGAAGGACCAAAACACCTTGCTTGTGATTAAAAACGAACAGCAGTAAAATTACCTAACAGACATCAGAAAAACAATTTTCAAATGTTTACAATTATCAAGTAAGAGTTGAATGCAAGTATCACAGCTACGACCATAAATG
>CAYUTC010000001.1:40831-46472 GCA_964447595.1 uncultured Nitrosopumilaceae archaeon
TTTACAATTATCAAGTAAGAGTTGAATGCAAGTATCACAGCTACGACCATAAATGAAATTATCGTAGTACTTTTTTTGTTAACAAACTCTCCCATTATGTTTTTGTTCTTGGATAAAAGTACAAGCGGAATCATTGGCAGTGGTATCAACAAGCTAAGTATGACCTGGCTGTAAACCAATATGTTTAGTGGATCAATTCCTAAAAGTATTGCAATCGTTGTTGGAATTACATTTACAAATCTAGTTATAAAACGCCTAATCCACTGGTTTGTTTTTTTTCCTAGCAACCCTTCAAACATTGATTGGCCAGCGATTGTTCCGGTAATCGAAGAGGAAATTCCTGATGACAACAATGTTACAACAAAGATGACTCCTGCTCCAATTCCAAACAAAGGAATCAGTGTCTTATAGGCTTCGGATATGGAAGAAATGTTGGCGTTGTGTGGATGAAATGCAGCCGCTGCCATTATCATTATTGCTGCATTTACAAGACCGGCAATAGTTAGAAGCAAGATGCATTCGTAGAGGTGTAGTTTACGCGCCTTTCTTCTTTCAGGTAGTGGTTTTTCATGGATTTTTTTTGCTGCAAGCGAAGAGTGGACAAAAATTGCATGCGGCATGACGGTAGCCCCAATGATTCCAACTGCCACCATGATGGCACCGTTGCTGCCAAGCACTGGTACAACTGAATGAAATCCAATCGAGGGCAGGTCTGGCTTTGATAGAAATATTTCATACAAGTATCCAATTCCAATAATTGATACAAAGAGCATGAACATGTGTTCTACAACCCGAAATCTGCGGGTTGTTAGGGCAAGTATCAGGATGACATCCAATGCTCCAAATATGGAAGCATAAAGCAATGGTATTCCAAATAACAAATTTAGTGCAATGACAGTTCCCAGGTATTCTGCTAAATCTGTTGCAGCTGCTGCAGCTTCGGCAGCAAGCCAGTATGGGATAATGAAAATTTTTTTCTTTAATTTTTCACGCAATATTTCTGGCAGTGATTGTCCTGTAGCAATTCCTAGCTTGCCTGATAAATATTGGAGAAGCATTGCCATTCCACTTGCAAGCCATACTACCCATAACAGATTGTAGTTGTATGCTGCACCTCCCTGAAGGTCTGTGCCATAATTTCCAGGGTCCATGTATGCAACACTGACAATTAAGGCAGGTCCCATATACGAAAATAATTGTGCAAGTGTGCTTTTGCGATAAGCATCCCTTATCTTTGAAAACCTACTGGTACCTACAATATGCTCTGTCATAATTTTATAATTGAAATGATTCAAGGCGCTATATTAAATTTAACCATAGCTAACATTAGTAATCAAGGCTAACATTAATAATACGAAGAAAGATCCATAGCTACCCATAATCAAATTAAATCAAGTTAATGTATTTAAGAACGCAAATTATTACTACCACAGTAAGGTACAGGATTGAAAGGAAATATGGTCAAAAAGGTTGATAGATTAGAGGCCATTCGTGTGGCTCACAGTCTTGAGGGACATTCGTCTCGCACAGACAGGATGGAGGATTATCTAGAGGTAATTTATGAGTTGATAAAAAAGAAGGGCTATGCAACAACTGTAGACATTTCAAAATATCTCAATGTAAGCTCACCCAGTGTCACCAAAATGGTGCAAAAACTAGATGAAAGTGGGCACCTAAATTATGAAAAATATCGTGGAATTGTGCTCACAGAAGAAGGTACATCCATCGCAGCAAGCATGCACCAAAGGCATAATTTGTTGGTAGAATTTCTTAAGATGATCGGCGTCAAAGACGATATTGCAAATAGTGATGCCGAAGGCATAGAGCATCACCTGCATCCAGAGACTTTGAAAAAATTAACAGATTTTGTTAATGCTGCAAAAAAGAATATAGCTCGTTAATACTCTACGCTTGCACGTTTATATTTAGAGTTATTTTCTAAACCCGTTATGAAGAAGTCCGTAGAAAATCTTGCAACAAGCAAGATTACTGGAGGCAGAAGATATCCACTCAGGACCAGACGTAAGTATGAAACTGATAGATATTCTGTAGAAGCAATACCAGGACCACAAGTAACTGTAACCAGAAAAGTTCGTGGCAACAACAGAAAGACTTCGCTCAAGACAACAGATTTTGTAAACTTGGCAGTACCTGGTGCCAAAGTAAAAAAAGCAAAGATCTTGAAGGTGTTAAAGAACCCAGCAAGCAGCGATTATGAAAGACGCGGTGTAATTTCAAAAGGCGCAATACTGGAAACAGAAGACGGACAATGCAAAGTAGTTTCAAGACCTGGTCAAGATGGCGCTGTAAACGCAGTCTTGATAAAGTGATCAGATGAAAGATTACGAACACATCGTAATCTGGTTGGATTATTTCAACAAGACATTGCCAAAAAAAATGGGTCGCCGCGTATCCCGCGAAAAAAGCGTTTTTGATCCTTCGCTAAAAGAGCTAATAGATGCAGCAAAGGCAGCAGGTCTTGACCCGACGGAATCAAATGACCATGTAAGATTTCCAAAAAGACCCTATGTCAGGTCAGGATACATCATCCTTCCAAAAGATAAACCAAAATCAAAAATAATTTCTTCCATTGGAGAAAAATTGGCAAGTAGACGGGCAAAACAGTCCAAGTAAATAGCTATTCTAGCTTGCAGCTAAAGTAATTTTGACAGAACTCTATTGATAACAGTATTTAGGTGAAAAGAACAATTGCAGGAGGTAGGCGAAGTATTGCATCTAGCAAGTAGCGGTAGAGTCATAATTAGACTTTCTAGACCGCTAAGGGATGGCCAAATAATTGTCGACAATTCTGGAACCCGTGTCGCCAAAGTTTCAGAAATGATAGGTCCTGTTGATGCACCTTATGCATCTGCCATGCCGCTTACCAACAATATCAAACGACATATTGGAAAACAAGTTTACATCGCAGAAGAAACTCCTGCAACCCGACCGAAAAGATTCAGAGGAAAAAGAAGATGACCATAACAGAACTACAAACACACTGTCCAGAATGTAGGTCAACGCTGATTGACGACATTCATAGTGGAGAAAAAATTTGTTCTGGCTGTGGATTGGTCGCAATGGAACAAATGTCAGATTACGGACCAGAATCAAGAACAACAAACCCAGAAGACAAGATGAGATCTGCAAGAGCCACAGGGCAAACAACTTATTCACAACATGACTTGGGAATTAGAACAGAGATAGCACTTGGAACTAGGGACTTTTCCGGAAAAACAATTTCAAGTGATGTCGCAAATCAGATGTACAATCTACGAAAATGGCAAACAAGAATTAGAGTTGCATCCCCAAGGGAGCGAAGACTTGCAAACATACTATCAAAGATTGGAGAAACATGTCAATCACTATCGTTGCCCAAAAATGTCACTGAAAGTGCATCAATGATATACAGAAATTTTGAAAGCCAAGCAGATGCCAAAGGAAAATCTGTTGCCAGCATGTCAGCTGCAACAGTATACATGGCATGCAAACAGTGCGATGTTGTAAGATCACTTGATGAAATCTGTGCTGCTACAGGAAGCACAAAAGACGAACAGATGAATGTCAAGCTGACAGCAAAGTACTATAGAATGCTTGTGATGGAACTTGGGTCAACAACAGCACCGACAGTAACTTTAGAGAAATACATCTCAAAGATAGCAAATCTTGCAAAACTTGAGGTCCGAGTTGAGAGACTGGCTGCTGAGATTGCTGAGAAGACTGATGACCACGATATTGCAGATGGCAAGGCACCAAATGGGCTTGCTGCTGCCTATCTGTACATAGCCTCAACCCTTCTTGGGCAAAGCATCCTGCAAAGAGACGTCTCAAGTGTTGCTGGAATCACTGAGGTAACAATACGAAACAGATGCAAAGAAATCCTCACGGCATACAAGATCAAGGTAACTCTACGACCAACAATAGCCAAAAACTAAACCCCTCTCTTTTTGTTTATTCTAAAACCATAGAATATCGATTAGCTCCATCTAATTTTTTGTTAGATTATATATCGAAAACAAGTTCGTAAATGCAGATGGCAATACTAGAAATCAAAGATCTGCATGCCCAGAGGGACGGAAAGGAGATTCTCAGGGGAGTAAATCTCAAGACAGGTCCAGGCGAGGTCCATGCAATAATGGGTCCAAACGGTTCGGGAAAAAGTACTCTAGCTTATACCATTTTAGGCCATCCAAAATACGAAGTAACACAAGGTGACATCTTGCTTGATGGACAATCCATTTTGGATTTGACAGCTGATGAAAGATCAAAGAAAGGGTTGTTTTTAGCATTCCAGTATCCAACCGAAGTTTCAGGTGTAGGATATTCACACTTTCTAAGAACTGCGTATAATGCATTAAGCAAATCACTTGGCGACCAGAATCGTGAAGTCTTTTTAACAGTAAGAGAATTTCAAAATTATTTAAAAAAGAATCTTGATCAGGTGGGACTAAAACAAGATTTCCTGTCAAGATATCTAAACGAGGGATTTTCTGGCGGTGAAAAAAAGAGATCCGAGGTTTTACAAATGGCTGTCCTACAACCAAAAATATCTATCTTAGACGAACCTGACTCGGGCCTTGATATTGATGCTGTACAGGCAGTTGCCAAAGCAATAAGCCAAGTATCAAGAAAAGATGCAACAGTAATAGTCATTACACACTATGCAAGAATCCTCAAGTTCCTAGACAAACTTGACTTTGTCCATGTCATGGCGCAAGGCAAGATGATAAAAGAGGGACCAAAAGAGCTAGCCGACGAATTAGAACAGAAAGGATACACGTGGCTTGGCATTGCAGACACTCCACAACAATCTTCCTAGAAAAGTTAAATCAAATTTCTCCTGAATTAAACCATGAAGGTAGGTGAGATTGCACCTGATTTTGAGCTAAAGTCTCACACTGGAGAAACAGTAAGGTTATCATCGTATCTTGGAAAGAAAAAAATCATCTTGTTCTTTTATGTAAAGGACAATACCCCTGGATGCACTGCAGAAGTAAATGGATTCAAAAATTATTATCAAGATATCTTTGAAAAATACGAGATATTAGGAATAAATCAAGACTCGCAAGAATCACACATGAGTTTTTGTGAGAAAAATCATCTGCCTTTCAAACTCTTGTCGGACCCTGGAAAAAGGGTTGGCGTCCTATATGATGCAAAAGGTCCTCTTGGAATGTTTACAAAGAGAATCACATATCTTATCGGACTAGATGGGAAAATAGAAGATATTGTTGAAGGAATGAGGCCCTCAAAGCACATAGAATTTGTAGAGAGGTTTTGTACAAACTGAGAACTGTATCTTTATCAAACTAAAAAAAGACAATAACAAATGTCTAAAATTTCTTACATATCAAAAGAAACTCCCTTTCCGAAATGGTAAAACCATGTCGCAAGTTCAATCAAATGAATTCTATTCAAACTGTATGAAGTATTTTGAATCACTGAGAAAACAAGGCAAGCAAGATTTTGCATTTGAGGACGAGTTCTTTTATACCATGCCAGCAATTTCAGAGAAACTGGTAAGCGGACAATAATTATCAGCAAAATCTCACGACATACCCTTTCAGTTATATATTCAGTGTTTGAATCTCTCGTTGCAGAGGTATCGAAGCCCGGCCAACCGAGAAGGACTCAAGATCTT
>CAYUTC010000002.1:0-25647 GCA_964447595.1 uncultured Nitrosopumilaceae archaeon
AGATGCTCGATTTCTATCTCATCAATCATTTCGCACATGAATAATCAATGTCAAAATCTAATACTTAAGCTCTATGAATGATTTATACCAAATTTCGTGTTGTTATTTCGTTTTCCGTTAATGGTTTCAGGTTGGAACAGTATTCTTTCCAGCCATGTGTAAAAAGAATCTCCTTGTCACCATATGCATAACAACCAATTAGGAATTTATCACCAACTTTTAGTGGAAAATCCACAACAAATCTTTCTTGATCGTTTATTTTTCTAAAGTATGTTGGCTTGAGTCCCAGTGTATACAGTTCCATTAGATAACCAAATGGATTTTTTCCAAGTTTTTCTTTTGCAGACTCGAATGCAACAAATCTTGCAGCATATTTTGCAGCATCTCTTGCAGCATCCTTAGCAGTCTCGCCTGACACATAACCACCACCATACCACCCATAGTTGTCTCGTGCAGAGTAACTTGCCTGTTTCCACACATAATCCCATGTCATGTCCCACGTATTGGGATGGTCTGCTTTCATTGCAGTAACTCGTGCTAAATCCCATAGTGAATCACTTGCATATTGGAGACTATTTTCTTGCTTCCAAGGACTGAGTGCTTGAATGTAATTTTCTACAAGTTCATTTACCTTTGGTAAAAGTGCGTTGGCCTCTTCAATAGTTCTTGCAGGTGTAAAGTATTTTATTGATTTTATTTTTTCTACTTGATCTGTAATTGAAAATTTGTTTAATTCAGACATTTCACATGTCACGTTTTTGAGTGTTTTATATTAATCTGCTTTTTTGGCATCATCAAAATCATTAGAATTTTTATTTTTCTTGTCCTTTGGCATCCATAGTCTTGCAACAGCTCCCATCATAAATCCCCCTACTACCACAATAGCAATACCACTAATGACAATAACCATAGCCTTGACTACTGATTTGATTGAGACCATGTGTTACTTTGTTTGTTCTCTTAGATATGGATTGAGTTGATTTTAGGAACTCTCTGCCACTTTCTGAAATTCTTCAATTACTTCGGTTATGCCCTTTTCTATCTTACCTTTTGCCATAAATCCAACTAGTTTTAGCTTGCCAGCAAGCTTGAAGTCTCCCTCAACTGTTATCTTAGTTCCTTCTGGAACACTCTCATATCTTGTTACAATGTGGCTGTCTTTTGCATCTCCAGAAAGCAAATAGACTTCATCTGTCTGCGACGGAGTCAAGATGTGTTTTGTTGTTTGGTGCACCTCTCGTCCTGCCATCACTGCATTATCTTCAGTAGTAACTGTATTTCCTTCTCGCGAAATTACCTTGACAGATTTAAAAAACTGTGGAAACTTCGTCGGAAGGTTTTCAAAATCAGTCACAAGATTGAAGACCTTTTCTCTGTTTGCTTTAATTATTTTTTCAACCTTTACTTTTGGCATATTATTTCAATAAATCATAAGATTAAAAAGTTGTATCTAGCATAACTTGCTTTAAATTAAGTAGGATTAGCCATAATAGGATGTCAGAAGATCTTATCAAACTAGTCCAGTCATTAATTGATTCTGGAAAAGGTGATTCTAGCAAATTACAACAAATTTTGAATACATTACAGCAAGGACAGTCACTTGATGATGCTGATAATAATTATCTGCAAGAGCTTGCAAAACAGTCTGAAGATCTGACACCAACATATGAAATTCCTGTTCAGAATACAAACAAACCAGGAGAAACTCCACAAAATTCTGTTAATGATGCATCACCTGAGAGAGAAATTGCATCCAAATCACAGTCTCGAAAAAAAATAGCTATTGTTGCTGTTATTGCTGGATTAGTATTTGCGACTTATGTAGGTCTTGATGTTTATGCGGTAACCGAGCTACAATTTAGGCCTCATCATGGAAATCAATACATGATTTCACCCACACAACTCTTCATTCAGGCTGAGGTTTGCAATCCTTCCTATTTCCCAGCATCTTTTAGCAAATATGAAATCAATGCATTTTACAACTCAGAGAGCATAGAAAAAGCAGAAATTTCTGGCAGTGTTATTTCGCCAAAAACATACACTGTACTAGATGGAGAGTTTGACCTCAACAAAGATACATTAATGAAATTACAACAAGAAAATGCACAGTTTGACCCAAGCCAAGCACACATCACAACAACCGTATACGCTCCAATATTTGGTGTAATTCCATTTTCAGTTGTAAAAGAATATGCTGGCGACCAGTTTCAACAAGTGCTAAAAAATGGAACCTCCAGTGAATTTAGTTGTGCGTAAGGTTAGTTTTGTCGTTCTTTAATTCTCTGTAGCATTCTTTTTTCTCCCTCGGCAAATCTTTTCTTGTCATCTTCTGTTTCTAGAAGAAGTGGAGGAGCCTCGATTGTCTTTCCATCAGGACCTAATGCAACAGCTGTAACATACGCAGTGTTTGTCAGCGTTTTTCTTCCTGTCATGAGATCTTCTGCTTCTACTCTTATTTCAATTTCCATCGATGAGCGATGAACATAGTTTAGCCTTGCGTTGAGAACCAATGCATTCCCAACGTAAACAGGCTTGAGAAAGTTGACTCTATCAATACTTGCAGTTACAGTATTGACCCTAGCATGTCTCTGAGCTACTAGTCCTGCAATGAGGTCAATCTGTTTTAGTATCTCACCACCAAAGACATTGCCTGCAGGATTTGCATCGGATGGAAACATCCTAACAGTCATTTCTGCTTTTGATTCATTTGGACTCTTTGGTGTTAGAACCATATTGTTGATAACAATCCAATCATGCATTTATGAGTTGTTTTTTATTAGTTCACGTAACAAGTCTCTTATATTGTAGAAAAAATAATTTTGACTGATGAAATATTTTTGGTGGCGGCTCATTGATTATGGTACAGGCGTCTTTGTTGGAGGATTAATTGTATTTGTGATTAACAAGTTTTTTTGCCACAAGTGCTTGGGATTGTATACCATAGTATTGTATCTTGCAATCTGGATTGCTTTTATGGTATTTTGTAATTTCGTATTTGAAAAAGTAAAGAAAACAAGGCTTGAATAACATTTCCAAAAATAAATATAGCTACTGCCTTTATCCTTTATTAAATGGCTAGGTTCTTTGAAGATTTTTGTAAAAGTGTTCTAGCACTGGATTCAAAGATAAGATTTGCAGGAATTGCCGATGGCGATGGTAAACTTGAGGGAACAGCTGACAGAAAAGGACTCAACCCGCTCCTAAATCCGGAAGAAAGGGCGCAATATGCCATCACTGCTGCAACAAGACAGCATACCAGACTCAGATGGGAATATCGTCTAGGAAGAATTGTTTATGCTAGTTCACACTATGCAAAACTGATAAGGGCAACAATTCCAATTGCTGATGAAAACAGTAGGTTATCACATGTACTATTGATTTCGTTTGATGCAGATGCTGATGATTTCCATCAAACAATTACAAAAAAGATAATTCCTCTAGTACGTAAAAACATGACTGACTTTCAAAGAGTTACTAAAAGTTAAGCAAAATCTCATGTTCCGCCATTTACTGGTGGTAGTGTTAGTCCTCTGTTGACAAGATATGCTTGTACTCGTGGGTCAGAGCAGAATGGAACATTTTGATCTTTATTTTGTTGACAATATTTTGATACTTGGACCATTTCTTGGTCACAGTCTGATGTAGGATTAGAGACACAAGAATCTATATCGCTTGCAAGCGTGCTTACAGTATTAGGATTTTGAGCATTATACGGAGATGGTTCATCTGGTTGTTGGCTTAGAAACGGAAATCCAATGAAAAAAAAGACAAAGGCTGATGAGGCTGCAAGAATGATTCCAGCAATAATTCCGTTTCTTCGATTCATTGAGCTAATGTCACATATCCAAATTATAATTGATCCGGAACTATGTTACTGAAATGTTCATTGTAAGAGGTGGTGACAATGCGTCTGGGTTATCAATGCTGTTCCATACATAAATCTCTGCGGTATAACTTCCTGGAACAGTAGGTGTCCAAGACTGTGCTGGATTTAGCGACTGACCAGCAGTTAGTGTACCAGTAAGCCATGATAGCTGGACCACGACACCATTTTGATCTTTTATCTGGACAAGATATGCAAATGGTTGATCCCTGTCTTGACCATTACTGACATCAGCTGCAATCTGTATTTGTTTTTTCAGAGGTACATGCCATACACCATTTTGCAATGTGGTCGAGACTTTTTCAGGTAGTTGTGCATGTACTAGCGGCATAATGGATAGTACAAATGTTACAAAAACCACAACAGCTATCCATTTTTTCAATGATATGATTTTGTATCTTTCCCATTTTTTAGGGTTTGTTACTTTGATTTATGTAATCTCAACAACTTTGTTTCGTGATTTTGTACCTGCAACTATTTTTACATTTGATTTAGGTATATCAAAATGCTTGGCTATCTTTTTTATAATCTCTTCATTGGCTTTGCCTTGCAGAGGCTGTGTCATTATACCTATTTCAATTTCGCCATTGTTGACCTTAACATAATCTTTGTGAAATGATACAAAGACATTATAGAACATAGAGAGGTCATCATACAAGACAAATATTTACCATAAGAGAACCTGTGTTATGGCCGACAACCAAGAAGACCTTGAGAGGTTAAAACTGTTAGATGTTGTATTTTTAAAGGGAGTTCAAGGACTCTCAAGATTAGAGCTGGAACGTCTTCAATTTCTTCTTGAAAAAAAGGACTATGGTCACGATACCAAAGCACAAAAATCAAAAACTAAACTACTCAAGAAAATTTCTGTTGCAATTTACGATTATGACGAAAAATATGGCAATTCATTTAAAATAAGCTAAAAGCAACGTTTTGCAATGCTAGGCGATTTCATTAGTTCCATATTACATGACACTTTGTTCATAAAATACGGTCTGCTAGGACTATTCTTTAATGGAATGTTTTCTAGTTTTATTCCAATTCCAACAGAACTAACCATTTCTGCATTGCTTTTGGGAGGCATAAATCCTCTTGACATCTTTTTGGTGCTTGTAAGTAGTTCAATAATTGGCGGTTACATTGCATATTATCTTGGATATGAAGGCAGATTGTTAAAGAGAATCCGTAAAACTCCAGAAATAAAATATCAACAAAAAAGTATGGGCATCATGACAAAATATGGATGGTTCACAATAATTTTCTTATCGCCCTGGATTCCAGTACTTGGAGATGTTGTATCCATAGTAGCGGGGGCCAAAAAATATAACATTTTAAAATATACAATTGCAATGACAACTGGCAAGACAGTAAAAGCAATTGCAATAGTATTCTTTGGATTCTATTTTATACATTGGTTAGTTAAAGTTCTGCAGTAGATCTCAAAGGTATATTACTTGTTTTATTGAACCAAAATATCATGAAAACAGTTTTTCCAATTAATTATGACCTAGAATTTGAACCGGATTTTGATAAATTCACGTTCAAAGGAAAAGCCAAGATCCTCATACAGACAAGACCCACAAGAAAAATAGTCCTAAACTCTGCAGAACTTGAGATCAAAGAGTGTAAAATTCTAGTCAATGAACGAACTATCAAACCCAATGTAAAACTTGATGTCAAAAATGAAGAATTGGTTCTTTTGCTGCCTGAGAAGATCTCAGACAAGGCAGTGCTTTTAATTGATTTTGTAGGTACCTTAAATGACAAACTTGTAGGCTTTTACCGAAGTAAGTATGAATACAAAGGCAAGGAAAAACATCTAGCTACAACACAGTTTGAAGCAGCAGACGCAAGACGTGCGTTTCCTTGTTGGGACGAACCCGAAGCAAAGGCAACATTTGATGTCTCGCTAGTAGTTGACAGCAACCTTGTTGCCATCTCCAACATGCCAGTGATACACAAAAAGAGACTTGGAAAGAAAACATTGTTCAGGTTTGACCGAACCCCTTTAATGTCTACATATCTTTTGTATCTTGGTGTTGGTGATTTTGAATTTCTGCAAAGCAAGTCTGGCAAGACTCTGGTAAGAATTGTCACAACACGTGGAAAAAAACAACAAGGCAGGATGTCACTAGAGTTTACAAAGCAGTTTCTGTCATATTTTCAGAATTATTTCAAAATTCCATATCCATTACCCAAGCTTGACATGATTGCCATACCAGACTTTGCATCAGGTGCGATGGAAAATTGGGGTGCAATCACATTTAGAGAAACTGTTTTGCTTTATGATCCCAAGACATCATCAACTGATACCTTGCAGCACATAGGTGAAGTAATAGCACATGAGCTTGCACACCAATGGTTTGGAAATCTTGTTACAATGAAGTGGTGGAATGACCTTTGGCTCAATGAAAGTTTTGCCACTTTTATGGCCACAAAGGCAGTAGACAATATATATCCAGAATGGGATTTTTGGGACCAGTTCTTGATTTCTGAGATGACAGGAGGTCTAAGCCTTGATTCGCTAAAGTCCTCACATCCAGTTGATGTAAACGTAAAAAGCCCAGCTGAGGTCAGGCAAATATTCGATGAGATAAGCTACAATAAAGGTGGTAGTGTTCTAATGATGTTAGAAAATTTCATTGGGCAAGAAAATTTTCAAAAAGGTCTACACAGATATCTCAAAAAACACAAGTATTCTAATGCAACAACAGAAGACCTTTGGGATTCTTTAGGATCTATATCACGAAAGCCAGTAAGACAAATGATGAATACATGGGTAAGACAAATAGGCTACCCAATAATTGAGGCAACCGTATTTGATTCCAAGATAAAATTATCACAGAAAAGATTTCTACTTGAAAACAATAACAAGCCAAGGCCTGGAAACTGGATAGTGCCTCTTTCCGTCAGGATGGAAGATAGGGTGGTAACCAAACTGATGAAAAACCCAGTTACAATTCCATACCATGCAGATTGGTTTAAGGTAAATGATGGTCAAAAAGGATTCTACAGGGTAAAATATGACCACAAAACCTTGGAAAGACTAGGCAGACTAGTTGAAGAAAAAAAGATCTCAAATCTTGACCGATGGAGTATACATCATGACTTGGTTGCCCTTGTGGTTTCAAATCAATATCCACTCAAACATTATCTGGACTTTGTAAGACATTATGAAGAAGAAGACGATTATGTTGTACTATCAGATATAGTTGGTTTTCTAAATCACTTGTATGTCCTGATGTCTGACACAAACTTCTGGGAGGAAATAAAAGAGTTTAATCAATATTTTATGAGAATAATATTTCAAAGACTTGGATGGGAACCTGTACAAGGAGAAAAACCTACCCATGCACTGCTACGTAGTATTGTAATAAGCTCACTTGGCAGACTAGAAGACCAAGAGATAATTGATGAGACAAAATCTAGATTTGTAAAACTTGTCAAAACTGGAACATTAAATCCAGACTTGAGAAGTGCAGTCTATTCTATCATAGCATGGACAGGAGATGCTAACACCTATAGTCAAATCATCAAGTTGTATCGCAAGGCACAAACACAAGAAGAAAAAGTTAGATTTCTTGGCGCCCTTGCTAGCTTTAAAGAGCAAAAACTTCTTGCAAGGACATTATCTTTTATACTAACAAAAGAAGTTAGAACACAAAACCTGTATTTGCCTGTTTCAAAAATGATTGCAAATCCATATGGCAAAGAATTGGTTTGGCCGTGGATTAGAAAGAACTGGATGGGTCTTGTTAAAAGATTTGGTGTTGGAAATCCACTTCTTAACAGAATTATGGGAAGTGTTTCTGTCATGGCAGAAATGTCAAGAGAAAAAGAAGTCAAGAGATTTTTTGCAAAACATCATGTTCCTGGAACAGAAATGAAACTTGCACAAAGCCTAGAGCGAATCAGAATAAATGCCAGATTTCTTGAAAATGCAAAAAAGGAATATGGTAATACAGATTAGAGTCAGTAGTTTTTTGTAAAGCTACACTGGTTTGGAACTGTTTTTATAAGTTGGAGCCTTGAAAGTTAAAGATGGTCGACATCAGCATTGGCCAATTGTTTAAAACAGAATGGATTATTCCCATCGTTCTTGGAATGATTTTTCTTGCCTCATTGCTCGCAAGAAAAGTTAGACTGCCATATACTATGGTCCTAGTTGGCATAGGCATAGCAATCTCTGTCTTGCATGTATCAGGCATAGGTCCCTTCCAAATTTCTGAGTTCAAGGTTGATCCAAAATTAATTCTGTATTTCATAGTACCGCCTCTCATATTTGAAGCCATGATGAGAATAGACCGTGAAGAATTCAAAAAAGTCCGAATCAGTTCACTTTTGCTTGCTACCGGAGGTGTAGCCGTTGCCACAATAGTAGGAGGATTTTTATTGTCATATGTGGCTGGTCTGCCAACTATTGTAGCTTTTGCATTTGCTGCATTGATTGCACCAACTGATGCTGCAATTGTAATTGAAGTATTCAAGAGAGTAAAGGTTCCAACAAAATTATCCTTACTAATGGAATCAGAGGCCAGCTTCAACGATGCTACTGGTGTTGTCATATTTTCTTCCATCATAGCAATAGCTCTTGCCCAAGGTTCAGCATTAGGATCAACAGAAGCTATTGGGCAGTTTCATGTTAACATACTAGAACAGATAGGAAATTTTGTTATTGTATTTTTTGGAGGAATAGCAGTTGGATTAGGATTTGCAGTTGGGGCAAGATTCCTGTTCAGATTGATGGATGAACCATTTGCAGAAACTGCGCTATCGGTTGCAGTTTTGTTTGGTTCTGTAGTTGTTGCAAATGCATTACACCTATCTGGTCTAGTTGCTGCAGCAGCATCTGGGCTATACTTTGGCAACCTAGTCATGAAAGGAAAGGGCATAATGAGTGAAAAGACATTAACATATAGCTCACACTTTTGGGAAATGATTGCATTTTTTGCAAATTCTGTGGCTTTCTTGTATCTTGGACTGAGCATGGACTTGCAAAGTATGGGACAAAGGTGGAGTCTGATTGCAATAGCGTTTGGCGCAGTTTTAGTTGCTCGAGCAGTATCGACATACCCAATCCTTGCAGCAACCCAAAGGTTTACGCAGGAAAAATGGCCTTTTGCATGGAGAAATGTAGTCATGATGGGAGGTATGAGAGGCGCGTTATCAGTTGCACTAGTAGCTACGCTTCCTGAAAGCGACTTTAAAGAAATACTGAAGACCATTACGTTTGGAGTAGTTCTTTCATCGCTTATAGTACAGTATCCAATCCTTTCGAAATACATCAAGAAAGCTTTTCCTGAAACTGCGGTTTCTCAATAAACCCAAATAACATGTCAATGTTACATTAGAATAATACCAAATTGACATCACCTACACAAACCGAATCTGAGAAAATGATCTTAGAAGGTTTATCATATGCCAAACTAGGAAAACACAAAGAGGCCATATCTTTCTTTGATAAGGTACTCAAAAACCAACCCTACAATTCAGATGCATTGTACCAAAAAGGGCTTGTTTTGGCAAGCCAGGACAAAAATAAAGAAGCAATGTCTTGCTTTGAAAAGATTTTAGAAAAAGAACCCAATCACATATCTGCCTTAAATAATTTGGGCAATTCCTATTCCGAGATGCAACAGTTTGAAAGAGCCATCGATTTGTACGACAAGGTTTTGAAACTTGATCCCAATTACATACCAGCACTATACAACAAAGGAATAGCACAGATAAGAATTGGCAAATACGATGATGCACTTTCTTATCTTAATCGAGTCCTAGTGGTTGAGCCTGAAAATATTTCTGCTCTGCATTACAAGGGATTGGTGCTAGGAAAACTAAAAAAGCATGACGAGGCTCTTGTTTGTTTTGACAAAGTTCTAGAAAGAGAATCAGATAATTTTGAGGCAACATTCTACAAGGCAACAGAACTTGCCGAGCTTGGAAAACACACAGATGCAATACCTCTTTTTGACAAGATCTTAAAAGAGCATCCAAAAAATGGTACAGTAATTTATGCAAAGGCACGAAGTAAGGCAGAGATAGGCGATGACAATGATGCTTTGGTGCTACTTGCTCAGGCCATAACGTACTATGGAAAAACAATCAAGAACTGGGCACTCAAGGACCCTTCTTTCGATAGACTAAAAGAGGATCTCAAATTCAAAATGATAGTGAAATAAATGTCTGAAGATTTACTTCGAACCGTAAAAAAACTATTAGCTTCAGGTAGAGGGGATGCAAATAGACTGCGCGACATAATTAACACCATCAAGGAGGGAGCGCCACTAGTCATGTCAGATTACAGGTATGTTGACGACCTTGCTTCCAAAGATGCTACCACGCCACCAGAAGACAAAGACATTCCAAGACCACAGGTACAACCAACAATAGATGAATCAATTGAGATTCTAAGAGTAAGACTAGCAGAAGGGAAGATAACGGTTGCTGAGTTTAAAGAACTCAAAAAAGCCTTGACTGATTAAGAACAATTTCATCTTAAATCTTAAATTCAAAAGAGGAACATTTCATCTTGATATGCAATCAGATGCAATTTCGATAATTTCATGTCTAGAACAATCAAGTATACACTTCACAATCTTGAACTCGTTGGTTAAAGAGAGCAGCCTCTGTTCATAAAGTGATGAGTATGGCAAAGTCTGCCCCACTACCACCAGCGCCTGTTCTGATGACATGTTTTGGTCATTGTGGAATAGGACTTGGAGCGGAAGCATATAGAAGATTGTTAATTGATGTTGGGGCTGATCCACTAAAACCAACACTCAAGGGTGAAAAAGAAGAATCACGTGTACTAAAACGATATGGCAGTACAATACTGAGATTTCCAAATTCATATGGCGGAAGTGAGATTCCGTTAATTCCAAGAGCGCTGTTAATTGATCTAGACCCTAGGGCTGCAAACTTGATTTTACAATCATATCCAGACTTGTTTGCACTCCGTGACAAGCACGTAATTCACGGAGCTGGTGGAGCTGCAAGAAATTGGGCAGAGGGTCGTAGTAGATTCATCAAAGAAGTCAGTGTAAAATATGACATGCAAAAACAATTGGCAGGTTTATCTCCAGAACCAGTAAGAGGTTTCACAGTACCATTTGCAATGGGTGGCGGTACTGGTAGTTCTTTTGCTAGCGCATTTATGCAGTATATTAAAAGGGACACAAAAGAACACGCAACAGTAGCATCCTTTGGTCTCTTACCGGAATTTGGATGGGATCCAATAATCTTCGAGGCTGCTGCAATTAACATTGTAATGAATTTGGAACATCAGATAAAGTATAGCGATGCTTCTATACTATTTTCAAACAAGACACTAAGACAGCTAGCTCACAAGCACGAAAAAAAGATAGACAAGTTACAATCCATAATTGATGATCTTCCAAAAGAGCACGAGATTGGTTGGAAAGATTATAGAGGAATGAACTTGATTGCAGCAAATGCAATTTCCATGTTTATTGCATCTTTTGCAAGAGAAACAGAATGGGATATGTCAAATTATAGGACGTGGCTTGCAACAAAGAAACCAAGATTTGCAATAGCGTGGGTAATACCAGTAATTCCAGAAGAAAGACAGTGGGGAACTGACATTATAGCTGGCGGAAAAACAAACACTATGGAATCAATAGTAGACCACATTCACAAAAGAGAAGATGCAGTATTGTTTGATATTGATGAAAATGACATCAGAGACAAGGGAGGCCCAAGGGACTCTTGTTGTGCTCTAGTCAAGGTAAAAGGAGAGTTTGACGTCAAAGAGAGAGACATTTTGAAGAATATGATCAAAGACAGATTCCATATTGAGGAATCAAGAATGATCTTTGTCAAGATACCCATCTTAGAAACTGAACAGGCCAATGTCACCATTCTTGTAAATACCAAAGCAATTGGACCTAAAATACTTGAGATTGCAAGTGAGGCAGAAGCATCGTGGGATGCATACAAGGAAGAATATGGCAAGTGGGGACTCACAAACGAAGAATTCAAACAAAGTCTAATGGACGTTGTACACCAATTCAGTTAGGTATGGCTGACCTTCATTTTTTGGAACAGCTTGCAGCTCAAATCAAAAGAAATAGACAGCAGCTAACTGATGTTGAAGATGAGCTTGCAACAGTAAATTTTAGAATTCATGAAATCCCACTTAAAATAACTACGGAATCAACTTTTGCCAAGATGATAGGAGAACGATATAACGATGCCACGTCAGAGCTAGAAAAAGCAAAGCAGAAACTAACAGAAGACAAGGAAAATCTCACAACCAAATTAAATGAAGATATCTCTACTTTCATTACAGAGTTTACATCCCAAGAACTTGTAATTCCTTTGGATCCTAATGCAAAAGTAGTAGAAGGAAATACCGTTTTCAAGTACAAAAACGGTGCTACGTTTAACAACGTATTTGCAATCTTAAGTGAACTTCTTGGGTTGAGCTTGCCAATCTTAGTAAAGGACGTCATGTTTTCTGCATCTGAAATTGTAATCAAGGTAACCGATGAATATGAAGCAAAACAAAAGTTTCTGAGCAGTATTAACGAAGTGCAAAAGACACTGTCTATTAAAAGAAGAAAAGAATAGATCCTTTAGTTCATAGATAATATGACCTACATAAGGAATCTTGAGATCTTGCGTATAAGATATAACGAGGAAAACAAATCTCCTTTTTGTGAAACAAAGGACAAAGAAAATACTGTTAATTTCAATGGCTGCATTCTTTGGCATAATTATGGTTGGCAGTTCCACTTTTTCGCTGTTCAATGGTTTTGGAAACAGATTAAATCAAAGCACCAGCACGCCTGCAACCCTAACTGGAACACCTGAAGACAATTATTCACCAGGTAACCGTACGACCTTCTGCCAAAGTGATGGTGCAAAATCATCCAAGTATATCACCGAATTCAAGATTCCAACACATTGTACACAACCTCTTGGAATCACTGTAGATTCCTCAGGAAATGTTTGGTTTTCAGAAGCAAATACAGGAGATATTGCCAAATTCAACCCAGTAACAAAGAACTTTACCGAATATCCCAACTTGTTATGGCAAAAAGGAGAGAGGGCAATGATGTGGGGCATTGATGTGGCTCCAGACAAAAATGTCTGGTTTAGTGACTCACAGCACAATTTGATTTGGAAGTTTGATACCCAGACCAACCATTACACCCGTTTTGTCTTCCCAAAAACGAATGGGCAACAGTCATTTCCTCAAATGCTTTCTGCCAACGGGAATAATATTTTGGTAAATGATTTTACAGGAAGAAAGGTTGCGGTTTTTGGTACAAACCAGACTGGACCTACGTTACAGGCAACTAGTATCAAGTCTCCAGGAGATTACAATTTCACAAGTGACATGGCATCTGATAGCTCCGGAAAGATTTGGTTTACCATATGGATATATCAAAGTGGTGGAGAGCTTGTCAGTTACGATCCAATGACATCAAAATTTGCAGAATATGTATTACCATCTGGAATACAGGCCCCAAATGGAATTTCAATTGATCCAAGTGGTAAACCATGGATGACAGATACTGCAAGTAGCATGTTCTTTAGTTTTGATCCCCAGTCCCAACAATTTACAAAGTATATCACACCACCACCTCAAGCTTCCACATATGGCAACTCGTCTGGTCTTATCAAGACCCCAATAACAAGGCCCTATTGGAACCAATTTGATTATCAAGGAAATCTTTGGTTCAATGAACAAACAGGAAACTCTATTGCAGTATTTGATCCTTCAAAGGAATCACTTGTAGAATATCTTGTTCCATCAAAGAATCCAAACTGGTCTGATTGTGGAGAACAACAGGATTGCGGTGTTGCCCAGGTACTTGACTTTACAGTAGCACATGACAAAGTCTGGTTTACAGAATGGGTTGAAAACAACATTGCAGTACTAGACCCAACAGTCAGCCTCCCCTTTGATTTGAGTACGTCTACCTCATCTACTACTGTACAGCCAGGTCAAAACACTACTCTGACTATAACCATTAACCCAATCCAGCCCCTCAATGGCACAGCTAATATGATAACAGCAGAAACTAGCACAGGGCAAGATCTCAAAGTTACATTCTCTGATCAAAATGTATCGCTTGACAAGCCCAAAACTGTATCAGTGACCCTTTCAGCAGATAACTTTGCACTGCCTGGCACCTACAAAGTTTTAGTTGGTGCCAGATATCAAGATGTTACAATATCAAAATTTGTTACTGTAACTCTACAATAAGAAGTGGTTCCCAAGATAGATAATTTAATTGGTATTTTTGTCTATTGTACCAAAACAGATGGTACTGGCGGAAAGATACGGTCATCTCCAGACCAATTTTTTGTTTCAGAAATATTACGAGATAAGGTTCGGACAAAGATATCAGGATCAGGAAAATACACAGTTTACAAGTTAAAAAAATCTGGGATTGATACAAATCATGTCTTGTCTGATATTTTCAAAAAACACGGATTAAGACTGAAGGCACTTGGACTCAAAGATGCCAATGCCACAACAGAGCAATACGTTTGTGATATGAATTCTTCTAGATCAGTTGGAACTATCTCAACTAATAGGTATACGCTAGAAGCAATAGGTTTGGTTCAAAAGCCTCTTACAAAAAAAGACATGATTGGAAACCACTTTAAAATCAAGATAGAGGATGCTGATTTTACAAAAATCTCAAATTTTAGTGAATATGATAAAATCCTTAATTTTTTTGGCTATCAAAGATTTGGAAGCAAAAGACCCGTATCGCACTTGATTGGAAAGGCGATTTTGCAGAAAAATTTTGATCATGCCGTTGAGATTTTACTCTCATCTGGTTCAGAATATGACTTGTTACAAAACAATAGAATAAGAGAAATGTTACAAGATAAATCAAACTATTCTAAGGTTTTCAATGATGTGCCACCGCAAATGGATATAGAGAGAATTGTTTTACAGCATATGATAGAACACAATAATGCATTAAAGGCATTACATGCAATACCTCTTTTTTTGAGAAGACTTTTTGTCGAGGCATTTCAGTCATTTGTCTTCAATAAAACAGTCAGCACCGCATATCAATATGGCGAAGAGTTGTTCCATCCCCAACCTGATGATGTCTGCTACGATAAAGATGACACTCTTGGAAGATATCAAAATGATCCAAATCAGAGACTAGCCATCCCACTTGTGGGTTATTCCTATTCAAGAAAGAATAGATTTGATTATCATATCTCAAAAATTCTTCAAGAAGAACAAATTAACCCAAAGGACTTTTTTGTAAAAGAGATGCAAGAAGCAAGCGAAGAAGGAGGTTTTAGAAATGCAGTCATGGCCTGCAAGAGTTTTTCTGCCGGGGAACCTTTTGTTGAATTCACCCTTTCAAGGGGTTCCTATGCCACAATTTTGTTAAGGGAGATAATCAAACCAGAAAATCCTGTTGTAGTTGGTTTTTAATGAGTTCAATCAAAGAAATTTTGTGATACTATTCCTTGCCTGACTGCAAAATCTTTAACTTGCTGAAAGTTCAAGTTCCCTTTTCTGTAATTTTCCCAAATGAATTCAAGGAGTTCTATTCTTTCAAGTCGTTCAGTACGTGGTTGTGGAGATTTTCCGATTACTTCATTGCAGAGTTTTTCAAGATCTGTGTATTCAAATTTGTCAAACAAAGCCTTCATGGATTCGATATTTTCATCCTTTTGTTTTGTTCGTCGAAATAATCCCATATTGACGCTCTTGTATCAGGCCATTTAAAAACCTAGGAAGAACATGCGTCAATAACACTTGAGAAATCAGTATAGAGAAATGCTCGGATCAAGAATTTAAGGCTGTATTAATGTAGTATATGACATGGAAAAAGCATACATCTTAATTGGCTGTGAACTTGGAGCAGAGGACGAGATTGTAAAGAAGCTCAAGCATTTTGATAAAGTAATGGATGCAAGAGTTGTGTATGGAGATTATGACATTGTTGTAGAGGCAGAGGCTGAAACAGAAAAACAAATGGATAACTTGATTGCAAAAAAGATTCGTAAATTAGAAAAAGTCAGGTCAACTATGACTTTGGGCGTCGTAAGCTAAGCCAAATTCCTGTGCAAAGAACTGCTACTCAGCCTGCTGCAATCAATAATCCATTGAGAATCCATTTTGGATTGGAATACATAAAAGAGGATGTTGGACCTACTCTTGAGTTGCCTTGAAGAAAGAAGATTATACCAAATGCAATAATAACTACGCCTATTCCGATAATGGGCATACCTCCTCTCATGAATACAATATACCAAGTCCTCAATAAAAAGCAAAATCAATTGATAAATTAGGCAAAATCATTTTGATCCATTTCTTTAATGCATTTTCTAAAAGCAAAAATCAGATTGGACGAGTGGGGACCTGACCTATTTGAGATTAGGAAGAATCGCAACTGGCTAGATATTAGCATATTTGTTGGAGCAGCAGCTCTAGCATTAATAGTCTATTGGGCATTTGGACCAGAGATTAACAAGATAACACAACAGTCTCCAATCATTATTGATTTGATGTTTATTCCATCATTTCTAATTGGACTACTCTATGGAGTGAAAATGTCTGAGCGTGTGATGGAGCCTGCTGGAGCACGTAGTCCTCTGAAACGAGCTATAATCAAAGTATTCTTGTGTATCTTCATCATGGGTTCAATACTTGCATCTGTAACTTTTGCATTACATGGTGGTGCCCATCCTTCAAGCAAATCAATCTTCACCGATGGACTAATTCCATGGATAAATGACTTTGTTCGAATTAACGGCGGACTAACTTTTCTTATAGTATCAAGCATAACCATAATGGCAGCTGCAACTAAACGAATTGTTGGAATGGATGGCTTTCTTAGTAGATTTTTTACATTTGTTGGAATCTATGTCTTTTTTTCCATGATTGCACTTAGTCTAACACATAGCGACCCAACACATTCCCAGGTCTATCTTTATGCATTTTATCAAGCAGGAATTATAGGGGGAATATTTTATGGACTCAATAGATTTACCACACGTTCAAACATGTGGGAAGACTACATGAATGGCTATTTTTAGAATTTTGTTCGTAGTGTAAAAAACAAGATTGCAAATGAGCTTGCCATTATGAGTGGTACAATTCCGGAAAATTCTGGAAGGTAGGTAGTTCCAGTTACATTGGTCTTGGTTATTCCAGTGTCATTGAATTTTAAAACAACTAGCGTAGTGTTACCATTTTGTAGTATCAATGGAGATATCTGGTTTCCGTTCTGTGAAACCGTATAGTTACCACCTATGAGGTCGTTTGGTATTTGTATTTCTGCAACATTTTCTGTGTGCGAACTATTGCTAAGAAATGTCAGAGTTTTAGTTTGCTTGTCAAAGACAACATTTTGCACATCATAATTTGAAACAGTATCCACAATAAAGGTGTAATTTTCTACTTTGATTTTCCAATCCCATTTTATTCCAGGATGATTTAGATTCATTTTGCTCATGTCAATGTTTTGGGCAAAAGCTGGCACAGAAAACAACCCTAAAACTAGAACAGACAATAAAATTACAAATGTTTTCAATTCTTCAAACCGGATAGTTTGCCACGAATTTCTTTATCTTTAACTATTCTTGGGTGTGCCGTGTCTGCCAGTATAACCTCATACCACAAGTAAACACCGTCCTGATAAAGATAGTACGAACCTAAAAGTTTCATGTTAGGATGTCTTTCTAAAACTCTGCGCTCTGCCACTTTTTGCATACTAAGTGCAGGTTTTATTCTTAGAACACCGAGGTGTTTTGGCCTTCTTCCTGCAACAGGTCTTTTTTTGCGCATGTTACCTCTACCAACACGCATTCTAACTACAATGATTCCCTGCTTTGCTTTATATCCAAGTCTTCTGGCTTTTTGCAGTCTACTGGGTCTTTCAACTCTAACTAGAGCATTTTCTTTTCGCCATTCTATAGCCTTGGCTCTAAGTTCAGGAGCATTTTCTTTCCACATTTTAAGCCATACTTGATCTTGGTAGCCAAGCATATACTCGCCACTACTCAATTACCCCTTAATATTCTGTTCCAGCAATAATTTCTATTAGAAAAATACAAAAGCCTCTTATGAAATTCTATTATTTTGAATCCCATGAAGATCGTATTTAGTATAATGTTAGCTACACTATTTATTTTTGGAACATCCTACGCAATATCTCAGATCTCTATATCTACTGACAAGTCTACCTATGAATACGGCGATGTCCTATCGTTTTCGATTAAGGTTTCAAAAGTAACAGGAAATGACGCAACTTTTGAGATAGTTGATCAATCTGGACAGTCTTCTTCTTTAATCCATGTTGGAATCACTAAT
The DNA here is from genome assembly GCA_964447595.1 of uncultured Nitrosopumilaceae archaeon. Taxonomy (GTDB): domain Archaea; phylum Thermoproteota; class Nitrososphaeria; order Nitrososphaerales; family Nitrosopumilaceae; genus Nitrosotalea. The sequence goes on from CAYUTC010000002.1 coordinate 18,207, forward strand.
CTTGTTTCAAATATCACTGCACCTGTTCCATTTTATCAAACCACTTTTTCTCCTGGAATATATCGTATCAACATACAATATGGCGATTCCAATGCGACCACAAGCTTTCAACTTGTAGACACGGGAAAAATTGTCATCCCTCCTCAGTTCAAGACGATAGCAGCTTCTTGGTCAAAGGGACAAACTTCGGATAAATTATTTTATGAACACATTCAGGAATTAATCCAGACAGGAATAATCAAGACTAGTGGTAGCCAGGAAAATAGTACTGCGTTCATACCACCATGGTTTAAAAATGATGCCCGGTGGTGGTCTGATGGTTCCATATCTGACAATGATTTTGGACTGGCAGTAAAATATCTAGTAGATTCTAAAATAATTCGGTTCAGCTCATCCTCTTCGAGCTAACTTTCTAGATCTTTTTGCACTAGCAATTACTATTATTACAACTATGCCTATTGATAGCATCACAGCATAATCAATTGTGCTCAATCTAGGAAAATATGACGGCAAGTGTGGTATTTTAGAAATTAAATTATTAAAATTCTGTTGTATGAAATTAGTTTCCTGTGTTACATTTAATTGTGTATTAGAAGGTTGAGTTGAAGGTGTTGGAGAAGGCACACTTGGAGGCGGTTGTGTTGCTGGTGTCTGCGATGTCTGATTATGTTCTTGTGTAACTGGCGGTGTGACTGGAGTGGTTGGTTGAACAGGCGGTATTGGTACAGCATTTGAGCTAGAAAGATACGTACCAATTACATCAATTTCAGTTTCGTCAGTAGTAAGATCTGTGAATTGAAGTATTCTATCAGTAGAGGTTTTTGTTTCTTGAGGTTTTGCAAGTACTCCATCTACTACTACTAGAAAATCACTATCTGCTCCGTTACTGTTCTTTGAATCAATCAAGTCTCGTGGTAAAGTAACTTGCAAACTTGCTCCGTTTTGTAGAACTTTGATGGTAAACAATATCTCTCCTAAAGATTGATCCACTTGAGCGTTCACAACCTTTACTCCTGTAGAAGTATAATCAATTGTAAATGTTCTTCCTGATACAACAGTCATAGTGCCTGTATCAGCAAAAACAGGAATTATTAAAAAAAGTACCAGAAAAAATACAGGTACAGTTATTGAGATACGTACCACGTCTAGATTACGCCACGAAGAATCATTATTATCTTTTCTGCTATAACATTTGCAGCTAACGCCTGAGCTTCTCTTGTCTGAGCTCCTATGTGCGGAGTACAAATAACATTTGGAAGAGTTGCAAGCTTGTTGCCAATAGCAGGCTCTTTTTCAAATACGTCCAAGGCAGCACCACCAAGTCTTCCTTCTTTTAGTGCATTGTATAATGCTTCTTCGTCTATTATTTCTCCTCTTGAAGTATTGATAACATATGCAGTTTTTTTCATCTTGGCTATTCTTTGTGCATTAACAAGATGATGTGTTTGTGGTGTAAAAGGGACATGAAATGAAATGTAATCGGCACTAGACAAAAGAGTATCAAGATCTGATTTGATTAGCCCGACCTCACGTGAAAAATCTTCTGGGATTGGAATGACATCATATCCTATTATATTCATGTTCAAGGCCTTGGCATGTCTTGCAAGTTTCTTTCCAATATTTCCCAGTCCTATGATGCCAAGATACTTGCCTGAGAGTTCACTTCCCATCAATTCTTTTTTGAGCCAGTTTCCATTTCGTAATTCTCTGTCTGCTCTTGGAATCTCTCTTGCAAGAGAGAGCATCAGTCCTAGAACTAGCTCAGCTACTGCATTCATGGCTCCCTCTACTGCATTGATAACCCGAATTCCTTTTGATTTTGCAGCATCTACATCTACGTTATCCAGACCTACTCCAACTCTGGCAATTATCTTGCATTTGTTTGCCTTGTCTATCATTTCTTTTGTTATTTTGGTTCTACTTCGTACTATTACAATTTCGTAATTACCAATCTTTTCCTTGATACCATCCGGAGTAATTTCTGGTTCATAGGAAACCTTGAGGCCATTTTTTTGTAAAATTTCATTTAGTGTTGATGCCACCTGATCACAAACTAGAACTGATTGATTCATACTCATGCAAAAAGACCGCTATGGACAGAATATAATCATTGTGTGATACCAGAAGAAAAAAGGAAAAAGTTTGGGAGTTTATTGCAATGTCATTGTCCAGAGGTGGACATTCCTGACATGCTGCTTAGTTCTTTAGCACGATCGTCTGTACATTCACAGTGTACAAATGTATCCTGGTGAATGCTTGTTCCTGGTACGGTTGAATCAGGAGGTACAGCATCTGATGGATTTGGAGCTGCGCTTGCCTGAGCTAGTTGAACTGTTGCTGCACCAGAGAAGATTGCGGCATAATCATGGTTGACTGCCACATATGCTCCTGGTTCATCATAGACAACGTCAATGGTTGCATCTTGCGAGCCACCAATGTTCCATGTCTGAGTTCCCATAGCTTGTACCATGTTACCCTGTGTAACTCTGTCCATTATTCCACCTACAATGTGGAAGAATAGTGGTTGGTTACCTTGGTTCAATACAAAGTATCGTATGTGTTGACCAACTGGGACAATTATTGGAGCAGCTTCATTTTGACCACCTGCGCCCTTCCATACTTTTGTTACAACTGGGTCATAACCAAATGGCTTGCCGTTAACTACAGTCCAAGTTGTTTGGTGCTTGAACATGGCATCTTGGTTGTAAGAACCATTGTCATCAATGTATAGTTGGTTGTACTGTAAAGTAAACTCGTATGCAGCTGGATCGACAAGTGTTCTTGTGATGCTCACTTGACCGTTTTGTGCTGCTGTTCTCTCTACTAGGAGTTTTTTGTAACCGTTGAGTGGATCAACAATTATCATTCCGTACATGCCGGAAAGAACGTGCTGGTCCATTCCAATTACGCCAACACCTTCACAGTGGTACTTGAAGACACCCGGAGTGTTTGCAATGAATGCATATTCGTTTGATTTACCTGGCATCACAGGTCCAAAGTTTGGAACTGCTGATATTCTTGCGGCGTGATTATCAAGGCTGTGACCTGTTGTCTCGGATGCTGGTACGCTTAGTGTAACATCGATGATATCACCTTGTGTTACTCTAATTGTAGGTCCAGGAACTTGGCCATTGAAGGTCATAGCATGATACATCTTTCCACCTGGAATTGGCAGATCAACACTTTGTGCAGTCAAGGTAACTTGGTGCACGGTTCTACCATTAGCCTTTTCTGTTGCTACTTGGTCTAATGGAATTGCGTCCGCGCCAACCATATCAAATACCAGACCGCCAACATTTGCAACATCTTTTGCAGTTACTGAATCAATTGATTGTGATGCTACCTTGTCAATTGATTGTGGAGTAACGCTTGTTGCACTACCTGTTGTGTATGTACTTGTGTATGTGCTACCGAACAGAATGCCGGCCACTGCTACTACTGCAACAATGGACAGTATACTGTATCGTTTATTCATCGACTCGTATCTTTTTTTATAAGTATATTAACCTATTGGGTTTTTGCACAGTTTAGTCTAAACTTCTAGTCATTTCAGATGATATTTTCACAATTTTTCAAATGCGAATGAATATTAGGAAATTTATTTGTAAATTTCACGTGGACTTTAGAACTGACAAGGATTCTCTTGGCGAGGTAAAAATTCCAGCAAACGTCTACTATGGCGCTTTTACATCAAGAGCCATCAATCAATATCACGTAACAGGTCAAAGACCTCATCTAAACCTCATAATGGCTTTTGTAATGATCAAGAGATCTGCAGCAATTGCAAATATGAGAACCAAAGTAATTGATAAAAGACGTGGTAGTGCCATTGTCAAGGCGTGTGACAAGATCTTGTCAGGAAAATTTCTTGATCAGTTTCTTGTAGAACCAATAAACTCTGGAGCTGGAACTGCCTTTAATATGAATTCAAATGAAGTTATTGCAAATATAGCTTTGGAAATTCTTGGGAAAAAGAAAGGAGACTATGATACCATCAATCCAAATGATCATGTGAACATGTCTCAGTCAAGCAACGACACTTTTCCAACAGCCATGCATGTGTCTATTCTATTTAATGTAAATCAAGCCATCACAGCACTTGACGAATTGATAACAACACTAGTAAAAAAAGCAAAAGAGTTTTCAGGATATCAGAAAATTGGAAGAACACATCTCATGGATGCTCTGCCTGTAACTTTGGGAGCAGAGTTTTCTGCATATGCAACATCTATTGCAAAGGCACGTGATACTATTTTTGTTACAAAAAAAGAATTGGAATTTGTAGCACTAGGTGGTACTGCTGTTGGAACAGGGGCAAACACACCAAAAGGGTACAGAGCTATTGCAATTTCTGAGCTTGCAAAAATTTCAAAACTGCAACTCAAGCCACAGCCAGATATGCAGTATGCTTTGCAAAGCAGATTTGCAGTGGCATATCTATCTTCGACTCTAAGAAATCTTGCTCTTGAGCTTGGAAGAATTTCAAACGACATTAGATTGATGGCATCAGGTCCTGTTGCAGGTCTTTCCGAGTTAGGTATTCCTGCAGTTCATGCAGGCTCGTCGATTATGCCAGGCAAGGTCAACCCATCGCTTGCAGAATGTATGAACATGATATGTTTTAACATCATTGGCAATGATACAACTGTTGCACTTGGAGCTCAAGCAGGTCAGTTTGAGCTAAATGTCATGCTTCCTGTAATGTTAAAATCTGTTCTCGAATCAACAGACATGCTCAAAAATTTTGTTCCGATATTTACTCGCAATTTAATTGCTGGACTTTCAGCAAACAAGCAAAAACTTCGCCAATACATAGAGAATAGTCCAGTAATAGTTACACTTCTCTCACCAAAACTAGGATACCTTGTTTCTGCAGATCTCTACAAAGAATCTCTCAAGACAGGCAAAACAATTCGTGAACTTGTTGTATCCAAAGGATTGTTGAGCCAAAAAGAAGTCAACGAACTGCTGGGATAGTATTGGCAAAGATCTGGGTAGAGGCATATGGTTGCTCTGCAAGCTTTGCAGACTCGGAAATGATTTCTGGACTTGTTGTAAATGGAGGTCATACCCTTGCAGAAAATGAATTAGATTCTGATCTAAATCTAATCGTAACATGTTCTGTAAAAGATGCTACTGCTAATAAAATGGTAAACAGAATAAAGCGATTAAAACGCAAACCACTGGTTGTTGCTGGATGTCTTCCCAAGGCAGAAAAAGCAACAGTTGAAAAATTTAGTCCCAATGCAAGTCTTCTTGGACCAAACTCTATAGGAAAAACATTAGAGATAATTGAATCAACTCTAAAAGGTCGCAAAAAGATAGAACTCGAGGACTCGGATGTTTCAAAAGTAGGACTTCCCAAAGTCAGACTAAACCAAGCAGTTGGAATAGTTGAGATAGCTAGTGGTTGTATGAGTGAATGTACCTTTTGTCAGACAAAGATATCCAAAGGAGAGTTGCAAAGCTTCAGGGTAGGAGACATTGTTCGTCAAGTAAAACAGGAACTTGATGATGGGTGTAAAGAGATTTGGCTTACATCAACTGATAACGGCTGTTATGGTTTTGACATAGGAACAGACTTGCCAAACCTAATCAAGACGGTTGCAGCCATTGAAAGAGATTTTATGGTTCGTATAGGAATGATGAATCCAATGTACATGCCAAGAATACGTGAGAAACTCTTGGAATCATTTGAAAACCCCAAAGTCTTCAAGTTTCTACACATTCCAGTACAGAGCGGCAGTAACAGAGTTCTAAATGAGATGAAACGTGGGCATACTGCAGACGTATATAGAAAGACAACCGAATTGTTCAGGAAAAAATTTGAGAAATTTACAATTTCTACCGATATTATTGTAGGATTTCCAACGGAAAGTGAGAGCGACTTTGAACAAACCGTCAATCTCATAGAGGAAACCAGACCTGATATCATCAATCTCTCAAGGTATAGTGCCAGACCTGGAACAAAGGCTGCATTGTTAGATCAGATAGATGTATCAGAGATAAAGAAGAGAAGCAAACAAGTCTTTGAGATGTCAAACAAGATAGTTTTGGAGAGAAATCGTGAATGGATTGGATGGAAGGGCGAGGTATTATTTGATGAAAGTGTAGATGGTACCGTCAAAGGTCGCAATTATGCGTACAAGCCTGTAGTTGTTGAAGAAAAAGTCGAGTTAGGCAAGAAGGTCATGGTTAAGATAACCGAGGCAACAAAACATGGTCTTTTTGGTACAATTGCGAGCTAAATTTTTTAGATCGGAGCTAGGATCAAAACTAATCAACAAAGTTTTTTAACCAATTTAGTAAGCAAATGGGGGAGTCATGGAATTTGTAATGAAAGACCCAATCTTAGTGATTGGATTGGGCGGGGCCGGTTGTAGACTTGCTGTAACTGCAAAAGAAAGACTTGGATGTGACTGTCTTCTAATTAGCCACGATTCAAAGGATCTCAATCATAACACGTCTAAGATTTTAATAGATACCAGCCCAATTCTAAACCCATCATCTTATCTTATAAGAGGGGTATCGTTTGGTGCCATAAGCTCCATTACTGAAAAAATACAACTGTATTCAACAGTCATGATAATTGCCAATCTTGCGGGAAAATCTGGTGCAGCCTTGGCTCCCATCGTTTCTCAGATTGGAAACAAGCTTGGCAAAAGTATACTTTCCTTTGGCATAATGCCCTACAAATTTGAGAAGGACAGAATTTTCTTCTCTGGCATATCATTGAAAAGACTCAAGGCAAATTCAGACTGTACCGTGATAATTGACAATGATGCATTGCTTGACAGCAATCCTGACCTTACTCCTGATGCTTGCCATGGCATCACAAATGCAGCCCTATTGCATGTTATTTCTACACTGAGAAATTCAACTGTACCGTGCAGCACAAACATACTTTCAACAAGCAAGAGCGCATCCGATATGGAGATATCTCTGCGAGACTCTATCAAGATGCTTTACGAAGATGCCCCACCTAACAGTATCAAAAGTGCAATGATGTATGTAATGGGCGGAAACAAGGTGCCAGTGGGAGTGCTAAATTCAATGGTAAATACAATTAGTGGAATATTTAGCGATGATAGTACCAGAGTCAGCATGTCTGTAACAAGCGGGGAAGAGTCCAAAGTAGTTTTGCTGACTTCTATAGACGGAGAGACTCGATTTGACAAGTACGATCCTCTTGGAATTATTCCAAAACAGAGCGTTCTAGATTGGGAAGAACCTGACTCTAGTGTAAAAATTGATCTTGAACTGGAACAAATAGAATAGATTTACTCTTTCTGTTTCTTTTCTGATTTTGCTTCTGTAGATTTCGTTTCTTCCTTCTTTGATTTTGTTTCAGTCTTCTTTTCTACTTTCTTTTCTTCTTTCTTTGGCTTTTCCTCTATTTTCTTTTCTTCTTGATAGTTGGATACTATGATGTTACCATCTT
>CAYUTC010000002.1:25747-44988 GCA_964447595.1 uncultured Nitrosopumilaceae archaeon
TTTTCCTCTATTTTCTTTTCTTCTTGATAGTTGGATACTATGATGTTACCATCTTCATCTTTTGTGAGTTTCACCCTTATCTTTCTTGGAGGATGCCTTATGCCACGCTCCCAAACCAAGTGACTAATTTCTTCTTCGATTTTGACATTCTCAGATTTCATATGTTTTGAAGCAAACTGGCGTATCATGTTTATTGCTCGCTTTGCTCTTTGATTGTTTGGAGATAGCAATACTTTACCAAGATTAATTGTATAAATCCTCTCTAGTACTTCTTCGGACAACTAACCAACCCTCACATCAGTTCTGCGCCACTGTCTCTTTTTGGGATTAGTTCTTACTTTTCTCTTTGTTTTCACTATTACCCATGCCGGAACGGCTGAACTTTGCTTTAATTTTTTCATCAACCTTATCTTTCTTGGAGTAGACTTGTGGGCAGCCATGAAGGTTCGAAGATCTGACCCCTTTTTTAAATGAATCTCAAAACATTCCCTAAACTATGCCATGTTTTGACAAAGCATAGAGTATTTGATTGAGCATTCTTGCAGATGCTCCCCAGATCAAATGGTTTTCAAATGTAAATGTATACATTTCTTGAATAGATTTGTGATCTGGATCTTTGTCGTTATCAACAGTTTTTAAAAGAGGAATTAACGGCATTCTCAAAATTGATTCTATTTCAGAACTTAGAGTAAGCGATGGAGTTTTATCTTGAACAGTAATGAATGGAAAAATAGTAAAACCTGAATTCAAAGTAGTTACGGGTTTGAGTTGCCCTATAACCTGATTTCTTTGGATTTGTATTCCAATTTCTTCAAAGGTTTCTCTAATAGCCGTGTCCAAAAGATCATTATCTTCTCTATGCCATCGCCCCCCAGGAAATGAAATTTCACCTGCATGATGATCCATTGTTTTTGGCCTTTCTGTCATTATGATAGTTGGCTTGACATCATAGATTATTATCATAACAGCGGCAAGTTTGGTGGTTTTATCGTCTCTTGGAGTGGCATTTATGGAGCTAAACAAGGCGTCCTTTAGGTTTGCCAGGTTCATTGTCTTTCTAATCTTCTGCTTTGTTTTTGTCTTTTATGATGGTCTGATATTGTTTATGTCTCATAGTGCAAAATATTCAGCTTCTGGATGGTGGACAACTATTGCAGCGGTTGATTGTTCAGGAATTATCTGACCTGCCTCTGTGAGTGTCATGCCAGACTTTTCTGGCTGTAAAAGCTTCCACACAAGACAGTGTTGTGAAACATCAGGACAACTTGGGTAACCCCAGCTATATCGCAGTCCTCTTTTTTCTCCAATTTTCAGTTCTGTCTTTATCTTGTAGTTTATCCATGCAGCCATAGCTTCTGCTGTTTCAACTGCAAGACCATGTAGATAGTATGCATCCGTGTATCTGTCTTCTTTGTTCCATTTGTCTATTATTTCAGAGACTTTCTTTCCAACGGTCACAGCTTGAAAGGCAACAATATCGTCTTCTCCAAAATAATCCGTAAGACAAAGATGTTTTCCCCTGGATGATCGTGGAAAATCAAATTCCAATTTTTCACCATTTGGATGATCAACTACTAGTTTACCATCTTTGTTGTGAGCTTTAAAGTATCCATATACAGCCCGTGGCTCAAATAATTTTTCTTGCAGAATTTTTTTCTTCCATTCTTCTAACAATGCTTCATGCTCAGCTTCAGAATCTTTTGCTGATTTGCCACGCAAACCCCATGAAAGAACAAAGAGAGATTTCTTGTCAATAAATTTCCATATCTCATTTAGATCAATTTCTTGTGGTTCTATTCTAATCGGTTTGTTGAGATGAGGTGGAACTGGCGGTGTGACGGGTTTTATTCCGCTGTGTGGTAGCTCTTGTTCTGCTGATCTTTCCACAGTGGTCTCAGTCCATTTCTCAAGTCTTTGATTCCATTCTTGAACAAATTTTTGTTTCTCAGAAGAGACAAGGCTGTCCATTGTCTTTAACCCATCAAACATTGTCTTGCAATAAAATACACCTGGCGAGTATATGCCATTGTCTTTGGCAATTCTGTTGATATAGTTGCTGTTAATAGCTGCACCGCCGCACAAGATTGGAATTTTCATATTGTTTTTTCTTGCATGCTCGACAAAGTACTGCATTTGTTTTGATGTTGATACAAGAAGAGCGGAAAGTCCTATTGCATCTGCTTGTACTTCATCTATCTTTTCAAGAAACTTTTGTAGTGGAACCTGCTTTCCCAGATCATATACAGTATATCCGTTGTTCTCAAAGATTGTCTTTACCAAATTTTTTCCAATATCATGAACGTCGCCATAAACTGTGCCCAAGACAAGTTTTCCTTTGGTTGTACCTTTTTCTTTTAACAAATATTTTTCAAGTTCTGCAACAGAAGCTTTCATACATTCCGCAGACTTGAGAACAAACGGCAAGATGAGCTCACCCGCCCCAAACTTGTCACCAACTTCTTTCATAGCAGGCAAAAGATCATCATTTAGTGTCTGAATTGCGGCAGGATGTGTTATTTCCTTTGGAGCATCAATTGTTGTGATTCCATTTTTCTCTGATATTGTATATTTGTCAGAGATCTTTTCTGCTATTGCATTTACAACATCTTTTTCTATACCATCACGTATCCTGTTTACTATTCTAAAGTTAGAGCGTTTTCCAGCAGGCCACGAAGGGTCAACGTCTACTTTCTTTGTTGCAAGTTGAGAGTTAGCCTTTGAGCTCTCAAAATGCGCTATAAAGTCAGCCAGAGCATTTGGATGTTTATTGAATATGAGATCTTCTGCAAATTTTCTCTCTTTTTCATCAATTTCTGTATACGGAATTACATCTTTTGGATTAATGATGACGGTATCAAGCCCTGCTTTTACGGCATGATACAAAAAGACCGCATTTAGTATCTTTCTTGCATTTGGTGCTAATCCAAAGCTGACGTTGCTCAATCCAAGAGTAGTAAAGGAATTTGGAAATCTCTTCTTGACAAGACTAATTCCTTCTAGAGTATTCTTTCCTGCATCAAGAAATTCAGCTTCGCCAGTAGCTAGAGTAAAAGTAAGAACATCAAAGATAAACTGCTCTTCTTTTATTCCATATTTTTTTCCTGTTTCAAAGAGCAGCTCTGCTGTTTCAAGTTTCTCTTTTGGCGATTTTGCCATTCCTTTGGGTCCAATACACATAGCAATAGATGGAACACCATACTTGACCATCAAGGGCGCCAGCGAATGAAACCTGTTACCATCTCCTTCTAGATTGATTGAATTAATGATTGGTTTTCCTGGAATCTGTTCAAGAGCTGATGCGATAACTTTTGGTTCAGTTGAATCAATTACTAGTGGTGCATCAATTTCCAAGCTAAGTAATTTTACAAGTTTTTTCATGAATTCAAGCTCATCAGAGCGTTCTGTTGTTGCAACACACACATCAAGACAGTGTGCACCATCCTCTACTTGATCTCGTGCTAGTTTTAACAGTTCTTCGAAATTGTCATTTAGTACAAACTCTTTTGCTTTCTTTGATCCTTGTGCATTTAGCCGTTCTCCTATGATAAGAGGGGGTGGGTCTTGTCTTAGATCTACTGCTTTTAGTGCAGAACTCACTCTAGCAGATTTCAACATGATGACTCTCAATTACTTTTTCTAAATACCTAGTGCTTATTTTCTGATTGCTTTTCGTCAATTATCTTTCGTAAATGCTCTATATGGCTTGCATTTGTACCACAGCAACCGCCTATAATTCTCACTTTGTTGTATTGTGATACAAAGTCTTTCATGACTCTGGCCATCTCTTCTGGCGGCATCTTGTATACGGCTTTGCCGCCTTGGTTTTCCGGCATCCCAGCATTTGGAACAACAAGTAGTGGAAGATCATCTTGTTCGTTGAGCCATTGTACACTAGGTGTCATTTCGACTGGTCCAGTAGAACAATTAAGTCCAAAGACATCAATTCCCATTTCTGATACGGTAGTATATGCTGCCTGGATGTTGGTGCCAAGCAACATCTTGCCATACTTGTCAAGTGTTACATTTGCAATGATTGGAATTTTCTTGCCAGTCTTTTTCATTGCATCATGACATGCTTCTATTGCCAATTTTACTTCTAAAATGTCTTGACTTGTTTCAATTAACAATGCATCTACTCCCCCAAGTATGAGACCTTCTGCTTGAATTTCAAATGCTTCTTTTATTTCATCAAGCGATTTTTGTCCTAATGAGGGATCATTTGAGCTTGGCAGAAACCCTGTTGGCCCCATAGAACCAATAACATATCTTGGCTTGTCCTGGAATTCTTTAGTCACTTCAACTGCAAGCTCTGCAATTTTTTTATTATACTCTAATGTTTTGTTTCCATATCCGTATTCCTCAAGTTTTAGTTTGTTTGATCCAAAAGTATTGGTTTCTATACAATCTGCACCTGCCTTGAGATAATTTCTATGAATATTTTTTATCCATTCAGGTCTTGTAAAAGACAGACCATCATTGAATCCATCTTTACCGTCTGGAAAATCTTCTGGTTTTGGATTTAGTTTTTGAATCTCTGTACCCATTGCTCCATCAAAGAGTACTGTTCTTTGTTTCATCAGTTCTACTAGCGGAATCTTTTGGACCAACAGTCAATGAGACGGTATTCAATGTATTAATTTCCTTTTGTTTTGACATGATACCAATTGGCTTCAAAGGTTATAATCAAGTAGCCTTGACACTCTTTTATGACTGTCACATACGAACTAAATCCACCCAAGGTCATTCAGGATACGGTACTATCACATCAAGAGCTGCAGAATTCAGTAGAAAAGTTTAGAGAAAAGTCAGTAAAGATAGGAAAGGTTTGTGACAGCATACATGTAACAGATTCAGTTCTTGGCATTCCTAGAATCTCACCAATAACTGCTGGCTTTTTTATCAAGAATTCTAATAACAAAATAAAGATCTCTGCAAGCATTAGAGTACGAGATAGAAATCAAACTGCAATAACCCAGACTATATGTGATGCCATACTTTTGAATCTAAATGGGGTTCTTATCATCAAAGGAGATCCTCCTCCGACTGGACCCAAAGATTCTAAATTAGTTCCAAGCGAAGTTGTAAAACAATTCAATGAACAGGGCTTTAACAAAAAAATTGACCTATATCTTTCAATTTCTAGCAATCCTGATTTTGATAAAATTCACAAAAAAATTGAAGCCCAGCCAAAAGGATTTGTTACCCAAGTCATTAGTTCTATAGATCAAGTGACAAAAATAGTGGATAAGCTAAAACCGCAGGGGTTTAAGATAATACCATGCGTATTGTTATCGTCTGAACGTAATCAAAAATCTGCAAAGATGCTCAACTTGGATTGGTCAAATTATAGTAAAGATGTTGTTGGATTTGTAAAACAGGTTAACAAGATCGCAGGCAACGTATTGTTAAGCTCGCCCAACGATTTTAAAATGGCAATAGAAGTATTAAAGAAACTTTAGGATTCAAGATATTGTTGGCATATTCTTCTCTTGTAGTACTTCATTTAGTATCTTGAGATCAAATATGTTGCTCAAATCTGGCTTTTGATTTCCAAGAAATCCCAAATTATAGGCATCATCAGCTGATTTGTAAAGTGAATCTTTCACAGGATCGTAGGTCAATTCCATTCTAGAAAAAGCTTCAGCAAGCTCGCTAGCAGGAAGTTTCTTTCCTGTTAATTTTTCTAGTTGGTCATTGAAGACTGCTATTGCTGCATCCTTGTTATTGTTTATCCAATTGGTTTCATCAACATGAGCTTCTAGTAATTTCTTTATTATATCAGGATGGGATTGAAGATAGTCTGTTCTTACCACAATCATAGAAGTAACAAATTTTCCATTTGGCCATAAATCTCTCTCATCTACAAATATAGTTCCATTTGCTTCTTTTTCCAGTTTAGTGCCCCATGGTTCTGGAACCCATGCGCCATCAATGTCTTTTTTTAACATCATGGTAAAAATGTCAGGATTTGCAGCAGGAATTACTTGAACTGTTCCACCATTATCTGAAGTCTTGAATCCATTTTTTAGCAAAAATGATCTTAATGCAACGTCTTGTGTATTACCAAGCTGTGGAGATGCAAACTTTTTGCCACCAAGATCACTAATGGAACTTATACCAGCATCGTTTCGTACAACAAAAACTGCTCCACCACTTGTGGCTCCTGCAATGACACGTAACCCTTGACCGTTTGATTTTATATACCCATTAATGGCGGGATTTGGTCCAACATATGTTACATCAACTTTGTTTGCAAAGAGTGCCTCTATAGCAGAGGGCCCTGCATTGAACACTTGGGTTTGTATTTGGATATTGCCAATCTCTTTTTGATAATCACCGTTTCCAATCCCGATTACTGCTTGTGCATCGTTCATGTTTGGACGATAACCAATACGCAAGACATCAGTTGATGATGATTCCATCGTATGAGTTTGTGTATTACCAGAAATTGAAATAAAGCTCAGGGCCACTACAGCTGCTATGATTGCGCCTGCGATGCCAAACTTTGCTATTGGATTCATTTTCTAAACACATTACTCCAATTAGCGATGATGGTCCAAGCCCCATTTCCTACGCACTTTTTCTTCTATTTTGTTTAGCAAAAATCTATCAACTATCAAACCAATTGCAAAAATTGTAATCATGCTTGCAATAACCTGCCCCATATCAAGAAATTCACGCCCCACAGAAAGTATGTGACCTAGTCCTACAATTGACATGAGTATTTCAGCTCCTATTATTGCATGCCATGCAAAAGACCAAGCTTGTCTTAAACCAATTATTAGCGATGGAGTTGCAGCAGGGATTGTAACATGTCTGAATAGTGCAATTCCGCTTGCACCCATGTTTTTTGCGGCATCAAGATAGATTGGCGGTGTGTTTCTGATGCTACTATAAGTTGAGATCATTACGGAAAAGATTGAACTCATTATGACAACAAACATGATACCAAATTCATTAAAGCCAATTAACAGAATTGAGAACGGAACCCATGCAATACTTGGAAATGATAAGAGTCCAGCTGAAAACGAATTTAGGGCTTTTCCAAATCCTTTGAATCTTATCATTGCAAGTCCTATTAACGTGCCAAGAGTTATTGAAATTGAAAATCCAGCAACTAGTCTGCTCATAGTTACTCCAATACTTACAAGCAACGATAGATTTGAGATGATCTTGGCAAAAGATTCGGCAACCATAGCAGGTGATGGCAAGGATATCGTTGGCCAGATGCCCAACATGAATACAACCTGCCAAATGCCTATGAATATAGCTAAGAGTAAAGCAGCATTGGCTGCATCATCCAGATTACGTGAAGTTTTAGAAGTTAGCTCGTTCATTGGTTCTCATCTTTTATTTGCGCAATTACTTCAGTCTTCAGCTCTTCTAGAATCTGATGATAATACTTTTGGAGATTTTCATCTTCTGCAAGTCTTGGTCTTCTGTAATCGATAACAATTTCTTTCTTTATTTTAGATGGTCTATTTTTGAAAACTACGACACGGTTTCCCAAAATCACAGATTCTGAAATGTTGTGAGTTACAAAGATAATGGTTTTTTTTGTTCTCTCCCAGATGAGTTGTAATTCTACAAGTAAGAGATCTCTTGTTTGTGAGTCAAGTGCAGCAAATGGTTCATCCATCAATAAAATTTCCGGATCCATTGCTAGTGCTCTTGCAATTGCAACTCTCTGTTTCATTCCAGTGGAGAGTTGATAGGTGTAAGAATCTGCAAACTTTGTCAACTGCATCATGTCAAGATATCTTTGTGAGATCTGTCTTCGTTCGTCTTTTGGAATTCCAGCCATTTTTAGACCAAATTCTACATTATCAATTACTTTGAGCCATGGAAAAAGTGCTCCTTCTTGGAATACCATAGTTCTATCAGGTCCTGGCGTAGAGATTGGCTTGCCATTGAGTAAAATTTCTCCCCCATCGGGTTTTTCAAGTCCAGCTACAATGTTAAGAAAAGTGGATTTTCCACATCCAGACGGGCCCACAATACATACAAAATCACCTTCCTGCACATTGAGGTTTATTCCATCTAGAGCCACTACAGAATTTCCATTGTGATCAAAGCTCTTTATGATATTTTTTGCTTCAAGTTTGGTCATTGAGTACAATCTCCTCTGGAATCTTTGTGATAGTAGATACTGGAATACTACCCGTAAAGGGAATCAAATTCATATAACAGCGTTATAATATATCGGTTAAATAGTGTTCGAATTTTAGCTTAGACTAATTTGCCATTGTCTCATTTATTGCAAATTAGTTTTGCAAATTTTCGGTAAGAAAAAATGTTACAAAACAAAGATCATAAAAGATAAATGCGAAATTCTGATCACAGAAAACCTCAATGAAAGGAAAAGCAGTTTTAGCTTTCTCTGGAGGATTAGACACCTCTGTTGTGATAAAATATCTCCAGAAAGAACACGACTTGGATGTCGTCACAGTTACAGTAGATGTTGGACAAGGAGATGACCAAAAAAAGATTTCCGCCAAGGCAAAACGTCTTGGAGTAGTAAAACACTACAACATTGATGCAAGACAAGAATTTGTAGATGACTTTATCTTTCCATCAATTAAGGCAAATGCACTTTATCAAAAAAAATATTGTCTAGCAACAGCACTAGCTCGTCCTTTAATTGCACAAAAAGTAGTTGAGATCGCAAAGAAAGAGGGTGCAGAAGCACTTGCACACGGTTGTACTGGCAAAGGAAATGATCAGATAAGGTTTGATGTTACAATGCGATCAGGTTCCAGCCTTCCAATAATTGCTCCAATTCGCGATCTCAATCTTACTCGTGATGTTGAACTGAAATTTGCCAAAAAACATGGAATTCCAATTGATACTGCTGCAAAAAGGTTTAGTATTGATCAGAATTTGTGGGGAAGGGCAATAGAAGGCGGCGATCTAGAAGACGCGTTTGAAGAACCTCCAGAAGATGCGTTTATCTGGGTAAAAACAAAGAATCTTCCTGAAAAACCACAGTATTTAGAAATAAAATTCAGTCAAGGTATTCCCGTCTCAGC
This sequence comes from uncultured Nitrosopumilaceae archaeon, assembly GCA_964447595.1. Lineage (GTDB taxonomy): Archaea > Thermoproteota > Nitrososphaeria > Nitrososphaerales > Nitrosopumilaceae > Nitrosotalea. The sequence continues at coordinate 34,777 of CAYUTC010000002.1, forward strand.
CGATGGAAGGAGTCTAAAACCAATAGAGCTCATCGAGTACCTTAACAAAAAAGCCGGTGCGTCTGGCGTTGGAATAGTAGATCACATAGAAGATAGGGTAGTTGGAATCAAGTCACGGGAGGTATACGAGACACCTGCTGCTCTCTGTCTCATAGAAGCGCACACAGATCTTGAAAAAATGGTACTAACAAAACATGAATTAAAATTCAAAACAATGGTAGATTCTGAATGGGCATGGTTAGCATATTCGGGACTCTGGCAGGACCCACTAAAATCTGATTTAGATATGTTTATCAATGCGTCACAAAAGAGAGTTAGCGGAACTGTAAAACTGAAAATGTTTAAAGGAAGTCTACGAGTTGTTGGAAGGAAATCGAACTATTCTTTGTATAGCCATGACTTGGCAACATATGGAAAGGGTTCAACTTTCGATCAAACTCTGGCAAAAGGATTCGTTGAGTTGTGGGGTCTACAATCAACAGAAGCTAATAAATTACTAAAAAAGAGGTGAGAGATCAAAGAATGAATTGCCCAGAATGCGATGGTAACATGAAAATTCCAGATGATGCAAGTGTTGGAGAGATAGTCTCTTGCCCCGACTGTGGTGCAGATTTTGAGATTGCTTCCAAAAACGGTGCTGTTTGCGAATTAAAACATGCTGAAAAAGTAGGCGAAGATTGGGGAGAGTAGATGCCCAAAGTCCGTATTGTGTTTGATAGAGTTCGCGTAGAGGAAAAAATGCTTGAAGAAAAAGCAAACGAGCTCGGACATGATACGAAGATGATTGATGCAAAGACTACCCAAATTTCTACAGAATCCAAGAAAAATGATTTTGATTTTGGCAATGTTGTATTAGAACGGTGTGTAAGCTACTTTCGTGGTTTGCACTTTACAGCATGTCTAGAATTTCTTGGAATTCCTGTACTAAATAAATTTGAAGTGGCAAATAACTGCGGAAATAAGATGTTAACATCACTTTTGCTCAAAAAACACAATGTCCCAACGCCAAAAACATACTTTACCTTTTCCTCTGAAACAGCACTTGAGATCTTGGATAAAGAAGGATATCCACTTGTCATAAAGCCAATCATAGGTAGTTGGGGTAGGGGAGTCATGCTACTCAAGGATAGAGACACTGCTGATGCCATCATTGAGGTAAGAGAGCTAAGCGATGGACCTTTGGATAGAATTTACTATTTACAAGAAGCAGTAAAGAGACCGCCAAGAGACATACGTGCAATAGTAGTAGGAGATCAAGTCATTGCAGCAATGTACCGAACCTCGACTGGTGGATTTAAGACAAATATTGCTCTTGGTGGTGAACCTGTAGCATGCGAGATAACCAAGGAACTAGAAGACATATGTATCAAGGCATCAAGAGCTGTTGGTGGAGGAATTCTTGGTGTTGACGTCATGGAAGATGAAAAAAAAGGACTGGTAGTACATGAGGTAAACAATACTGTAGAGTTTAAAGGACTGGCAAAAGTTGCCAAGAGAAATATTCCAAAGGAAATGATTGATTTTGCAGTAAATTTTGCTGCTAAATAATTTGGAGCTTCAAATTTTAGAGTTTAAATTATACTATGGTGTGCTAGGAGAATATCAATGAGAATTGGAGTAATAGGTGCATCAGGATATGTCGGAGGAGAAATTCTAAGGCTACTTGTTAGTCACCCAAAAGTTGAGATCACAACAGTGACTTCACGACAATATGTTGGAGAATATATTTCTCGAGTCCAGCCTGGCCTGAAAGGATTTACAGAGCTAACATTTTCTGAGCTCAACTATGATAAACTATCAGACAAGTGTGATCTGGTGTTTACTTCGGTTCCACACGGTACTGCTGTTGATATTGTAAAGGAGCTATATGACCGAGGAATGAAAGTAATTGATTTGAGTGCAGACTATAGGTTACACAATGCTTCAGACTATGACAAATGGTATGGATGGAAACATCCGCATCCAGAATATCTTGCAAAATCAGTATTTGGAATTCCAGAAATTCACAGAGAAGAGATCAAAAAAGCACAGCTTGTATCCTGTCCTGGATGCATGGCAGTAACATCAATTCTTGCATTATATCCACTGGTCAAAAAAGGAATAATTGACACAGAACACATCATAGTAGATTCTAAGATAGGCTCCTCTGGAGCAGGAGCAGGCTCTGAGGCAGGAACACATCATGCAATGAGGTCTGGAGTCATAAGGCCATACAAGCCAGCAAAGCACAGACACACAGGTGAGATAGAGCAAGAACTAAGTCAAGTGGCTGGAAAGAAGATCAAAGTATCAATGAGTCCTCATGCAGTAGATATTGTAAGGGGTATTTTATGTACAAATCACACCTTCCTTACTAAACAAGTAAGTGAGATGGACCTCTGGAAGATGTATCGAGAACAATACCAAAATGAAAAGTTCATCAGGCTAATTCGTGATAAAAAAGGATTTTACAAGTTTCCTGATCCAAAATTCGTAGTAGGATCAAACTTTTGCGATGTTGGATTTGACATAGATGAAGACAACAACAGGCTAGTGGTATTATCAGCCTCAGATAACCTCATGAAAGGAGCTGCAGGCTCTGCCATACAAAACATGAACGTAATGGCAGGATTTGATGAGAGGGAAGGCCTTGCATATTCCCCTCTGACTCCTGTGTGAAAAGATGATAACAATCAAAATTGGAGGAAGTGTGGTTGATGGTCTTCATCCATCAATCATTTCTGATTTGAAAAAAGTATCAGAAAAAGAAAAAGTGATTCTAGTTCATGGTGGTGGAAAGGAAGTAACAAAAATATCCGAAGCCCTCGGAAAAGAACAAAAATTCATTGTGTCACCTGGCGGTATCAAAAGTAGATATACTGACAAGGAAACAGTAGAAATTTTTACCATGGTAATGTCTGGAAAGATTAACAAGATGATTGTTGGCATGCTACAAAAAAATGGAATCAATGCAGTTGGTCTTTCTGGTGTTGATGGAAAGATAATCCAAGCCGAGCGAAAAAAGAAGTTGATTACAATTAACGAAAAAGGCCGCAAGATGGCAATTGATGGTGGATACACTGGAAAGATTCAAGATATCAACACAGGTCTAATTAAATCAATTTTGGACCAAGGATATGTTCCTGTAATATCCCCCATAGCAATTAGCGAGGAATTTGACTTTCTAAATGTAGATGGCGACAGGGCAGCAGCCTATGTAGCAGGCAAGATGCAGTCAGATAAAATATTGTTTCTCACAAATGTAAATGGATTACTCATGGATGACAAACTAGTAACAAAACTGTCACTAGCTGAAGCAAAGGAAATTCTTCCAAAAATAGGATTTGGTATGGAAAAGAAGATACTTGCGGCAACCGAAGCACTAGAGATGGGTGTAAAACAAGCACTTGTTGCAAACGGCCAGAGAGAAAATCCGATATCTGCAGCCATTGCTAACGACAATTGTACGGTGATTACAAAATGACAGAAGATCAATTCATGGGAAATATCTACCAGAGATTTCCTGTTACAATAGAACGTGGACTGGGAGCACATGTATGGGACAATACTGGAAAAGAATACATCGACTGCATGGGAGGGTATGGTGTTGCAATCGTTGGACACTGCAACCCACGCGTAGTCCGTGCTCTAAAAGCACAGCTTGACAAAATAATTACTGTACACAGTTCACTCTACAACAAAACACGAGAAGAATTTCTTGAAAGACTAGTAAAGATTGCACCATCTGGACTGGGTCAGGTATTTCTTAACAATAGTGGAACAGAGGCAGTAGAGGCTGCAATAAAATTTGCCCGTAAATTTACTGGTAAAAAAAGAATGGTGGCAATGAATGGTTCCTATCATGGAAAATCATATGGTTCACTTTCAGTTACTTTCAATCCCAAGTATCGCAAATCCTTTGAGCCCCTTCTAAGCGATGTTGCGTTTTCATCATTTGGTGACATTGATGCATTAAAATCAACAATAAATTCTGACACTGCACTGGTGATACTAGAACCAATTCAGGGAGAAAGTGGTATCCATGTTGCACCTGATGGTTTTCTACAAGAGGTAAGAAAGTTGTGCAATGAAAATGGTATCGTATTGGTATTTGATGAGATCCAAGCAGGTATGGGAAGGACAGGAAAGATGTGGGCAAGCCAGCACTGGGACACTGTACCTGACATCATGTGTCTTGCAAAAGGAATAGCAGGCGGGGTTCCAATGGGTGCAACGCTTGTCAAGCCAGAAATTCTAGCATGCATTGGAAAAGGAGAACAGTCATCCACCTTTGGTGGAAACCCACTTTCATGTGCTGCTGGAATTGCTACCATTCAGGCACTCACTGAAGATGGACTAGTTGATAATGCTGCAAAGATGGGCAAAGTATTTCGAGATGGACTAGAAAGACTAAAAGAAAAACACCGAATCATCCGAGAGATTCGTGGAAAGGGATTGATGATTGGAGTTGAGATGAAATTTGAAGTCAAGGACATCTTATTTGATGCAATTGCAAACAATCTGTTAATGCTATATTCTGGCAAAAACATACTTCGTCTATTGCCACCCCTTGTGATATCAGAAGAGGACATTAACAAAACTTTAGAGACACTTGATCTCATACTAACAAAGGAGGAAAAGAGAAGAAATGTCTAGAGACAAAACTGATGACACCATAATTGAAATGTTAAAAAAAGATTCAAGACAATCCTTTGTGGAAATAGGACAGAAACTAGGTCTTTCAGAATCTGCAGTAAGAAGAAGAGTAAAAAACCTGACTGATGGAGGTGCAATCAAAAAATTCACGGTAGAAACAGGCGATGCCAATTCTACCAGTGCAATAATTTTGATCTCAGTTGATTCTGCAACAGATACATCAAAGGTATCTGCAAAGCTTGTCAAGTTGCCAGGAGTTCATACGGTATACGAAATAACAGGACAGTATGACATTGCCGCAATTATCAGAGCTCCTACCATTACGGACATTAACGTATGCATAGATTCGTTACGTAAGGTTCCAGGTGTTTTTGATACAAATACTGTTATCATATTACGAACTGTATCATAAAACGAAATTCGGCTTTATCTAACGATTATTAGCGTTAATCGACGTAAAAATGACAAAACTAGCCGAAATCTGTACGAATATGTTTATATTCGCAAAATCTTGCAAAAAAGCAATGGACGATCCAAACTATTACGCATACAAGTATAATGAAATGGGTGTAAAACCAAAGAAGATTCACATCCTAGATAGTACTCTAAGAGAAGGCGAACAGCACCCTGGTGTCACATTTTCAAACAAACAAAGAATTCAGATTGCATGGATGCTTGATTATTTTGGTGTAGACCAAATCGAGATCTCACCTGTAGTATCTCCAGATCACAAGGAAGCTACCAAGACAATAATCAAACAAGGCTTGAAGGCAGACATTGTAGCTCATGTACGTGCACTAAGAGAAGATGTTGATGTTGCACTTGATTGTGATGCAACATGGATGGCAACATATCTTGGCATATCGGAGATTCATATGAAAGACAAGCTAAGAATAACACCAGAAGAAGCGCTAAGAAGAGCCGTTGATACTGTAGAATATGCAAAATCACATGGACTAAAAATGAGATTTACTGTAGAAGATGGCAGTAGAGCAGACCCAGAATTTCTAATCAAGGTGTGCAAAGCAATATCTGATGTGGGTGTTGATAGAATAAGCATTCCTGATACGGTAGGTATCATGAGACCAAATGGGATGTACAATCTAGTAAAGACTGTTCGTGATCAAATAGATACACCACTTGATGTGCATTGTCATAATGATATTGGACTGGCACTTGCAAATGCACTTGCAGGATGTGATGGAGGAGCAGATCAGATACATACCACTATTGATGGCATCGGAGAAAGAACTGGAATACCTGCGTTAGCAGAGACTGCTGTTGCGCTCACGTATCTTTATCGTTCCCCTAATAATTTTAGGTTAGATATGCTAATGGACCTTTCAAGACTGATTGAACAGTATACGGATATAGTGCCATATGACTCTAAACCCATTGTAGGACCTACTGCGTACAAACACAAAGCAGGAACACACCTGGCTGCAATTCTTCGAAATCCAGCAGCCTATGAACCCATAGAACCCAAGGTTGTAGGAAACAGACGAAGAATAGTCTTTGGGGAACTGGCAGGCAAGAACGGTGCTGCATATCTCATGTCACTTTTAGGCTTGGACCAAGATGATGAACATGCAAAGAAGGTAGCTGCCGGTCTTAAAAATCTCAGAATGGGGGACTTGCTTGAGATACCACTAGACGACAGACTTGAAAGAAAGATAATTAATGACACACAAATGAAGGTTAAGGCAGGAAAATAGCATGAAATGTCTAGAATGTGATGCCAACATCAATCCACCAAAGGATTCTATGGAAGGCGAGATAGTAACATGTCCTGATTGTGGGGCAAGTTTTGAGCTATCAAAGGGCTCATCGGGCTTTGAGTTAAAACCAGCACAGACTGTTGGTGAGGACTGGGGCCAGTGAGCTCGGGGTTATCGATACTTTACGATACCATCCGATGGGAAGAAAAAGCTCTGTTTGATGCCGCAAAGAAAAAGGGCATCGATGCAAAGATGGTTGATTGTAAGGGATTATCTGTCAACTTGGATAAAACCAAGGAAGAGTTTGGCACTGTAATTCAAAGATGTGTAAGCTATTACCGTAGTCTTCACTCTACTGCAGCACTTGAAGGAAAAGGAGTCATTGTGATAAATTCTCTGAACACAAGCATGCTTGCAGGAAACAAGCTCTTCACCCACATGTTGTTAACAAAACAAAATATTCCAACACCATTTAGTGCAGTTGCATTCTCAGAAGAAGCAGCACTTGATTTTCTTGATAAAAATGGATATCCAATGGTTTTAAAGCCAACTGTAGGCAGTTGGGGAAGGATGATTGCACTACTAAAGGACCGTGATTCTGCAGAAGGTATCATGGAAACAAGAGAAAAGATGTATCCAATTTACCAAGTGTATTATCTTGAGGAATTTGTCAGCAGACCTCCACGTGACATCAGAGCCATAATGGTAGGTGACAAGGTTGTTGCAGCTATCTACAGATATTCTGGAGACGGTCAGTGGAAGACAAACATGGCATTGGGTGGCAAGGCAGAACCTCTAAAGGTAACAGCAGAACTAGAAGAGATCTGCATCAAGGCCAAAAATGCTGTTCAAGGCCAAATAGTAGGAATAGATCTAATGGAAAGTAAGGAAAAAGGTCTTGTAGTTCATGAGGTTAACAACACAACGGAATACAAAAATACTGTCAGAGTTACTGGCGTAGATATACCGGCTTTGATGATCGATTACGCAATACAGTTGAGAAAGTAAGAATTGGACTCGTCAATCACTATTACCCCAAGGTATTCAGTAAAGATGCTAGAGAAAACTCTAAGATTATACACTCCTTCTCTTTCTGAAAAAGCCCTTGCTGAATTTTTGGCAGACAAGTGCGATGACCTTGGATTTGAAAATATCCGCATAGATGATGTTGGAAACTTGATTGCAACCAAGGGCTCTGGCTCTCCCAAGATATTGCTTTGCGGACACATGGATACTGTTCCAGGAAAAATTAAAGTAAGAAATGAAAATGGATTCATCTATGGCAGGGGAGCATCTGATGCCAAGGCTCCACTGATGGCAATGCTTTTAGCTGCTGCATCACTTCAAAACAACAATGGGACAATTGTCTTTGCTGCAGTAGTAGATGAAGAAGGAAATGCAACTGGAATCAAGAGTTTGGTTAAACAAAAACCTGATATTGATTATGCAATTTTTGGCGAACCAAGTGGAATCAGAAACATAACAATTGCATACAAGGGAAGAATAGCTATAAACCTCAAAGTAAATGTTGGCAACAGTGCTCATGCTAGTGCACCATGGCTTGCAAAAAATGCTATCGAAGAGTCACACATTTTCACTTCAGCCATAAAACAATCTTTGGAAGCAAATCAGAACAACAAACCAAAAAGCATGATGCTTACCGCAGCCTTGACTGAAATCAAGGGAGGAACCAGTCACAATGTAACTGCACTAGAGTGTGATTCCATCATGGATATCAGGATTCCAGTAGATATGAATTGCAAGATGGTTGGCGAGAGAATTGCCACTACAGTTCAAGAATTGGCAAAAAAACAAGGTGTCAGTGCATTTTATTCTGTCCTAGACGAGACCGAGCCCTTTGAGGCGCCACATACCTCACCACTTGTAAGGGCATTAACACTAGGAGTCATGGATGTCGAAAAAGCAAGACCACAGTTAATCAGAAAGACCGGCACAGGAGACATGAATATTATTGGAAATTCACTGAACATTCCAGTTGTAACTTATGGTCCAGGAGACCCACATGCATCCCATACAATTGATGAACGAGTATCAACAGATGAATATCTTAGAAGCATCGAAGTATTCAAACGCATGACGTACCATCTTAAGAGATTACACGATAACAAACAGAACAAATCATAGTCAGTAAAACGAAGCTCAAAATATACAATACAGGAATTCTTGTTATGTTATGGTTTATCGGACTTGGCATCTCTGGTGTTGACGGTATCAGCTCTAGTGCAGTAAAGATACTAAAAACTGCAGATACAGTATTTTTAGAAAATTTTACTAGCCCTATTGGAAGAAATGAACTTGGCAAAATTAAGAAATTTGTTAAAGGAGAATTCAAGATTGCACCACGCTGGATGGTAGAAGATGGCAAGGCCATTTTATCAGAGGCTAAAAAGAAAAATGTTGCTCTAGTTTCATATGGAGACCCGTACATTGCAACAACTCACATAGAGTTACGCACAAGAGCCGAGTCTGAGAAGATCAAGACAAAAACAATCCATGCAGCTTCAGCAATAACATCACTTGTTGGAGAGTGTGGACTGCATTACTACAAGATAGGCAAACCAGTAACCGTAATGAAGGAACCACAATCCCTTACTACCGTATATTATACCATTTATGAAAATCTGCTCAAGGGAAATCACTGTATTCTCATACTGGAATACAATAGTGATGCTAACTTTTTCCTAGAACCAAGAGAAGCCCTCTCAAATCTCCTACTCTCAGAGAGTGAACAAAAAAGAAATGTAATTGACCAGTCTACATTTGCTATTGTTGCTTCAAGAATTGGTTCAAAAAATCAAACCATTATAGCTGGAAAGATTTCATCACTAATTCATGCAGATTTTGGAAAACCACCACATACAATTATCTTGCCTGGAAGATTACACTTTACTGAACATGATGCACTCAAGACATTTGCAAAGTGTCTTGACGAGCCTTTTGACAACTCGTCGAAGATTCAAAAAATTTCAGACCAAATGCTTGCAAAGTACATACCAAAGGCAAGAAAAGCTTTGGAAGAGGTTTTAAAACAGTTCAAAGATGATAAAAACTTGCAGCCTGTTATCGAAAATGCACAGCTGTACATCGAGGATGCAGAAAAATTCCAGCGAGAGAATAAAGAAGAGCTTGCAGTGCTAAGTATAGGATATGCTGAAGGGCTAATTGATGCTTTGCGGCTTGCCAAGAGGATTGACCCTTGGACATAGCTTAATGAAGGGCAAATTGTTCTGTTTTTATTGATATAATTGGACGCACTGGACAAGGAAACAATTTCTGCATTTTATGTAGCATCCATTTCTGGCGAAAATCCTGCTGATATCATCAGGAAAAAACTAGCAGTTGGTGCAGATTACATTTCAAACAAAATAGAATCTCTTGTAAAAAATGGTTTTATTGAATCAGACAGGAAAACTTTGACAGAACTTGGAAGGGGTTCTATACGAGTGGTACTAGCAGGAGGAGTTTTTGATATCATTCATCCAGGTCACCTCCATACGTTAAGAGGAGCAAAGACTCTAGGCAATGTTCTAGTCGTAGTAGTAGCAACTGACACTACTGCACAAAAGATGAAAAAGAGAATCCCCTTACATAACATGGAACTTCGAAGAGATTTGGTGAGTTCTCTCGCAATGGTAGACTATGCCATGGTAGGTCACGAAGGTGACATATTCAAGACTGTTGAATTTGTTAGACCTGATATCATTGCACTAGGATATGACCAAATACATCAAGAAAAGTTCATCATTGATGGCTGCAAGAAAATTGGAGTTGAGGTATCCATCGCAAGACTTCAGTCCCCTATTCCAGACATCAAGAGCTCAAAGATAGAAAGTGATTA
>CAYUTC010000003.1:0-3273 GCA_964447595.1 uncultured Nitrosopumilaceae archaeon
TGATAGCAACTAGAGTCAAAACACCAAATAGGGTGCCTATTGGTTTAGACTTCATGGATCCACAAGATCCTAGCCTACTATAAAAAGATGTTTGTCTTTCTCATGATTCAATATTAGTTCTTGTTTAGGACAATTGTTCTATAAAAATTTCTCTATCTATGATTTGTGATGATATTTGTTTGTGATATTAGTTTTTTCTGAAATATACCCAAATGTTTTGATATCAATGTACCAACATACATTGCAACTAAAATCATCACTATCGTTCCTGATGGAGCCCAGTTAAGTGGATATGATAACAAAATACCAATTATTGTTGCAGCAACTGACAATGAAATGGAAATTATCAATGTCTTTTTGAATCCTTTTCCCATCATCATGCTAGTAATGTTGGGCAAAACTATCAGCGCAGAGATAAGTAAGATTCCAACCAACCGCATTGTTACAATCACAGCAACTGCTGCAAGAGAAATAAAGAGATAGTTTAGCTTCTCAATTGGCACACCACTTACTTTTGCTTGTTCTTCATCAAATGTAAAATGAAGTAATGGTTTTCGTATTGCAAATAAGGTACCAATTATGCCACAACTTGTTGCAATAATCAAGACTAGGTCATTTGTACTAGTTAACAAAACGCTTCCAAAAAGAAAGCTGAACAGATCAATTGTAAATCCATGTGATGCACTAACCAGTATTACACCCATACCCAATCCAGAGGACAACAAGACAGCTATAGCTGCATCGCCTGATATCCTGGTGCTTTTTCTTAATTTTGTAATTCCTAATGCAGCAGCAACAGAAACAATTGTAGCAGTCCAGATTGGATATATGTTAACAAAGTATCCAAGAGCGATTCCTCCAAATGCCATATGAGATAAAGCATCGCCAAAAAGAGAATATCTTTTCAATACCAGATACAACCCAACCATGGAACAACAAATTGCTGCTGCTATGCCTGTAAGAAGTGCTCTTTGCATAAAACCATAGGTCAGAAAATCAAGGGTCATCAAATCATCTCTCATGGTGATGCATGTGCATCTGCATAGCCGATTCCGAGTAGGTTTTTAGCATTTCTTTGTTAGAGAAGAACTGATCTTTTTCACCGTGGAAGAACAAATCTCTATTCATGCATGCAACCTTGGTTGCATGATCAGAAATTGCTGTAAGGTCATGGGAAGCCCAAATTATAGTAACATTGTTTTCTTTGTTTATTCTTCTAATTACTGAATAAAACTTGTTTTGTACCTCCATGTCCACCCCAGTGACTGGTTCATCTAGTATCAATAGGACTGGTTCTTTAACAAGGGCTTTTGCGATGAACGTGCGTTGTTGTTCTCCTCCTGAAAGCTCACTTATTCTTCTATTCTTCATCGATTCTAGTCCAACAATTTCTAGAACTTTTTCTATTTTTTCGCTATCTTTACTTGACTCTCCAAATATTCTGTTCCAGCAACAACCACAACTTTGAATCAGTCTAGCACCTTTCTCTAATTTTTTTGAAGACAAGGTTCCCAAGGCAACAACATCAAAAACAGTTGCAGGAAAGTTTGGCTCGAAAATTACTTTTTGAGGAACGTATCCAATCATTGGAAGTAATGCGTCGTAGTGGTTACCTTCATATCCAAATAATTTTATTTTTCCTTGATAGCTTTGTAATCCGAGAATTGATCTAAATAATGTAGTTTTGCCTGCACCGTTAGGTCCCACCACACCTAAAAGATCTCCTTCCTTTACACTAAAACTAATATTATTTATCGCCAAAGCTCCATTATGACTTACGGAGACATTTTCTACATCAAGTACGTTTACTGACATTGTAAAGCCTCTCTGAGATTATTGAGGTTCTCATACCATTTGTCTATGAATGTTATCCCTTCTTTTTGCTCTGTCTCGTTAATTCCTTCAAGAGGACTTAGTATTCTTACGGTAGCTCCAATATCGGTTGCTAGACTTTGGGCAAGCTTGGGATCTACAAGATCTTCTGAAAAAATGATTTTTACGTTATTTTGTTTGGCAATGCTTTCTACCCGTGCAAGGTCTTGTGGAGAGGCCTCTGCTTCAGGTGCAATTCCATAGATCCAATAATCGGTCAAGTTGTATCTTAGTGAAAAATAGTTAAATGCATTATGAAATGACACAAAGGTATGTAATTTGCAATTTGATAATCTTGATTTGATGTCTTGATCTAAATTGGCAAGCTTTGCAATGTATGCATTTGCATTGGTTTCATAGTATTGTGCATTTACACGATCAGCTTTTTCCATTGCATTTGCAATATTTCTTACCTCTTGCTGCGCTAGTATAGGATCATTCCACATATGAGGATCTTTTCCTCCTTGTTCAATAACTAGCTTGGCCTCATTTGGATCCATATGGACTACATCTGCATTTTGCATTTGAATTCCTTCTGAAGCTTTTACAAAAGTTGTATTTTGAAAGTTTCCAGTTGTTAAAAATGTGGGAATAAACGCTTCCACACCAGCTCCATTATAGATGAAAAGCTGTGAATCTTGGACAGCCTGAATTTGTTGAGTAGGCGGTTCCCATCCATGCGGTTCTTCACCAATTGGAATTAAGACACTAACATCTGCTTTGTCTCCTGCTATATTTCTTGCAAACTCGTACATTGGAAAAAAAGATGCGATTATTTTCAGTTTTTGCGCAGACGATAATACATTTGATATGCTCTGTTGTTGAGAAATATTGGTACTCGTTAAAACAATAACAGCTATAATGATTGCAGCCGATATTCCTCCGCCTATGGCAACTTTCTGTCCTAATTTCAACATCATCTTATGCGTATTATTATTAATAAATCTTAAAATTATTAATAATATTTATTGCTATACTTATAAGATAGTTAATAATAGTTAGACTGTGCCTATTGTATCAATTTCGCTTAATGATGAGATATTATCAGAAATAGATAGGCTGCAAAAGACTATGGGATTTTCAGGCAGATCAGAAATTATCCGAGCTGGAATCAGAAATCTAATATCAGAAGAAAAACAGGGGACAAATCTTTCCGGTTTTATTCATGCCATTTTAATGGTAATACATGATGAAGAATCTGAACAAATTGTTACCAGCATCAAACATAACCATGAGGAACTGATTGGCACTCATCTTCATAGCAAGGTCGAGGGAAACAAATGCATGGAACTTTTCCTGTTGCATGGAGATGCAAAAAAGATTGGAATCATGACTAGAGATTTTAAGACAAACAGAAAAATGGAAAATGTCAAGCTTGTTTCAATGTAGCCAGATATTTCT
>CAYUTC010000003.1:3373-39596 GCA_964447595.1 uncultured Nitrosopumilaceae archaeon
GACAAACAGAAAAATGGAAAATGTCAAGCTTGTTTCAATGTAGCCAGATATTTCTCGTATTATGACAAATAGTTCTTCCCTGTGTATTATAGCTGTTTTATTCCTGAAACGGACAATTCTGTGGAACTATGGGCCACATGGAACGAGAAGAGATTTTATTTGTGTTTTATCAATTGTGGATTTTACTAACCAGAAGTTTAATGAAAATGACAACTCTATTTCCCTTGATGCCTCAAATCCATGGGGAATAACATACTATGCAAATTTCATGTTCCCCGGAGGATCCAGTAATGGTGACTTCAAAGTATTTGTGGACAATAAACAGATCAATCCCCTGATAAGTATCGATAATGATACAGACAGCTGGCACGTTGCATTTAACCTAGATTATGGTCAACACAAAATCTTGATTACAGGCTTTAATCCAAATTATGTTCCAAATTCAGACGAGTACTTTTTCCTTGATCCAAAATCTGCCTTGTTGTCATGGGCAGGTTATATCACGTTTACCATATCTGATTCGAAGCTATTGGATACAATGCACATCAAGGGAACATATGTTCCCCATTGGATGAAAAATGCCATTGGGTACATGGCATTTGGTTATATTTCAGAAGATGACATTGTAAATGAAATTCAATACCTGCATCAAGTCGGTATTGTAAGATAGTAACTAGATTCCTTTTTCATTCATAATTAGTGCAAGCAGGGCTGCACGTGTATCTTTGCCATATTGTGCTTGTTTGAAGTATTTTGCTTGGTTTGTAGAGTCAAGTTCTGGTGAGATCTCGTCCAAGCGTGGAAGTGGATGCATTACAATGGCATCCTCTTTCATCTTCTTTAGCAATTCTAGTCCAATCTTGTAACTGCCCTTTACCTTGACATATTCTTCGACATCTGCAAACCTTTCCTTTTGAATTCTTGTAACGTATACAACATCCAAGTCTCCCAAATTCTCTTCCAGATCTGTTGTTTCTGTGTATGACAATCGCTTTCTTATTTCATAGGTGGAATCTGAACGGATTTTCAAGGCAGGTGGAGAAATTAGTCTGACATCAACTTTGTAGTTACTCAAAGCATACAAAAGTGAGTATACCGTTCTTCCGTATTTGAGATCACCTACTATACCAATCTTAAGACCGTCTATTCGCTTTTTTTCCTTTCTTATTGTATACAGATCAAGTATGGCTTGAGTTGGGTGCTCTTCTGTTCCACTGCCTGCATTAATCAGAGGTTTTTCCGAAATTTCAGCTGCAAATCTACTAGAGCCATCTAGTTGGTGTCGTAGAACCACTACATCGGAATACAATGACATTATCCTAACAGTATCAGCTAGACTTTCTCCCTTTCTTGCAGAGGAAGATGAAGCATCAGCTATTCCAAGCGACGTTCCACCAAGTGAAGCCATTGCAGCTTCGAAGCTTAATCGCGTTCTGGTACTTGGTTCAAAGAAGAGGTATCCAAGAGTTTTTCCTCTAGCAAGTTCTCTTTTCTCATTTGAATTCATGGCAATTATTTTATCCGTTGCTTGGAAAACTTCCTCAAACTTTTGTTTGTCAAAATCTCGTATTGAGACAATATCTTTTTGAAAAAAAGTATTGCTCATCGTGGTTCACTGTTATATAGTGGGAGTACAAAAACTATTCCAATGTCAGAATCCGACCTAATCGTTCGAAAAATCAAAAATGGTACAGTCATTGATCACATTGAGGCAGGAAAAGGTCTCAAGGTACTCAATGCACTGGGCATAGATGGAAAAGATGGAAATGTAATCACAATAGCACTCAATGTCCCAAGCTCAAAGGTTGCAAAAAAAGATATCATCAAAGTAGAAAACCGATTTCTGCAAGATTCTGATACTAACAAGCTTGCACTCATTGCACCCAAGGCAACTGTAAATATCATCAAAGAATACAAGTTGGTTGAGAAAAGGCGTGTAACATTGCCAAACGAGATAGAGCGTATTTTCAAATGTTCAAATCCAGATTGTGTTTCAAACAGTGATGAGGACATTGAACCAGTCATGGATGTTGTAGACAAGACAGGACTGGTATTACGATGCAGATATTGTACCCGAATCCTAGATGTTAACGAGTTAAAATACTACTAGGTTGAATTATTTTTCTTTAGCTTTGAGTTCGTACTGATCGTACGTGTACTTTCTTGTTGAACCAAATGGCCTAAACGGTCGGCCGTTTCCATGGTAAAACTTTGAAAAGAACTCAACATACACAAGCCTTGCGCCCTGAATGCCTGGTTCAAAGACTCCAATTATGATGTTAAAGATGTGGCCTATGAAGATTATGATAGCACCAAGTATTATGAATGGTATCGAATGATGCAACGTCTTGATAAAAATAAAGTCAATGACATCAGCCAAGATCACAGATGCAAGTAGTATACCGATAATTCTGGTATAAGATAGAATGTGGGACACAATCGATGGTAGTTCCATTACTGCTCGTACACCTTCCCCGTAAAACATTAGTCCTATTCCCCCTAGCATCAATCCAAAATACCCAATTCCCTCCACGTGGCGTATTGGGTTGATGTGTTGTTGATGTAATAGTGCCAGTCCAGTGAGGACAACACCCCATCCAAAGAGGAGCCATCCTACCTTGCTTATTGCATGCTTCTTTTCTCCCTCTCGAATAGTATTGAGGATGCCAAGAATCAAGCCAAATGTTACCATGCCAAGCCCGATGTATCCTGAAATCAGTAATAGTTTTCTCAGGCTGGTGATTGGATCAAATAAGGTGCCATCTGCGGGTAAATGTAGGCCTAGTGTCTGGTTTAGATATGCAAAGAGATAGGTGTTTGGATGGAATCCAAAGTAGAGGTTGAACAAAAATCCCAGAATAATTGCAATTATTGCACCAGGTGTCATGGCCTTTGCCAGTTTCACCATTTGTCTTGGTTTTAGTATAGTTAGAGCAAACTTGCGTAACGGTGTTGGCATGATGTTAAAGTTTTTCTTTCCTCCTTCCGCTCTGCGTATGACCCACCTGCAAACAAGCAAAATGACTAGTCCGTATCCCGCATCTCCGACCATCATTCCGTAAAAGACTGGAAATATCAGACCGAAAATTAACGTCGGATCAAATTCCTTTCCTTGTGGAAGTGAATAGAACCTGATAAAGGCTTCAAAGAGTTTGAATCTTTTTGGATTGTTAAATAGTGTTGGAGGATTTTCGTCAGTTTCCAGCTCAAAGAGCATAGTTCCACTTGCATGTTGTTCAAATCCTTTTTTTAGTTGGTCTACTTTGGATTTTGGAATCCATCCTTCTAATGCAAAAGAATCAGATGTTACTCCAAGATTGTCTACAACCTCAAGCTTTCTGTTTTCAATTTCTAGCTGTTCTTCAAGACATACTATGTTGACATAGTGAATTTTGGAAAGTTCTGCTAGTTGCCTGTCTATCTCGTTTATCTTTTGAGTGATTTCATTGTGTTTTCTCTTGAGGCTCTCACTTAGTTCCGCGGCTTTTCCTTTGAGTTTTGGGACTGCCTCAAGCTTGACATTGTATTCCTGAATCACAGTAGACAGCGCATGTGGAGGAAAGTTTGGAAAAGTAACCAGTATGATTTGGGCAGTATCCTTTCCTTCCTTGGAATAAAGAAATACGTCTTGGCTGTTGACATCTAGTGCTGTTTTAAAGCCTGCAAAGTTCTTTGGATCTAATCTACCAAAATAAGAGTGAGCCGTTGATAATTGTAATGTATCAAAATCTTCGGGGAAAAACGAAAAATCCTCAACGAGCTTGGTATTGTTTTCATTTTCCTTGAGTTGTGTCAAAAGATTTTCCTTATCTCTCTCCAGTGATGCAACCTTGCTGTCTATATCAATAGACTTTGTGCCTTCCAATAGTTGGTCAATTGATGTAAATCTCTGACATTGCGTTACCTCGACCGGAGGCAGGACAGTTCTCAATGCCTTCATTCTTAGGAGTTGGTCAGCAACCTGCCTGTAAAGATCATTGTCTCGTTCATTTCGCAACATGGTGGCAACATCTTTTGAGAGTGTTTCAAGTTGGACTGTATTCAGATCATGAAGAATTGATACAACAGTTTGTCTGTCTTTTCTCAGACCAAGCACTGCGATTCGTGTCATTGGTACAGGTTTTAGGACCAAATCATACCTCTTTTAATAAAATATCAATTATTTCTTTGACAGTTTGTGCATCAATTCTAGCTGAAATTGTCTTTGATTTGTTCTGTGCATCCTCGATTATCTTTTCTGTTTCGACCTTGGCTTTTTTTCGTGATTGTTCCATACTTGATTCTAGTAATTTTTCGCCATCACTTTTTGCAGATGTAATTGTTTTGGATACATGTCCCTCAAAGTTTCGAAATTCTTCTAAAACTCTTTTCTTTTGTTCATCTATCTCTCTTTGTGTCTTTTCTTCGGCTTCCTTTATTTGTTTGAGAGAGTGAACATATTTTTCTGCAGTTGCCATTTTAAACTCCTAGAAAATGTCTGCTTGCATATAATGCAAGGGCAATAGTTCCAAAAATGTTTCCAAACTTGAAAGCTCGTATTATCAGGTAGAACTTTCTTTGCTGTGTGTTTTTGAAGCTAGGCAACTATTTCCTTCTCCTTTTTGAGTTTGGCTTGTTGTTCACGTTCTCCCATCTTGCGCTTGACAGTCTTTAACATGATAAAGGTGTCACGTTCCATCTCATCTAGTCTAAAGGTAATGAATTTGACAGCAGCCTGTAATCTTGGTATGAATACATTTTCAATTGCGTTTGATTTGCGTTTTGTCTTTTCTATTTCAAGCAAGAGCTTACGCAGTGCGGTTTCCTTTTCTGCCACTTCTAGGACCATCTTGTGTACGTTTTGATATGCCTTGATTGCTTCATTAATTGATGGCGGCAATTCCAGTAAGTGTTCTGTAAGGGTACTGTTACTTTGGCCACCGCCGATTTTTGGAATCCTGACACCCATTACATTTTTTGGAGTAATGTGCAACTTGTTAAGCTGTGGAATCTTCATTGCCTCGTTTTCTAATCGCATTGAACCTGCTAGCATCTCAGCCATTCTGATGCTCTGATATCCTTTGACAAGCTCTGCCTGCAAGATGCCTCTAAGAGATGCGGCAGTCTTGCTTGTATTGAAAAATTCCAAAATAAGAGCTTGCCTTTTTAGTTTTAGTAGCTTCAATCCTTTTTGTGCTATCTTGATTCTTCTTTTTGTTCGGATGTATTCAAGGCGTGTGGGTCGGATGTTAATTGCTGATGGCAATCCTATTTCCCACCCGTGGTACTCCTCTTTCTGTATTTTTCTATAAATTCTGGTTTAATGCGGTTGAGTTCCGAGTCTGAGAGTTCTCCTAGTAATTCCCAGCCGATATCAAGTGTTTGTTCAATAGAACGGTTTTCGTCCATTCCTTGATTAACAAATTTTCTTTCAAAGTTGTTGGCTACTTTGAGGAATTTTCTGTCAAGATCACTTAGTGCCTCTTCACCCACAATAGCAGCAAGTGCTCTTGCATCCTTGCCTTGGGCATAGGAAGAATAGAGCTGGTCTGCAAGATTTCTGTGGTCCTCTCTTGTTCTGCCTTTTCCAATGCCTTGATTCATCAAACGCGATAAACTGGTCAGCACATCAACAGGTGGGTGAATGTCTCCTCTGTGAAGGTCTCTGCTCATAACTATCTGTCCTTCCGTGATGTAGCCTGTAAGGTCAGGAATTGGGTGAGTAATATCATCAGCTGGCATTGTTAAAATTGGAATTTGTGTAACAGAACCATGTCTTCCCTTTATCTTTCCTGCTCGCTCGTAAAGCGATGCCAAGTCAGTGTACATGTATCCAGGGTATCCTCTTCTGCCTGGGACTTCTTCTCTTGCAGCAGAAATTTCTCTTAATGCTTCACAATAGTTAGTCAAGTCAGTCATGATAACCAGCACATGCATCTCCCTTTCATAGGCAAGATATTCTGCTGTAGTTAGTGCAAGTCTAGGTGTAAGTAATCTCTCCATTGATGGGTCCGATGACAAGTTCAAGAAAAGAGATGTTCTGCCAAGTGCTCCACTTTCTTCGAATTGCTTTACAAAAAAGTTTGCCTCTTCGCTTGTGATTCCCATTGCTGCAAAGACTACAGAGAAACTTTCAGAAGCAGAAAGAACCTTGGCCTGTCTTGCAATTTGTGATGCAAGAAGGTTGTGTGGAAGACCGGCTCCAGAAAAGATTGGAAGCTTCTGACCTCGTACTAGGGTATTCATTCCATCAATGTTTGACATTCCAGTTTGAATGAATTCAGATGGTTCTTCTCTGGAATATGGATTGATACCAGAACCGACCAAGTCCACTTTGTGTTTTGATACAATCTTGGGACCATTGTCTCTTGGATTTCCAAGTCCATCAAAGACTCTGCCAAGCATTTCATCAGATACTGAGAGCTGTGCAGTCTCTCCCAAGAACTTGACCGAGGTACCGCTGGTGTTCAGTCCTAGAGTTGGACCAAATACTTGTACCACAGCAAGTCCCTGTCTTGTATCAAGAACCTGGCCTTGTCTTCTATCTCCATTTGGAAGTTTAATTTCCACGATTTCACCATAAGCAGCATTGTCAATGCCTTGTACAAACATGAGTGGACCAGCTATTTTGTCAATTGTCTTGTATGATATGGTAGACATCTAGTGTGTAACCTCCACGATAAGACTGTTAAATTCTTGTTGCATTTTGTTCTTAAAGTCACGGATAAGTTGATCAACTTGGTCTTCTTTTGTCCACTTGATCTTTGATATCATCTTTCTTGATTCTAGCGCGCCTATTTTTGCAGATGGAATTCCTTTCTTGATTGCATCTGCTTCCATTTTACCAAATTCTATGATTGTAGATAACATCAGAAATTGCTTTTTAATTGATGTATAGGTATCGACATCGTCGTATGCACTTTGTTGTAGATAGTCTTCTCTGATTGATCGTGCAGTGTCAAGAACTCCCTTTTCTGGTTCTGGCAATGCATCGTAACCGACTAGCTGTACAATTTCTTGCAATTCAGATTCTTTCTGGAGGATCTCAAGTGCTTCTTTTCTTAGTGCAATCCATTCGCCTGCAACATTTTTCTTGTACCAATCTCCCATGCCATCTGCATAAAGTGAATAACTTGTAAGCCAGTTAATGGATGGAAAGTGTCTTCTTGATGCAAGACTTGCATCAAGTGCCCAAAAGACCCTAGTTACTCTAAGTGTGTTCTGTGATACGGGTTCTGAGAAATCTCCACCAGGTGGAGATACTGCACCTACTAGTGTAAGAGAGCCAACACGTTCTTCTGGTGAAATAACAATTGCCTTGCCTCCTCTTTCATAAAATTCTGCCAATCTTCTACCAAGATAAGCTGGATATCCCTCCTCTCCTGGCATCTCTTCTAGTCTACCTGAAATTTCTCTCAAGGCCTCTGCCCATCTTGAAGTGCTGTCTGCCATCAAAGCAACACCATAACCCATATCACGATAATATTCACCCATTGTGATTCCGGTGTAGATGCTTGCTTCTCTTGCTGCAACTGGCATGTTAGAAGTATTAGCTACAAGAATTGTACGTTCCATCAAAGGTCTTTTTGATTTTGGATCTTCAAGTTTTGGAAAAGTTGAAAGAACTTCGGTCATCTCATTTCCTCGTTCGCCACAGCCCACATATACGATAACATTGCTGTCTGCCCACTTGGCAAGTTGTTGTTGTGTAACAGTCTTTCCACTTCCAAATGGACCAGGGATTGCAGCAGTTCCACCCTTTGCTACTGGAAAGAAGGTATCAAGTACGCGCTGGCCAGTAAGAAGTGGTTCTTCTGGTGGTAATTTTCGAAGAACAGGTCTTGGAGTTCTTACAGTCCACCAGCTTGAAAGACCAATGTCTGTCTTAACACTGTTTTGTACAGTTGCAACAATTTCATTAACTGTAAACTTGCCCTCAGAAATTTCTGATAATTCACCTTCTACGTTATGAGGTACCATAATTTTGTGCATGATAAGTGGAGTCTCTTGAACTTCACCGATTATCTCACCTGGTGCTACATGATCACCTTTTTTCTTTACCGGAACAAAATCCCATTTCTTTGTCTGGTCAAGAGCTGGGATAACTTTGCCCCTGCTGATAAAGTCACCACTTTGTTCTCGTAGAACATTAAGCGGTCTTTGAATTCCATCATAAATTGATGTAAGTAATCCAGGTCCGAGCTGCATTGACAATGGTCTTTTTGTATTAACCACCTTCTCTCCTGGTCTCAGACCAGTAGTGTCTTCATAAACCTGAACAGTTGCCTTGTTTCCTTCCAATCTAATTATTTCTCCAACAAGTCCCATCTCACCAATTCTAACTACATCGAACATTTGTGCACCCTCAAGTCCACTTGCAATAACTACCGGACCCGAGACTCTAGAAATTATGCCATCAACCATTTATCATCATCATCCTGTGGGGATACTTATTCCTAACACTCTCTTAGCCAGCGCAGCGATCGATTCTTCCTGAATGTTTCCTTCCATTGCGGGCATGAAAAGAACAAGTGGTTCTATTGACGCCTCGATCTTTTTCCTAAAGACCGCCGGCAATGAATTTCGCACAGCATCGCTTGCAATAATAAGGCTAAATTTTCCTGACGAATAAAGGTCTTGAATAGTTTTACTTGCCTCTTCACCCGATACGACAAAGGTGTCCTCTATTCCTAAAAGTCTGTAGCCTATGACTAGTTCACGTTCTCCTACTACAGCGATTCTGCCACTTGATTCAGTTTTTTGCGAAGACATGTTTTACTCCATTAACAATAATGAATTGATATGCTCTGATGAAAGGTTGTAGCGTTTTCCATATGCAATTCTTTTTATATTTTCACGCTCTTGTTCAGTTTTAAGAATGAAATAGAATATAGTTCCAATTGATAATGCAATATTTTTCAATTTGTTCACATATTCGGAATTTATGAATTTATCCAAAGCTACTTCAAAGTCGATTAGACTTTTTGATTTCTTGTATTGAGCCAGTGCATTAACTAACATAAAATGATTCTCGATTCTGCCAACAATTTCTGATACATCTTTTGCACCATAGATCTCCAAGAGTTCGGTTTTTGAGATCTTGCCACCATCTATGATGTGTCTGCCCAGTAATTCTTTATCAAGATTGGATTCTTTTGCCTTCAACAGACTGAGAACATTTTTCTTGTCTATTTCGGTTCTGAAGAGATCACGTATTGCACCCTCATCTCCTTGAAAGAACTTGAGTGATTCCAAGAGATTTTGATAATAATGAGTTTGAAGCACTGACATCATAGGACCCAGATCACCTGTCTTTTGATACGTCTCAAGATGTTGTAACAGCAAAGTTCCATAGTTGTACTTTACAAGCTGATTTACTACACCATCGACATTATTTTGTGATAAGATTACTTTCATTTCGTCATGTGGAATATTTCCTGCAGAAATTCCTGCCGGAACGTTTCTACTTGATACCAAAAATGATTCCGTTTCAGTGATTGTTCTGCCCATACTTTTTGAGGATAGTATTAATTCAATGTTGTAAACATCCCACTTTGAAAGATATGCACGCACGGCAGATTTGCCGTTAAATGGAGTGGCTTCGAGGGCAATCTTGTTTACAAGAACCAAATGTCGGTTCAGTGCTACCTCTAAAAGTTCGGTGTCTTTGAACAGAGATGCAGCCTTTTCAATTTCTGGCCCATACCATGTAGATTCAAGGATTTTTACCATCTCTCCCTCGTCTTTTGCTTTCATAAGATTCTGCGTTGTATCTTTTGAAAGAAGATTTAATGAAATTGCTTGTAATCGACCAAAAGAGGATGCATATTGTGATGTTGGCAACTACATTCTCTCCGAAAGAAAACTTTTGATCTGGTCTTCGTGAGTTCGTAGTAATTCTTCAAAGGTGAGATCAAGTTCCTTTGTTCCTTCCTTGTTTTCTGCAACAATGCCACCAAGTGTTTTAATAGACTTGCCTATCGTGACTCCCATGTCCTTTAGTGTTGACTTGTCTTCATCACGACAATGGACAATAATGTTTTGTCCAAGTTTTTTCTTTGAGCTGTTTACCATCATTTCAAGAGCTTTTTTGTATTGAGCACTCTTGGTATAAGTTTCAACTTCTTGTTTTATGACATTAAATGCAGATTGCATGTTTGAGTTGATGGCATCAAACATTATCTTTTTTGCCTGAAGTTTTGCAGCCTCGATTATTCGTGCGTATTCTCTTTCTGACTTTACTTTTGCCTCAGCTACAAATTTTTCTTGAATTTCTCTGACAGCTATATTCATCTCTGCCTGAAGTTTGGATTTATTTTCTGCTAGGTCCTTTTCGAGACTCTCAACTTCCCTTTTCTTTCTATTCTCTATCTCAAGGAGGAAAGTCTCTATGCTCATTGCAAGACCACTACAGGATACCTAGCAGTAAGATTATTCCCAATACGAATCCGATGATCCATAACGTTTCGGGAATGACGAAGAAGAATAGCACTTGACCAAACTTCTCCGGCTTTTCTGCAATGATACCCATACCGGCAGCACCAATACCCTGTTGTGCATTACCAGTACCTATCAAACCACCAGCAATTGCAATAGCTGCAGCAATAGCAAGTAATGGTTTTGTCAATCCACTATTACTGGCTGCTGATGTTTGAGCAAAAGCCGGCGTAGTTGCAACGAAAGTAGATAGTGCAATTGTCAACCCCACCATTATGATGATAAGCGATAACTTGGAACGCTTGTTAAACACCATTACGTATGGCTCATTTGTTGACGGTATATTAAGCTAATTCTTACAAAGTACAAATTCATTTTTTCAAAAAAATAAGAAATCTTTCGTGCGATCATCGTACATTGTGTTTCTAACATTACAATATCTTCATTGTATCAATGATTTTCTTCCACAGGAAGATCCAATCTATTTCCCCATTCTCCCCAAGAACCTAGATAGACCTTTACATTTTTGAAACCTAGTTTTTTAAGAGCTAAAAATGAATTTGCAGCTCTATATCCTCCCTGACAATAGGTTATAATTTCATCATTTTTTGAAAAATTGAATAATTTTGAAAGCTCTTCTTTTGATTTCATGGTTCCGTCCTCATTGATGTTTCGTGTCCAGTCTATGCTGATTGCGTTTGGTATATGGCCTCTTCTTGCTGCACGTATCACGGTTCCATCATATTCTTCCTTGGTTCTTGCGTCAACTAGCTTTATTTTATTGAGATTTCGCTTTATGTATCCAAAGTCTGCAAGTATGCTTTTGTTAATTTTAGCCGAAAACTTGGCAGGGCTAAAGCCGTTTGTCTTTGTTTCTATGGGTAAAGCCAAACTTTTCCATTTTTTGAATCCGCCATCAAGCATGAATACCTGTGGATGGGAAAAATACATCAATAGCCACATACCCCGGGCTGCACTCATACCAGCTACTTCATCATAAAAGACAACGCTCTTTTTTCTAGTTACACCTAAAAATGAAAAAAGCTTTTTCATTTGCTTCTCAAATGAACTTATTCCAGTCTTTGTTGTATCAAACCAGTGATAGTAGAAGAGATCTACGTTGACAGCACCTGGAATGTGACCTTCTGAATATTCTCTGTAAGATCTGCAATCAACAACAATCAGATCTGGCTTTTCAATAATTTTGGCTAGATCTTCTGGTCTTATCAGCACATGTTTACTTGGAGCCAGCCAATTAAATTCATTTCAAATGTAGACATATGTATGGTGAACTTTAACAGTTTAGATTTTTCAAAATTTCGTACAAAGTATGCAATGTATTTTATAAAGTCATAATTTGCTATAATTTTTCAAAATCATAAATTCTTATATCTTACCAAAGTATGATACTATCACAAAATGACAATTCTAAATTATCAATCTAGTATATTTGGATACATCAAACCAAGGAAATGTGATTAGAAAATGATCAAATCAAAGAAGACACTCCCAAGACTATCAGTTTTTCAGACCTTCAAGACTAAGGATAGCGAATTTACTGGTGAAGCAATGCGACAAAGAGGAATTGTGATGCATCTAGCCATAGAAACTCTGCCAACAAAAAAGACTCGTACTGCCATAGCACACAGACTTGCAGAAAAAAATGGTACCACTTGGCAGAACATCTATTCTGGAATTTTCAGAGATCTTGACGAGATACTTCTTCCATTGGGTATTGTCAAAGAAGCTGGAAGACTCCCAATTAAACGAGGACCAAAAGCACTTCAAGAACAAGGAGTACCATATTACCAGTTAACAGAGGAGGGACTGCTTGTTGCAGCATCTTTATCAGAAATGAATGGAGAACGTACAAAAATAATGACAGAATTTTTTGAAAAAAATTCTAATTCAAGGGATAAGGATCTCAAGAAAACAGTTCTCACACTACTCAACGTAGCTCCCAATTTTGTTTCCTCGTTACTGCGAAGATATGTGGAATCATACAGCGAGGGAAAGATAGACAAACTGGTTCCCTTTGACAGCGATGCAGTAAAGAAAACACTAGATGAAACATTGATAATACAAAGAGAGTTGCTTGAGGGATTTTCTTCACTGTCTACCATAGACCGTGAGCCAATCATTAACTTTTTAAAAAAAGTCACCTAGTCTCATGAAACATTAAAATCCTTTCCAAAAGAGCTTGATAATATTGATAAGGTTATCTAAAACCGTACCCAACAATTCATCCCATGATAAGACAGACAGGTGAACCAAATGTCAGATGAATTAATTGAATATGTTGTAAAACTAATTGATTCAAAAAAAGGAGACATTGGTAGGCTAAACTACATTCTTAGCACGCTCCAAGAAGGAAGGGCATTGTATACGTCTGATAGAAATTATCTTGAATCACTAATATCCACCTACATAACAAAGAGAAAAATTGGACAACAACAGTCTGTTGAAGAACTAAAAGCAGAACTTGTCAGAGTAAAAGCAAAGCTTGAGAGATTTGAAAAGCGTGGATATAAAAAACCAATTGGCAGAAAGGCAGGATTCTTTTTTGTGACATTCTTTTTTGGGTGGCATGCTGTTGTACAACTTGTAAGTGAGAAATTCCTCCACAGTGTACAAGACATCAATCCATACTTGTTTCCACTATACCAGTTAAAACTAGTAATACCAAGTCAGGCAACTGATTTCATGAATCAGTATAACCTAAACTTGGAGCAGATAATTGTATATGTTTGGGGAGCAATGATGGTAACTTGGATAATTCTTGGTTTCATCTATCTAGTAAAATTCATACGCTCCAGATACAATCCTGCGATACAATAAGCTACTTTGTGAAATCAAAATCTACAGAAGAATCTTGACCGCTAAATGCATTTTTTGTTGCATAGTAGGCTGTTCCTGATATAGTAAGTTTTGCAGTGCCATGTTGTAATGCAGACCAAGCATCAGGAAAATTTCCCGTATTTTGAATATCAACTCTATTGCTTAGGTTAGTTGAGGTACCTTCAATCAGTGGATAATAGTTTGAGCTCTGAAAGCTTCCTTCATATCTCTCTCCAAGCTGACCATGTCCAATTACCATGCCATTGTCATATACATCATAAGTTATGAATTCGAGAATTACCGTAGTATTGTTTGGATTTGTAAGATAGAAATTGGTTTGTAATGTTGCTGCTTTATCAGACACTGAGACCGTTGATGTCCCGTTGTATTGAACTATAATTGGTTTGAGTTGGGTTGAGATAGCGGTAAGAGATGTAGGTACATTTGGTCCCTGTGGAATAAGATTTCTAATGATACCGGAGCTTGGAAGGATTGCAATTACAGCTATGAGTGCAGCTATTACACCAACTGCTGCATAAACTAAAATTTTTCTTTCCAATTGTACTGTTTGCTTTTGAACTTCACTTAAACGTTAAGTTAAAAACCCTTATAGTAAAAGTTTCAAAAACTAGTTTATGCAATACCACCAAGCAGTAAGAATTGGTCAAGAGAGAGCAAGAAAGTCACAAATGACTCTGTTTTCTTATGCAGGATTTTCCATGTTGACACTTACTGTTAAAAAATCACAGGATACATTTGTTCCTGTTGGAGAAAAGGAGATGGTATCTGTTGTGCAAAAAACAGAAGGATGGATTGCTGTCATAGTAGATGAAGATGGATATGCAAAGGCTCAATCAAAGGCAATGACAGAACAAGAAGCAAGAGAGATTCTACAAAAAGCAGTCAAGGGAGGAGTCCCTCAATATACAGGACAGGTCAAGCTAGTGTAATTTCAGTTCCTTCTGGATTTCCTTTTATGGTTTTTTCCAAGGTTTTTATATCTGCCTTGAGAATTCTTGTTTTGATTTTGGAGCGTTCTATTACTTTGAGGGCAACTATGTCCATAAGATCATAGCTACCTGCAACAGAGTCTTGGTGAACAAGCATGCTGCGCAATTTTTTGATTGGAATTTTTTTGAACTTTTTGGCATTTTTGTTTCTTTTTGGATCAGAATCATATACACCATCTACGTCTGTTGCGTTCAAAAATGCACCTGCCCTGACTTTTTCTGCAATGAGTGCGGCAGTAGCGTTTGTGCTCTGGCCAGGATGTAGACCACCTGTTACAACAATTAGGCCACTGTCTGCAGCGTTTGCAACCTCTTTTAGATTCGTTGGAGGATGAGGATATGCCCTATCTTGTAATGCATATATCAATAATTTTGCGTTGAGGCGCGAGACCTCTATGCCAAGCTCATCTAGTGTGGATTCGTCTGCACCAGAAGACCTTGCATGTGAGATGTAATGTCTTGCAATTTTTCCTCCGCCTGCAATTATTATTGGCTGGCAAATTTTGCTTACCTTTGCAAAAAATTCGGCAAACTGCTTGAGTGTTTTGGTATTATCCATACCAAACAAGCTTCCAGACAGTTTTATGACAATTATTTTTCTCATTATTTGTTTTCACCAAGGATGACTTGTGCTGCCATTTCAACCTTTTTTCTAAATTGTTGTCTTGTATAGACTCGAAGTATGTCCATAAATCCAGAGATTGCCGATACCAAAGGAATTTCCGAAATTGGCAGCTCATATGCTTCTTTTGGGCCCATCTTGTGTACTGATGTGAGAATTATTGACCGTGATTCCTTTTTTGAGGGTGTTAGAGGAATTGATGGTGTCTTTGATATATCGATAAATATTTCGGCCTCATCTACCTTTGCTTTTTTTGCAATATTATGTTGTAATTCTGCGGCGTTGATCCTACCCATCCTAGGTTTCATGAAAATTTTTTCATAGACACATTTTAGCAGTCTGCGCTCCTGATAATCCAGTGCAAGCTGACTTGCGCGTTTTAGCTCAGAATTTTTCTTCGGTAATGAAATGAGCTTTGAAATGACAAACTCGTCTGTTAGTTGGACATATCTTTTCAGATCAGTTGTAGTAAGACCAAGATCTTCATCTGCAAGCAACATTGATTGAAGCAACATTACTTCTCCTGCCCGCACAGCTTTGTGAAAATATACTGCTCGAAACATCTGATATCGCGAGATCATCATTGACTCAAAGGAATGAAGTGCAGATTTATTCAAAGAAAGCTTTTTTTGATAAACATCAAGTGAATTTATGATTCTCTTAAAGTCTATTCTTGCATGCTCTGCTCCGGTAAAATAACCATCACGAAGCAGATAATCCATCATGTCTGCGCTCAGTCCTCCTGAGATTATCTCATTCATGAATGGATGTTTTGAATTGCCAAATGCCAATTTGCTAACAAACACCTTGTCAAAACCAGCCTCTGAGATCAAGTCCCCTATTTCCGACTTGAGAATAAGTTTCTCGCCTATCTTTTCATGAGAAATTTTCTTCTTTTTTTGTAATACTTCTTCGAAGAGATGCGAGAAAGGACCATGTCCAATGTCATGTAATAGAGCTGCAAGCCGAAGGTTTTCTATATCCTCAGAATCAAGGTAGCTTTTTTCCTTGAGTATTGATGCTGCCTGACTTGCAATATGCATGGTTCCAAGTGAATGCTCGAATCTTGAATGTTGTGCTCCAGGATAAACAAGATGAGCTCCTGCAAGTTGTCTTATTCTTCGTAATCGTTGAAAGATTGGATTGTCTATGATATCAATCTCGTGGCTGTAAACATTGATGAATTCATGAATTGGGTCAACTATCTGGAGGTATTTTTTTGCCATGTTACTTTTCCATGTATCTTAAAACAATCTGTTTGACATCTTGATGGACTTCCATTTTGTGTCGTGATGCATTGATAACATGCCATCCAAACTCCTTTGCTAGTTTACGATACTGCGCAGTAATTTTTTGCGCAAATTCTTGGTTTTCTTCAAACTTGTCACGTCTTTCTTTTTTGCGGGAAAACGAATCTGTTGTGGTAACATCAAGCAATATGACTAGATCTTCTTTTGGTATTCCCCGGTCCAAATTTTCAAGCCATGCAATATCAAGACCGTTTACTATGCCATATACAAGATTTGATTGATAATATCGATTCATGATAACAACATTATTTTCTAAAAGAGTTTCAGAGATGTCTTTTGCCCTCTCCCACCTGTTTGCAGCAAGAAGACAGTGAATCACTTGTGGAGGAAAAGTCCTCTTTCCAGAAAGATATCGTCTTATCTCTTTTCCTATCGGAGTGGTGTAATCTGGAAAGTTGAATATTTTGGATTTGATATTTTTTGTCCTCAAAAAATTCGCCAAAAGTTTTGATTGTGTCTTTTTTCCAGCTTGATCAAAACCTTCTATGACGATAATCATCAAGTCCTGTTAGGTAGGGAAGTAGATAAATTGTAAATTTGACTAACGTTTAATAACCAAAAAAGGCTAAAAATAACAAAATGGGCTTGGGTTATCACATGGTAAAAGAAGTCATAAAAGAAATAGGCAACAAGTCAAGGGAATTCTATGAATTTATCCTTCCTCCAGTAGATATCGTATTACACAATGACAGTCTTGTGGTAACAATAGACATTGCAGGATTTGATAAAAAGGACATCAAGCTACGAATTCATGGCAACATTTTATCAATTTCAGCCAAGCGTGAAACAATAGAGGATGGCACTATAATCTGGCGCCAAAGACCAAACATAATAGACAAGAAAATAAGGCTGCCAATGGGTGTAAAAGAGGACGAGGACCTTGGTGCCTCAGCAAAATATCGCGACGGAGTACTAACACTAACAATACCAATCAAAACTGGAAAAAACATTACAATAGAATAGCTAACGTTCTTTTAACGCAATAGAAATTCCCATTATAGCTACCGAGCCTATCATTCCAATTTCCCCAACCAAGCTGTTTACTGTATAAAGAACAGTAGAGCCAATAAAGACTGCTGCAGATAAAATGCTTCCAGCAATCAAAAAATGTTTTGATTTGGGAGGATTCTCCCTCAATCTCCTGTTTTCCTCTAGGAATTTTTTGATCTCAGGTACAACTGCTATTGCAGCATCAACTGATTTTACAAATCTGTTGAATCCAAGTTTGAGTTCCTCGATATATGCATCCTTTACAATGTTTTCTTCTTCCAAAATATTTTGCAAGACTCCAATGAATCTGAAATTTACCTTGTGTGTAAGATATATTCCTTCAAGAATTGATGCCATCCTCATGTATAGTGCAAGATGTTTTGGAAGTTTGAATGGAAATCTGCTCATGGTTTTATTTGCAAGCTCCATTAGTGCCTTGACCTCCATCTTGTCAACCTTGGTTCCATAAAGGGCCTGAATCGAGAGTCCTATCCCTTGCTCTATGATTCCTCTGTCATATCCTGGCATTAGCATGCCAAGATCATCCATTGCGTTCACAGTCCTTGATGGATCCTTTTCCACCAGTGCAAGATAGAGTCGTATCAGTTTTAGTCGTGTCTTGCTATCCAGCTTTCCAACCATGCCAAAATCATATAGTATCAGAGAGCCATCGTTTGTAACTGAGATATTTCCAGGATGGGGGTCGGCATGAAACATCTCATGGCGTAAAAGCATTGTAAAAAAGACCTTGTGAGCCCGAACTATGATTTGTTCCCTATTGATTCCTGCTTCGTCAAGTGCCTTGACATTGGTAATCTTTATTCCTGGAACATATTCCATGACAAGAACGTTTTTGCTTGAATAGTCATCTAGAACTGAAGGAATTATTACCTTGGGATAGTTATGCAAGTTTCTCTTGATTGTCTTTAGGTTCTGCGATTCTATACTATAATCCATCTCTTCATGGATAGTTTCTATGAATTGTGACAGCATGGCTTCTGCAGAATATTTCAAGTTTGGATCTACAAATTTCATGGCAAATGGAACAATTTTCTTGAGAACCGCAATGTCTTCCTCTACTACTTTTTCTATGTTTGGCCTCTTTACTTTAACAACAACATCCTGTCCTCTTATCTTTCCGCGATACACTTGCCCAAGCGAAGCTCCTGAAACAGCATTAGTGTCAATATAGTCAAAGCTTCTATCAATGGAACCAAGATCATGCTCAATGATTGGTTTTACCAAATCAAATGGGGCTGCTGGAACTTCATCCTGAAGTTTTGCAAGCTCTTCCATGTATGGTTGTGGTAGTATATCAGCTCTTGAAGAAAGCCACTGACCAAGTTTGATGTAAACTGGACCAAGGGAGACAAAAGTTTTGAGAGCCTTGCGAGCATTTTTTTGATATCGTTTTGTATTAACATTTTTCCCCTGTTTTCTTACCCATTCTCTTCTGTCTTTTCGTAAAGCTATAACAAGCGGCAAAAGTTTGAGAAAAGTTCTAAATGTTCGAATTTTTGTGATATCAATTTCCTCCTAGAAATCTTTCAGCTTCCTTACAAGAGAATATCCAACATATCCAGCCGCTACAGATGCTAAAAAGCCAGCAAAGATGGCAGTACTTTTTGCAAAAGGAATATTCTTTTGTAACTTGAAAATGTCTGATGCAGCTTTTTTTCCACCCCACAATGCACTTCCAATGCCAACCAAGAATTCCGGTGCATCAAAGAACAGGTGACCAAGAGGATCTTTTCGAGGATCAACCTTGTCTATGTGTATTAGATACTTGTCTTCGTATTCTCTGATGTGCAAATTGCCATACCGATACTGTCGAATAGCACCATTTTTTTGACCCAATGTGGTTTGCTCTGCCTCTTCTAACATGAAGGGACGAACTTCTTTTGGGACTTCGATCTCATCCCAGGTCATAATCAAAACGCGACCGTCCTCTAAATAATAACTTTAGCTTGCCTCTTGCACTTTCTTCTCTATTGGCACTTTAGATTTCTTCTTTATCTTAAAGACAATTCCGCCAATTCCCCCTGCTATAGCAACTAGAATCACTAGCTGTAGTTGGGATGTGTTTACATTGGATTGTGGTGCAGGGGCTCCAAAGGATACAGTATCTATCTGAGTTATGGTATGAGATTGTAGTAACGTATCCTTGTATGTTATAGTTACCAGAATCTTTTGGTCTCCGGATAACTGCCCATTTGTTGATTGTACCGGAACATTGAATGGCGTTGGAGCATCAATGTCAATATCTCCAATATACTGTGTTGTCTCCTTTATGGCAGAACCCTCCAGTGGCTGAATTGTCACTATGGCAAACTGGCCCTTAGTGTTTCCTTGGTTTAGAATATTTCCAATTATCATTTGCTGGTTTGCAATCACTGAAATCTGGACTCCATAGACTGAGACATCGATAACAGGTCTGATATATGTTGCAAAGCTCTGTTTTTCTATAACTGTGGAACCGTCTTTTGTATACTGGATATTTACATCAAAGTTTACTGCTTGGTTTGCTATATTCTGATCAGCAAATACAGGAATGTTTAGTGCAGTGCCCTCTAATGGTTTTATTTCGTGAACAAACCATCTTGGATCTTGAAGAATTCTCAGATCAGATGAGCTTGGTTGAAGTGTAACAGATATGTCTGATATCTTTGACGGTGAGAGATTTTGCAATCCCACGGTGAGATTTTGCATTATTCCCATCATGACATAAGGGGGGGTCGATAGTTTGACTATGAAATTTGAGTTTGCAGGTCCTACAATGAGGTCTATTAATCTATCAGTTGTTACCTGATTTCCCTGTCCGTCAAAGTACCTCAGGGTCAATGGTATATGCAAAGTTTGCCCTGCCACACCCTGTGGTACAAAAATATTAAATGAAAATGTACCTGTTGATAGTGCATCAACGGTACCAATGTTCCAATGGTGTTGATCTATTACAACATTTTGCAAATTAGATCCCATGGTCGAGTTGGCAAGTGAATTTAGTGTAATGTCTACATTGTTAAGTGGAGCAGTGCCAGAATCAGAAACTTGTACGGTGACTTGGTTATTTGCAGCAGGCTGGATGAATGAATTCTCGGCATTCATGTTTAGAACACTTTTTCCTGGTAACTTGAAGTTAAAGTCAAAAAAGGCATTACGAAGCCCATTTTCCCTAACTCTTGTATAGGTGAGTTTGACCGTACCGGAATAGGCATGTATAGTCAGTGACTTGTCCAAGTTTACAAAAAAAGTCAGGGTGAACGAATTGCCACTGGTAGCAGTCTGGGAATTGTCTGCCTCGATTAGCCCTTCAACTAGAGGAGTAGCTGCAGAAAATCCCACAGGCAAACTGAGAAATCCACGAATTCCAGCAATGTCTTCTGTACCTACGTTAGAAAACAGGATGGTTAGTGGAACATTTTGGTCACCTGGTTGAACTTCAATCTTTTGATTTGGATAGCCAAAGTAGGCATTGAGAAACTTGACGTCAGTAAATCCATGTTCAAATGGAGATTCTCCTGGTGCTAGTTGTTCTGGAGCACTCTGTCCGTAACTTGGAAGTATTGCAAATTGGCTTACAAGTATGACTGACACTAGGAGTAATTTGTAATTCATGCTAAACTTGCCTCCAGCTCCCCCTCGACAATCTTGCCGTCTTTTATCGTTATTATTTTGTCAACTTCACCAAATTGTGGCCTGTCATGGGTTACTATGATAAAAGTTTGGTTAAGTTTTCTGTTCAATGATTTTAAAAGATGGACCGTGGTCTCTGCTGATAGCGAATCCAAGTTTCCTGTTGGCTCGTCAGCTAAAACAATGGCTGGCTTGTTTATCAAGGCCCGTGTAATGGCTACTCTTTGAGCTTGCCCACCAGAAATTTTATTTGCAAATTTGTTGAGTTGAGGTTCAAGGCCAACTGTTTTTAGAAGTGTTTTTGCTTCTTCTTCTGCACCAGCTATAGTATTCTGAATTTTTCTTGGCAATAGAACATTTTCTAAAACTGTCAAGTCAGAGAGCAAATTTGAGAATTGGAATATGAACCCAAGTTTTGAATTTCTAAACGCTGAAAGTTGGTTATCGTTTAGAGTGGAGGTATCCACTCCATCAATTATAACCTTGCCGCTTGTTGGCCTGTCAAGTAGACCTATCATATTTAGCAAAGTTGTTTTGCCAGAGCCAGAGCTGCCAACTATGAGAACAAACTGTCCCTTTCCTACAGTGAAGTTGATGTTTTGTAATGCATGAAGGGCAGTATCACCTTGACCGTACATCTTTTCCAAATTGTGTACCTCAAGAACATTTTCAGGCAGTCCGCATAGCCTCCACTGGTTGTAGTTTTGTAGCTTTGAATGCAGGGTAAATCGATGCCACAATAGCAAGTGCAAATGCAGTGATATCGGTTTGAACTAGACCAGTCCAGTTGTACTTGACCTCAAGGGCCAAACTTCCATTAAACGTCATGTGGGTCTCCTTTGCATATGTTGTATAACCTAGTGCTAGACCTGTTCCCATGGCAGCCCCGATGGCACCTATCACTATCCCCTGGAAGATAAACACCAATAAGATATCCTTTCTACGAGAACCGATTGCTCTCATTACACCAATATCGCGCGTCTTGCTTGTTACCTGCATCATCTGAATTGTTACTACACCAAATGCAGATGATATCATACCAAAAAGTCCTACTAGATTAATTAACGCAATGCCTGATCGAAAACCGGCAAGTTGTACCTCAGCAGCTTCTTCAATTGTCTGAGCTTTGAATTTGTCTGCACTTGATGGAAATGCACTAAGAAACAGATCCCTGACATCGTTTGCTTTTGATGGATCATTTAATCTTACAATAATTTCTGAGCTTTGACCTGGTCTATCCATGATTTCACGTAAAGTATCAATGTTGATTATGACTCCGTTATCATTTCCTTGACCTCCTGCAGTCTGCGAAATTCCAACGATTACAAATCTTTTAAGGACATCTCTGCCAAATTGGTCCTTGAATTTTATCTTTACAGTGTCACCGATTTGTGGATACCCGAGATCTCTGTCAACTAGTGCGCCTAGAACAATCGAGTCTCTTGAGGATACATACTGACCTTGTACGGTTTTATCAAGTGTTGATGCCGCTACATCCCATTCCGGTTTTACACCAAGTACTGGAACTGGAGCATTATGATCTTGTATCAGCTGACCATTTACTGTTGAATTAATGGAGAGTGCAGAATATTCAAGTCTTGGTGCAGCTGCTTGAACCCACGGAATTCTTTCAAGCCAGTTGACTAGCATAAAATCTGAACGTGTGATAAAGTCACCTCGTTTTGAAATAAACACATGCCCGAATCGATAATTTATCAAATCTCGGATAATAGCATCATACAAGCCCTGGAAAATCACAGAGTTTACCTGAACTACCAAAATCGCAATTGCAATTGCAAGACACGCAGCTATTAGACTACCTTTTCGTCTAGTGATAAATCTAATACCAATCTGCGCCCGATAATCCATGTGTGATCAAGAATTAGTCCAATATTTAATACTTTACCATCATTTACTTAACAGATAGGACAATTATAAATATAGGATGTTCTATTTATTAACAAGAATAAGGTGATTCTATAAGAAATGGACAAATTAGATATGCAGATTCTCACTCACATAGTGGATAACTGCAGAACACCCGACAGGCAGATAGGCAAAGAGATCGGAATTTCTGGCGTTGCAATCAAGTCTAGAATCCAAAAGATGATTGATAGAAAAATCATCAGAGAGTTTAACCTCAAGATCGAGCCTCCTGTACTTGGATACAGTGTACTGTATTTTGTTGTAATAGGAAAAGAGCTTGACGATATTTTAAACAAGATAAGATTGGTTGGAGAACCATTCTTTGTAGTACCCTGTGTTGGTGGAGTCACTGTATGCAGTATCGTAGTAAGAGATGATCCTGCACAAAAAATGGAGCTTGCAAAAAATCTTCTAAAAGATGTCAGGGTGTTAAATGTATTTGAGGCAAGAAATCCAGAGATACGATCTGATCTTACCAAAACTGATTTAGAAATGATAAACATTTTACTAAAAGATCCCAGGTTAAAGATAGAAGAAATTGCAAAGCTATCAGGTTTTTCAACAAAGACCGTTGCCAGATCAATTGAAAAACTACAAAATGATGAAGCGATACAATTTACTTTGATTTATGACCCACGAAAAATGGGAGAATACATCCCCTTTGCAATACTTGTCAGTGTACCTGAAGATATTAGAACTACACTAGAAAAACTTAGAAAAGAATTTTCATCATCATTTTTGCAAAGACCATTTGTTCATGAAAACTATATTGTTCTTTTCATGTACAGCGACAATCTTTTTATGATTGATGACATGGTTCAGAAAGTTCATTCTGTAGAAGGAGTGCAAGCGGCAGATTTGTTCATACCAAAGATGATAACATTTTCACAAAAATGGGTCAAAGATGCAATTGAGCAGGCAAAAAAATCAAAAAAATTGCATCTAACACCCAAGATACATTCATAACACATACTTCAGTCATGATTTTATGAAAAGGAAAATTTTTGAAGGCAAAGTTCTTTCTCTGAATGTTTACACTCTATCTCTTAACAAACGCAAAGTTACAAGAGAGGTAATAGAACACAGAGGTGCTGCAGCAATTCTTGCCATGGAATATGACAAAGTGCTGATGGTAAAACAACATCGTTTTCCTCATGGTTTTGTACTTGAGATTCCTGCAGGAACCCTTGATAGGGGTGAATCTCCCCGAGATTGTGCATTCAGGGAACTTAGAGAAGAAACAGGATATTCCGCAAAGAAGATGACTCCTCTTGTGAGATACTACCCTTCAATTGGCTATAACACAGAGGTAATTCATTGCTTTGTAGCTTCTGGTATCAACAAAATCTCAAATCTAAAGCTTGATGAGGATGAGATAATTTCAGTAGTAAAAATTGATTTTAAAAAACTAGTAAAAATGATTATGACAGGCAAAATAATTGATTCAAAGACTATATGTGCAGTACTAACTTATGCAATAAAGAATAAGATTCACGTATAAACTGGTTTTACTAAATCTGCAATGTCTGCCCAACATCTTGCAAGTTTTTCAAGTGTATAGACCAAATCTAAAATCTGCAATGATATTTCTTTTTTTGGCTCAAGTGAAGTACGAATATCTGAAATTTTCTTTTGATAATTTCGTTGCAATGTTATTGCTTCGATTGCAAGAAGCCTATTATTTTCTGTAAATGATGTAATTGCTTTTTCGTGAATGTTTTCTATTGCAGATGCAATTGTATGAAATTTTGTTAGATTAGTTTTTGTAGCAGCAAGTTCTTGAATAGAGTTTGCAAGCTCCAGAATCGTATCCCCTGCAGACTCGAGTAAGTTGGCGGCAATTCTGTAATCCAAAATATCAATATTTCCAAGATTTAATGCAGTTGCAAGTTTTTTGTCTACCATTGCACTTCGGATCAATCGTACAAGTAAGAAATATTGTCTGTCTATTTCATCGTCTCTGCTTGGAATTGTTTGTAGAACACTTTTGTCATCAGAAGCAAGTGAATTTATTGTATCTCGAAACATCCCAAGTGCAATCGAACTCATTCTTTTTAGAATTTTGTCTGGGTTTAGAGTTGTAGCATCCAAAAGAAATTGTACGTTCACATTTGATGCATCTTCATCTACAATTTCCATGCCAACAAGTCGTCGCATTAGTCCACGAATTCTTTCCCTGTCCTCAATTGAGATAACAGATTTACCTTTTATTTTTATGATGTCATAACCAAGAAGATATGCACCTGTAACATCGGCGCTAATGTTTTCTTGTTTAGAGACTGGATATTCTATGACTACCTCCTTTGGTGGTTTGCTGTTTCCAGTAGGTGTGATGGAAATGCTGTTAGCGCCAGTTTCAAGCTCTACCTCATCGCTTTTTTCTAGCTTGTTTAACTCAACCCATTCAATTGGCAATGATACTAGGATGCTGCTGCCAATCTTCTGCAAACGCCTAATGAATTTAGTCAATTTATACTAATATAAATAATATAATCATTATTTTTATATTTTTATCTAAATTTAAATTACTCATGCAAGCAGTAGTCTTTGCACCAGGACACATCACAGGTTTTTTCAAGGCAGAGGTATCACCAAGAGAACCCAAGCAAAAAGGGTCTATTGGAGCAGGATTTTGCATAAAGGAAGGCGTAACAACCAAAGTCAAGGTCACAAGTTCCACCAAACCAGGTTTTAGAATTACTGTAACAAGCTACAAATCAGATAATACTGACGTATCAGAATATGTTGCAAAAGAATTTTTGAAAATTACAAATGAAAATTATTTTTTGGAAATAGTGCATGATGTTAGAATTCCCATAGGTTATGGACTAGGTTCCAGTGGAGCTGTTGCCCTATCTTTGGCGTTTGCATTAAACAAGGCACTTGGAACAAATCTTTCCCGAACTCAGGTAGGTCAGATAGCGCACAACGCTGAGATTTATTGCCAGACAGGTCTAGGAACTGTTTTATCATCATATCATGGCGGTTTTGAGATCAGAACAAAACATGGGGCACCCGGCATAGGAAGTTTAAGAAAGATTCGTACGAATTATTCTGCAATTGTAATTTGTTTTTCTCCCATATCGACAAAGAGATTCATCAAGAATAGTCTTTCAAGAATAAATGGTCTTGGAGGTAAGATGGTATCAAAGCTGCTAAAGTCAAGAGATCAGATGGAATTTCTTGACATGTCACTTGAGTTTGCAAAGTATATTGGAGTCATAACTCCCAAGATGCAACAAGTCATAGATGACCTCCAAGAACATGGATTCAAATGCGGTATTGCAATGTTTGGAGAGACCGTCTTTACGTTGATACCAAAATCAAAAGAAGATAAAATACTAGAAATTTTAGAGAAATATAATGATGGAATTATAATCAAAACCGAGATTGACAAAAGCGGGGTCAGAGTCTCCTAGTGTTAATTCCAAAGTCGCATCCTAGGGCAGCATCCCTCAACATTAGAGAAAAATTAGTTCATGGATACAAAAATGGTTTGGTAGTCGAAGAAGGGCTTTTGGCGCATGGGAGAGGCGAGACATTTGATTATCTCATAGGTGAGAAGACTCTCAAATCCTCTCAGGATGCCATAAAAGCAGCAGCAAAAGAGCTATTTTTGGCCAAATCACCTGTAATTTCAGTAAACGGCAATTTTGCTGCTCTTTGTGCAAAAGAAATTGTACAACTTGCAAGGATTACCGGTGCAAGAATTGAAGTTAACCTGTTTTATGCAAGCAAAAAAAGAAAAAAGACAATTGCTGCAGTTCTTAGAAAAAATGGAGCAAAAGAAGTTCTTGGATTGGAGCCAAAATTTTCAAGAAAGATTCCAAAATTAGACAGTGCAAGAAGAATTGTGGATGAGCGAGGCATATTTACTGCAGATGTTGTACTTGTGCCCCTGGAAGATGGGGACAGAACCATTGCGCTGAAAAAATTCGGAAAAAAAGTAATAACGTTTGATCTCAATCCGTTATCTCGAACAGCTCAGACTGCTGACATCACCATAGTTGATAACGTGATTAGAGGAATGCAACTTTTAGTTCATACATGCAAGACACTGAAGATATCTGGTAATACCAAGAAGAAGTTTCAATTTGAAAACAAGAAAAATTTGGTCAAGTCTATCCTTGCAATCAAAAATAATCTTGGGAGATTAGCTAATGCCTAAATCAGTCAAGGATATTCTTTTGATGAAAGGCACAAAGAAAATTACCGTCATAACTGCCTATGACTATACCACTGCCCAGCTTTGTGACAAGGCAGGTGTTGATATCTTGCTTGTTGGAGATAGTGGCGGGATGGTAATGTTGGGCTATGATAGTACCATTCCTGTTACAATGGATCAGATGTATTTTTTTACAGAAGCCGTAAGCAGAGGCAGACAAAATGCAATGGTAATAGCAGACATGCCTTTCATGTCTTACCAAGCTAGCAAATCACAAGCAATAGAAAATGCAGGCAGGCTAATCAAGGCAGGAGCAGACGCAGTAAAGCTAGAAGGCGGAATTGAAATTAAAGATACCGTGAGGGCAATTGTAGAAATTGGCATACCCGTAATGGGCCATATAGGGTTTCAGCCTCAAACTACTACCTTGCAAGAGGGCTACAAGGTACAGGCAAAGACAAAGGATTCTGCCATCAGATTAATTGAGAGCGCAAAAGCACTCGAAGAAGCTGGTGCTTTTAGCATAGCTTTAGAGATGGTCACAAAGGAGGTCTCAAAGATACTCACTGAGGCCATCAAGATTCCAACAATTGGAATAGGTTCCGGTCCTGACTGCGATGGACAGGTATTGGTTGTACACGATGTACTTGGATTGTATGAAAAAATCAAACCAAAGTTTGCCAAAAGATATTGTGAGCTTGCATCAGATATAGTAAAAGCTGTCGAGTCGTACAAAAATGATGTAGTGTCTGGCAAGTTTCCAACACATGAACATTCATTTTCTATGGATAAATCAGAATTTGAAAGGTTGAAAAAAGAAATTGCGTGATCATCCTTCACTTGACATTGTCAGCTCAGACGGTACTGAGCTTACAGGAAAAAAAATTGTATTATGCATAACTGGGAGTGTTGCGGCATACAAAGCAATTGAGCTTGCAAGATTATTCATGCGACATGGCGCCAATGTTACCTGTGTTGCAAGCAAGGCTGCAACGGATTTAATCAAGCCAAGCTACTTCAAGTGGGCTACTGGAAATGAAGTAATTACTAAATTAACTGGCAATCTTGAACATATCAAAGTAGCAGATTACAAAAATTCTGATTTAATTGTGGTATATCCCTGTACTGCAAATACCTTAGGCAAGCTAGCAAATGGAATAGATGATACTCCAATTGCCACTGTTTTGAGTGTTGGATTTGGATCAAAGATTCCTATTGTAATTTCTCTTGCTATGCATCAATCAATGTATGAAAATCCATCAGTTATCAAGAATATTGCTTTTCTTGAGGACAAGGTTGATTTTATTGCTCCTCAATTTGTTGAGGGAAAGGCAAAGGCTGCAGAGCCTGAAGAGGTGCTTGATTTTGTGCTCAAAAAATTTGGCGTGTCTCAGATTTTAAAGGGAAAACGAGTTCTCATAACAGCTGGTCCTACTGTTGAATACATTGACCCTGTACGAATCATAACCAATCAAAGCTCAGGTAAGACCGGCGTCTTGCTTGCAAATGAGTTTGTCTCAAGTGGTGCCAGAGTCACTTTCATCTATGGACCTGGCACGGAACCTTTACCAAAGGGTGTCAAAGTTGTCAGAGTACAAACAAGCAAAGAAATGTCAGATGCAGTAAAAAAAGAAATGAAACAAGGATTTGATGTTGTAATTTTGGCTGCTGCAGTCTCTGATTATATCGTAGAAAAACCAAATAAAACAAAGATCAAAAGCAACATTGATAAAATTGTTGTAAAACTGAAAAGGACTCCAAAAATTATCGACGAGATCAAGAAAATTCAAAAGGATACGTTTTTGGTTGGATTTAAGGCAGAAACCAACATATCAAAACAAAAATTGATTACCGTCGCCCGTAAAAAATTAAACAAAACACATGCTGACTTAATAGTTGCAAATGATATAGGTTCGAAATATCAAAAAAATCCAAATCAAAACAATGTAATTTTTGTTGACTCTAAAAAAGAATCAGTATCAGGATGGAAAGACAAATCAAAAATAGCAAAATTAATTTTTCGTGAAATAGAGCGTCGATTCAAAAAATCCCTATAGAAGATTGTTCGATTTTAAGCTATATTTATCACAATTGTGTCTCAATGCAATGTGACATACTGCAACACAAATAATTTCTAAAAGTAGAACTCATGTTTGAGTACAAAGGAAATTTCAGTCGATGCAAATTCCAGCGGAGAAAAAATGGCAAAAGAATTTCTCAAAAGCATGGTAAAATCATCAAATAGAAAGAAAATTCTAGTTCATTTCAAGTTGAGAGATTCAAATACCGAATTTAGAGAGTGGCTAACTTACAAGCAGTATCATGTCTTGAGAACTATTAACTGTCTAGAATTTTGTAGGATTACTGCCTAAAAATCATAAAAGTTGTGGTATTAGATTACGACTAAATCTTTTGTAAACTTGTGCATAACTTCGACTTTGCTACCAACTATGATAGAATCTTCAATTCTTATTCCAAACTTTTTTGGCAGATATATTCCGGGTTCTACTGTTATTGCCATGTTTTTGGATAAAATTGCTTTACTTGACGGGCCAATGTTTGGAAGCTCATGAACCTCAAGACCAATTCCATGTCCAGTAGAATGTATGAAATATTTGCCATATCCTTTTTTTGTAATAAATTTTCGACACGCATCATCGACTGACTTGCAGGACATATTTGGTTTGACAGCTCTAAGACCTGCTTTTTGCGATTGCTTTACTATTTCGTACACTTTTCTTTTTTCAGAAGATATTGTACCAAGACCAAAAGTTCTTGTGGCATCGGAGACATATGCTTGGTAACGCAAAGTAAGATCCACCACTATCATGTCCCCATCTTGAAATCGCCGCTGTGTTACCTGTGCATGAGGAAGAGCACCATT
This sequence comes from uncultured Nitrosopumilaceae archaeon, assembly GCA_964447595.1. Lineage (GTDB taxonomy): Archaea > Thermoproteota > Nitrososphaeria > Nitrososphaerales > Nitrosopumilaceae > Nitrosotalea. The sequence continues at coordinate 33,168 of CAYUTC010000003.1, forward strand.
TGGTCCGCCTGCAATAATTAGAGGATTGAGTGCTGATCTATAACCTGTTGCAAACGCACCTCTTTCCATTGCATATGACATTAGAATTGTTTGAAGCTCAACCTCTGACATACCAATTTTTATTTCATCAACACATAGCTCATACATTTCATCAAGAATAGAGGAACATTTTCTTAGAATTAGAATTTCACTCTTATCTTTTACTTGACGCGCTTGGTAAAATGGCTCTGTTGATGGCCTAACTCGTGGCAAGTTCTTCTTGAGTGATTGTATCACATCATGGTTATTGGTATCAGTACAAACCTTGCTTCCCCGTATTAGATCAATTAGAGTGGATATGGAACCCTTACCACGATCTGATTTTCCTATTTTACAGTCAATTGATTCCTCTTTGGCACGACCTACCTCAAGTTCTGGGGCTATGATGGTTACTCCGTCCTTCTCCAAGACCCCTATTGCCTCTCCCCAAAAACCAGTCATGTAAAAGAGATTTTCAGGTTCAAAGGCGACCAGTGTATCGCATTCGAGTTTGTTGCAAAACTTTAAGAGATTTTTCCTTCGATTTTGCATAGTTTCAAACTTTGAGTTGTCTCAATTTATGTTTGCTGCAACGTTTAGATACTGGAAACAGAGGTTTTTTCTTGTGGAAGAAAAAAAGAAAATTGTAGCGTTACTATCAGGAGGACTCGATAGCAGGCTAGCTGTAAAAATGATGCAAAACCAAGGCTTTGATGTAACAGCTGTTGCGATCAAGACTCCGTTTTGTGATTTTGATTGTGGAAGGGGTTGTGGTTTTGAGATTCGTGAGACAGCAGATGTTTTAGATGTAGATCTCAAGACAGTTTACCTTGGTGATGAGTACATTCAGATGTTAAAAAATCCAAAACATGGATTTGGTTCCGGCATGAATCCCTGCATTGATTGCAGAGCAATGATGTTCAAAGCTGGAAAGAAAGTTATGGATGACATTGGTGCAGAGTTTATCATTTCAGGTGAAGTTTTAGGTCAACGACCAATGTCACAACATGGACCGGCACTCAAAACAATAGAAAAAGAGTCTGGACTTGAGGGCAAGATTATACGACCGCTTTCTGGAGCACTTTTGCCTCCAACTGAGCCGGAGAAATCTGGCCTTATCAAACGAGAAAATCTTGGAATGATTCGTGGTCGTTCAAGAAAAGAGCAGCTAAGATTAGCTCACGAATTTGGTTTTGAAAATCCTCCAAATGCGGGAGGTGGTTGTCTTCTTACAGACCCAAAATTTTCAGTTCGTGCAAAAGATCTCTTCAAACATACTGAGACTCCAACAACAAATGACATTGATCTGCTAAAAATTGGGAGACATTTCAGATTTGATACAAAAACAAAATTAATTGTGGGAAGAAACAGAGATGAAAATGAAATGCTAAATGCTCTTGCACTAGCTGACGACCTTTTACTTGAAACAAAGGATCATGTAGGTCCAGTGTCACTTTTGCGTGGAAATGATTCTGAAAATAATTTGAGATTGGCTGCTGCAATCACATTTCGATATTCTGATGCACCCAAAGATTTGACAGGTATCGTACTGATACAGAAAAATGATACAAACTCTGAAATTTCTACTACGGCTATTTTGGAATCTGAATACCTCAAATACCGAATTTAGTCGCGCAAGCTAGTCTGTGAATTGCAATTGACTACAAAGGCTTTTTGAGGGAGTAAGGGGCATACCCATTAGGATGCAAACACAGAAGGTACCGACTTATCTCAAGGCAATCACACTAAGAGATTATAGCGACGTCCATACTGTAAAGGAAGATATCAAAAAGGGAATGATCCTAGTTTTGCGAGTTACTCCTCTTGCACAAAAAAATGTAGACGAGTTAAGAAAGGCAGTTGAGGAAATCTACAACATTGCAAGAAATAACGATGCTGACATTGCGAGACTTGGAGAAGAAAGAATCATTGTTACACCAACCGGTGTAAAAATTTGGAGAGCAGAATACGATCTAAAGTAATCGCAGGCCTTCTTGTACCTGTGGACATGTTGTTGCAATTCTAAACATGCGATGAATTGAGCTGGCAAGATTTTCGCATTTTCTTCTTTCGCCGTGATTTACAATTACTCTTCGAAGTTTCGGTCTGAGCTTGTGCACATATGACATTAATTGGTTATAGTCGCTATGACCACTAAATCCATCAAGTTTTTCTGTAGAACAGTTTATGTTAATTACCTCGATCTTTCCCTCCTTGCCCACAATTGATACTTGTCTTGAGCCATCAAGCACTCTTCTGCCTAACGTACCATTTACCTGATAGGAAACAAACAGTATCTTGTTCTTTTGTATTGGTGCAATGTTCTTAAAGTATTCAAGTACTGGTCCACCTTCGAGCATACCAGAGGTTGCCATAATGATACATGGACCTTCACGTAATGGTTCTTCTCGTGCATCTGCATGTTCTATGTTTGTAAAGTATTCAGAATCAAATGGATTTTCGTCTGTTTCCAAGATTTTTTGCCTAAGGTCTCGCGCAAGATATTCAGGATAGGCTTCATGAATTGCAGTAGCTTCTGCGATCATTCCTTCTGTAAAAACTGGCGCCTCCATGAGCTGGCCTGTTTTCATGTATTGATCAATTACCATCATTAGTTCTTGTGCTCGACCAACAGCAGGAATTGGAATTAAGACCTTACCGCCGTTTCGTAGTATTTCATTTACTGATTTAATAAATGCAGATTCTACTTCTTCTCGTGTAGGCTGGATGTCTTCTTTTGCACCATAAGTGCTCTCAATGAGAAGAGTCTCAACTCTTGGGAAATTCCATGACGCACTCTCAAAGAGCATAGATTTGCCATATTTTAGATCTCCAGTATAGACAAAGTTGTGGTTACCATTTCCTATATGGAAGTGGCATGATGCAGAGCCCAAGATATGGCCAGCATTAGAGAAAACCAGCTTGATATCAGGCGAGATGTCTGTGACGGTACCATAGGGCAAGGAGATGGTTTGTTTCATGACCTGTTTGACATCTCTTTCAGAGTATAGCGGAATCTTACCCTGTGCGGCAGCCACCTTGATTGCATCAAGTTGAATTAGATTCATCATGGGCAAAGTAGGCTCGGTACAATAAACCGGTCCTTTGTAACCATATTTGAAAAGAACTGGTAAGAAACCTGTATGATCTAAATGAGCATGACTGATGACAACTGCATCAAGCTCGTCAAGTGTGATATTTGCCCAGTCAAGGCGTGGAAATGCCTCCATTGGGCTTCGAGCTCCAGGATTTACACCACAATCTATCAAAACCTTGCTTTCATGTGTTGTAAGCAACATACAAGATCTGCCCACTTGGCTGAATCCACCAAGGGTAATTAGGGAGACCTCAGCGTCTTCTGAGAGTTTTGGTCGGAAGATCTGTTCTCCTACCTGTCGCAAATGTTTGCTTCGTTCAGTAGATGAAATTTTGAGATTATAGTTTATGGTCTGTATAGTTTGTGATTGTATGGTAGTGGCTTTTCGTATTCTAATACGCCAGCCTGTCTTTGATACCAGCTCTGCCATGTTAAAGGCTTCATTGTTGTTTAGTAACCATGGTCGCTTTACTTCCACTGTAAGCTCGCCTGTTGCAGTATCAAAGAACGTACCTCGCAGGTCAGCATCCTTTGGAAGCATTTGAGTGAGTATCTGTCTTGCTTCTTCCTCGCTCTTCCTAATAGATTCTTCAGTTCTAACTACAATTCTCTTTTTTATGATATTGACCATGTTTGAGATGACATCGTTGTGTTCCATGAGATAGTGAGGATTTTTGGTATAGATAGCAATTCGTGGACCTTCATATTCTATTTTGGTTACATCTGCTTCTTTTGGTATACTTTGCAGTATTGTGCCCATAATATTGGGGAGTGGTGATACTTCACGTTGTTGCTTGTTTCTTTGCATTAAATCACTATAACGTAATGATGGCTTTCTTCTGTTCTTTTGTCAAGAGCCGAAATCCCTGCTTATCTATTATTGCAACATTTATGCCGTCTCCTGTTCCTATGTTTCTTGTTATTGCGGCTTTGACAGCACGTAACGCTATTGCCTTTGCTTCATCGACTGTCAAGTTATCACGGTATTCACTTTCAAGTAGACCATATGCTACTGGTGAACCACTTCCTGTTGTAACAAATTTTTTCTTGTCAAGAGATCCAAAGGGATCTATGTTATACAATGACGGACCTTGTTTGTCGTATCCTCCAACTAGGATATCAGCAATTAGACCATAGTACCTATTTTGGAAGAAGATAAGCGATGCAAGTCTTGCAATAGACTTGATTGGTAGATACTCTTGTTTTTCTATTCTAAAGATGTTAGAGTGGTATCGTAGTGTATCAGTGATGTTTTGTGCATCTGCAACCCCACCTGCCATTGTCAAGCCTGCATGATGGTCTATCTTTTGGATCTTCATAGTATTGTTATTGGCTATGAAATAGCCAGCGCTTGCTCGCATGTCTGCGCACAAGACTACACCGTCGGCACATGCAATTCCAACGGTAGTTGTTCCATGTAGTGTATGTTGTTCAATATAGTCTGACAAATAACATTCTCCCTAACTAGAGATACATTCGGTAATGATTTCACCTGTTTAAATAACTTTGTATTGGTATGGGATATCGATAAATAACCAGGCTTGAAGAAAAATTCATGTCTTCTCATGTCATGGAGCTTCCAAGACAGATAGTTGTAGGCGAGAAAAATATTGGAAATATAGGAAGTTTCTTGATAGGTCTTGCAAATCCAAGAAAAGTTTCTCTTGTCTCAGGAGAGCAGGTACGAAAAATTACTTTCGATAAGGTAGCCAGGTCACTCTCTGAATCTAAAATAAAACATGTTTGGCATCTGTCTACAAGTAACGATGTCAAGTCTGCAAAAAAAATTCTACGTGAAATAAAAAAAGACAATACTGATTTGATAATAGGAATTGGTGGTGGTCGTTCTGTTGATATAGCAAAAATGATTGCATTTACTTTAAAAAAACCATTTGTTAGTATTCCCACCTCAGCGTCACATGATGGAATTGCAAGTCCATTTGTTTCCTTACGTGGTGATAAACCGTATTCAATAATTGCAACAGCTCCGCTTGGAGTCTTTGTTGATATCGAAATTCTAAAAAAAGCGCCAAGAAGACTAATTGCTAGTGGATGTGGCGATTTAATGGCAAAGGTAACAGCTGTTCGAGATTGGGAACTTGCAAGAGACAATGTGGGAGAATATTTTGGAACCTATGCTGCAAACTTGGCTTCAATGGGCGCAAAAATAGTAATTGATAATTCAGAAAACTTCAAGAAAAAGCCAGATGTCAGAATGATAGTAGAGGCACTCATAAGTTCTGGTGTTGCAGCATGTATTGCTGGAAGTAGTAGACCATGTTCTGGAGCAGAACACCTTTTCTCTCATGCAGTTGATTACATCAAGCCAGGTATTGGGTTACATGGCGAAAAATGTGGAATAGGTGCAATCTTGATTGCAAAATTACAAGGACAAAACTGGAAGAAGATAATTAAAATGCTCAAAAATGTTGGTGCACCAACTACTGCAAAAGAGATTGGCCTTTCGCCAAAAATTCTTGCCAAGGCACTAACCATTGCACAATCTCTGAGACCTGAAAGATATACCATTCTAAGCCAAGTCAAAATGACCAAAGAAAAGGCTATTGCGCTTGCAAAAAGTACTGGTGTGTTGTAATAGGTTAGGCTGTTTTTGGCTGTGCAGGCTTGGCTTCAGTAGCTTTTTGTTCTACAGGCTTTTCCTGTGGTTTTGCCCTATTGTAGGCTTCAACAAAGTCTATTTTATCAAGTTTTGTCACAAATTTGAAGATCTCATTTGCAATTGAACGCTTTACTATCTGAAGACCTTCCATCATCATTGCCTCTTCGGGAATGGTGATATCAAGTTGCGTTCCTTTGATTTCAAATTTTAATTTTGATTCATCTAGAGGGAATCTCCTTTTAAGCAAACCTAGTATTTTGTCTTGATCAGTATCAAGTGATTTGACAACATTTGCATCATAAAGTATTGTTCTTCCTGCAAATCGGTGATTGAAATCAACTTGGACTCTACCTGAGCCTATGAATCTTATAATGCCGGTTCGGTCATCGAGCTCAATTGTATCTCCTACAGAGACTTTTTCTGCGTCATCACCTAGTTTTCGCAGAGGAATCATTCTGACTTTGCTTGTATCTCGTGTTCCAAATCCTTTCTCAGGTGGAACCTCGATTGTAAGCTTGTCACCTGAATTTGCATTTAGCAATGCGTCATCGAGTCCTTTGAGTACCCACGACTCCCCTACTGCTATTAGTCTTGGTTGATATTTTACATTTGCATCAAAGATAGAATGTGATTTTGCATCGGCTTCTCTTGTAGTTTCAAAGACTTCATTTGTGTCTTTTACTTTGGCAGTATA
>CAYUTC010000004.1:0-28237 GCA_964447595.1 uncultured Nitrosopumilaceae archaeon
TCAGGAAATGATAATTTCAAATCTTGATTACGCGTGAGCTGTCCTATCCTCACAGATAGGAGTTCTTCCTGTTTCTTTGACCTCTGTGAGATCTCCACAGGCGTAATTTCCCGATGCCCCATCGGTAGATTCCACAAAGCCAGTCCTCTCTTCAGTATATTGAGGCTTGCATTGTGATCACGATCAATGAGTAAACCACATTGGTCGCAATGATGAATTCTTACAGCAAGTGTTTTTGGGATCTTATGTCCGCATCTGGAACAATCAACAGTTGAGTTCCTCGATTCTACATCAACTTGCATGCATTTGTAATCTAGCATATTTTTGAATGTATTCCATCCTGCATCCATTATTTTCTGGGCAAGCTTATGGTTATTTACCATATAGAGCAGGTTCAATTTTTCCGTGAATATAACATCATAATTTTTAGCATAATGCGTCGACAGTTTATGCTGAAAGTCGCGTCGCCTATTGACAATTCTCTGATGTACAATTTGGAACCATCGTTTTCCCTTTTTGTAGTTGCATGAACCCCTGACTCTTCTTGACAACTTTCTATTTATTCTTCTCAATGGCTTCAGCATCTTCTGTAAATTCCTTGGATTTGGGGTTGCGTTTCCATCCGAATCGTATGCATAATTCTTTATTCCAACATCTATGCCAACACTCTTTCGTAGGTCAATGAATTTAGGTAAAACTGTCTTTGCTTCTATAGTTATTATTGCATACCATTTTTCAGCCTTCTTTGTTATGGTTATCTGTTTGATGGTTCCATGTAGTAGTCTATGCAATCTCATCTCCGCCCATCCTATCTTTGAAAGCCATAATAGGTCAGTGTTACCGTGTTTTTCAATCTTGAATCCAGATTGATTGAAGACAAAGGTATTCCATTCATCTCTTGTTACATATTGTAGCTTACCTACCTCATACCCTTTCTTTTTCATCTCTATCAATGATCTCCTCGCACTATCTATCCTGTGAGGAATCATCTGAAGCATCTTACTGTGGTATAGTTTTAACCACGGTTCAGTTTCTTTGAGCTCTGTTAGAGCATATTGCATATCTTGTCTCGATCGCAGATTTTTGAACAACAAGTAGTTGTATAACCAGCGTGAAGCTTCTAAAGTAGCCCCCAGTCTAGCCTTGATAATATTATTCGGATATAGTCTGAACTTGTAATTACGCATGTTTGTCAAGATGGTAGAAACCCCTTTGATGAATCCACTGTAGTCTACCTGTGATCTAAGAATGAAACAGATCAGAATATCTCTTTTCGTGATTTTTTGTTAATTTGGGGTTTAGGTTTGACTAACAGAGAAGATTATATCGATGCTAAAACAGTGCTGGTTTGATGCCGTTTTGATCCTATTAAGTAATTAAATGTCAATGTGTTCTTGGCTGCATTGAATTTCAGAGTAGATTTCTATAAAGTTAAATGCATACCAAGTTTGATTTTTTCTGGGCTCGTGGCGCAGAGTCTTTATGACGCGAAACATGGATAGCGCGGTAGCCTCCTAAGTTACAGGTCGAGGGATCGAAGCCCTCCGAGCCCGTCTATTCTAATTTAGGTTTGAGTAGCGGTTGCAGTGGAGCTTTTTACCACATATTTGAAAATTTCAACAGTGTAATCTCCCTGAAAAATGTGCATAACTTGACCGTTTTCAACTGCCATGACTCGGAAATATTGTTGATATGACCCGTCATCCTGCACGTTTGTCTGAGCAAAGTATACTGGTTTTCCATCCTTGAAAATTTCAATTTCAACAGGATATCCTGGCGCTGCATTTTGAACTGTTCCCCATACACTACCAAATGGAAGTGTCGGATTATCCGGAATATTCATGTTAATTACTGCTTTTTGTAAAACAACATCACTTTCAGGAACTAAATTTTTATCTACCTGCTCTAGCGAAGACGGTATCGATACACTAGGAATCAAAAGTACTAGCAATGCAAAGATTCCACCTATGATATACTTCACAAATAGCATTTTACATCGTTAAATATTAAGATGACGCATAAGTTATGTTAGTTAGTTGATTGCAGAAGAGAAGCTAAATGATGGTTGCAAGTGCAATTGTCACTATGGAGGAGCTATTAGTTGTCCTTCCTGTAAAGAAAATCACGGGAAACATTCTTGCCCGCATTGCAAATAGTTTATTTCTTCTTGGAGGCTTGCTTTGCAGCAAGAGCCTTTAGGTTAGCTAATTCTGTTCTTAACTTTTCAATCTCAACCAAAGTATGAAGATTGGTTATTTCCGCCTTTAGCTTTTCAATTTCACTTTCTTTGTTTTCAAGTGAACTTCTCAGATTTTCCAAGTCAGCATTAAGCTCTGCTTTTGCCTCGTTTATCTCATTTGAGCCAATTTGTACAGTGTTTTGATGTTGAGTATAGTTAGTTGCTAGCTTTTTTTTTTCATCGTGAGCGTGGCCATATCCCCCTTCAATATTATGCATGTACTGTTCGCTCTTGTGGGCTAGCCAGCAAATAAGCACCAAAAACCAAGCTGCTGCCATAAAGATCAACAGGGCTAATTGTACTGTTGAAGGAAGAACAAAGTACAGAATTGTCAAAGCCACTGCAAGACAAGCAACTACGATGGTAGGGACATTTCCCATAAATTTACCCTTAAAATGCTAGAATATAACAGTAATGGAGATTGCCAAGTTGGAAAACATGGATTATAAAAATAGATAGATTTTGCTAGTCGTTGCTTTCAGCAGTCTTTTGATTATTCTCTAACTCTGGCACTTCAGACTGCAAAATCCTAATCTTTTGTAGAAGCTCGTTTCTAAGATCTCTAGCTACACGCCTTACTGTGGGTCTTGGAACTCCAAGTTCTTCTACAACTTTTGTGTAGATATCTTGTTTATCAGTAAAGCCCTTATCAAGCAGATCATTGATTGCTTGTTTGATGTTTGTGCTTTGAGTAGTACGATTCACGTTTTTTATTTTTCAGATCTTCTATATAAGACTGTTACTATATTTTTGGTAGTAACATAACATATTAGAAATGTGGTTTTTGTATTTTGGTAGGTCTTTCAAATTTTATATTGTATCATAATTTTCAAAGTTTTTCAAAATTTTATCGATAGATTTTATCCAGCTAAAATGTTTTTATCTTACTGGTTTGGTTACTAAATAATCAAAAGGAAAACCTTTACTGTAAAAGTAAAACAGTGTAGAAAGATTCTTATGATTAGAAAAGGAGTTGTCAAAAGTGGCCAAGGCTGCAATAGATACAAATTTTGGAAAAATAGTGTTTGAATTCTTCCCAAACGTTGCACCAGAAACGGTCCGAAACTTTACAAAACTTGCAAAAAGCAACTTTTATGATGGTACACTTTTTCATCGAGTGATACCTGGATTTATGATTCAGGGAGGAGATCCTAATACCAAAAAACCAGATAAGAGCAAATGGGGGATGGGTGGCCCTGGCTATACCATAAAAGCTGAGTTTAATTCAAGGTCTCATCGTAGAGGCATAGTATCAATGGCAAGAGCCATGGATCCAGACAGTGCAGGTTCACAGTTTTTTATAGTAACAAAAGATAGCACATTTCTTGACAGACAGTATACAGTATTTGGTGAAGTCTTGGAAGGGATGGATGTGGCAGACAAAATTGTAAATCTGCCAAGAGACAAAAATGATTGCCCTCATCAAGAAGCCAAGATCTTACATGTAACAGTTTTGGAATAGAATAACATGTTAAAGATTTTCCTTATCTTAGTAATGGCAGGATCGATTCTTTTTATGTCAAATGCATTTGGTCAGCAACTATCCATGGGTGCGACTCCAAAGGAAGATATCGTAGTTACAATCGATGAAAATGGAGATGCCCATGTTGTTCACCAAGTTCAGGTAAACCATAACACTCCAGTTCAGGTTGATATGATAGCTGGCAACATGACAAATTTCTCTGTAACTGATGAAAACGGAAGCTCAGTACAGTATTCAACTATTTCACAGAAACCCATGGCAGTGCTTCTTCTTCCTTCTGATAGGAACATGACCATGATTAGTTATGATTTGATTCACGCAGTAACTTTGAACAATGGAATATGGTATTGGAAATACTATGAACCACCTGATGCGACGTATACCGATTTTCATTTTCCAAAAGGAGTAAATATGATCTGGAGCAATAATCAGGATGACCCAGCCACTGCAAGACCAGTATATCTTGCAAACCATGGACTCAGGCAAGTTGGCAATGGTTTCTTCTTAGCATATGTTATCAATGAACCTGTTACAGTTCAAACTCTACAATCACAGGGCAAAACTTTCTATGTCGATGTGCAAACCCTTGCAAATGTAGGTAGTCCCGTATTTGATCAGTCAGGAATGACCTATGGATTTAATGTTGACCAGCCAAATTCATTTGTAACAGTCATCATGCCTAAGGAACTTTTAGGAGGTAAATATCAAGCAACAATAAATACAAACAAAATCCTTACCAATGAATTTCATGATAATGATACCTATGCATGGATAGGAATAAGGCCAGACCAAAGCGGAACTGTACAGATAACAGGTTCAAGTGTGTTTACCTCAGGTCCTGTAACTATAACAGGCATTCCTCCCACAAACATCTCTCCCGAGAACAATATCACAATTTACATTGGAATAGCTATTGCAGTTGCTGCTGCAGGAGCTGGAATTGCAATAATGCTACATCGAAAATCCAAAATTTCCAAGGCCTCTAGTACATGATATGCATATTCAGTGCGGCTGTCATTGTATAAAATGTGGTAGTACTGACTTGGTTTCTAATAGAACCGGAGAGACTGAAAGTGATGGATATTATGATATGCATCACACTTGCTCAAAATGTAACACGCATTTTGACCATCTAGAAGGCGATATTTTTGAATCGTGCGATAAATGCGGATACAGAAATTAATTGACTTCCAAAATTTTGGCTACTGAATAGTAACTTCGTTTTTCCTTCAAGTCTTTTTGTAGCTGGTTACAAAATGCCATATCTGTTAGTACTTTGGAGACATCAAGAGGTACTGCAGCCCATCCATATTCGTGTAGTTGTGAAACAACCTCAGAGACCGTTCTTGGTTGTTCAAAAAACGAATCTTCGACTAGTGTTTTGATCTTGCCTCTAATCTGTTTTTTATCAAGAAATGCGGGTTTAGAAAATTCAGGTTCATGAATCTCAGCATCTTCTAGCATGTTTAGGCATTCTGTGCCTTTTGCAGATTTGCCATATGAATAATCATATTGGAGGGTGTTTGCACTATAGTCTTTAACATACACGGAAAGGTTGTTTATTACCTCGCCTACGCTTTGATTATCAACATAGAAATCTTTTGATTCGATCTCAATTTCATTTTGTCCGTATTTTATTCTAATTTTTGCCATTTGTACCATTCAGTCTTTCTTTTTTGATTTATTCTACTAGCTCTAAGTAGCTTTAAGATCAGATCAAAAAGTTTACACAAGTTATTTGGATTTTTTTCCTACTCATGCTAAAAAGGAATTTTTCAAGTCAATGACATGAAAAGAAATGCAAAGATAGCAGTAGTGTGCATAATTGCCGCAATTGGCATATTTGGTTATGTTCAATATCTCTCAGCATCTCATCTTCACGTATCCATAGTTCAAAGCAAGGTGGTAGAGAGAACCAATCAGGGAACACTCTATAACCTACAACTTGAATTCAACAATCCCTCATTGCTCATTCTAAACGTTGGCAAGACAGACTTTGTTTTATCTGCCAACGGTGAGGATTTAGGCACAGGGATGTTGCAACCATCTATAATACCTGCTATGGGAAAAACTGTATCTCAGACACCTTTTCTTGCTGACAATTCAGTTCTTGATAAATATGGCAACAATAATGTTCCAAGTTTGAAGCTTACAGGAAATAGCAAGTATGATCTGGTGTTTACTTCAGTAAATATTCCATTTACATACTATCCTACACAAGACGAAGCTAGAGAATTTATACACGGCACCTAAAACCAGCAAACATATGCTGACTGTATTTGGATCAGTTGCAATCGATACCATAAGGACTCCTTCTAAAGTCATAAAGAATGCATTAGGAGGCGCAGCAACCTTTGCTGCGATATCAGCAAGCTTCTTTACAAAACCAGGACTTGTTGCAGTAATTGGTCACGATTTCCCAAAGCAGTATAAAAATATCCTAAACAGGTTCGTAGACACTACAGGAATAGTATCTGCAAAGGGCAGAACATTCCGATATGATGGAAGTTATGACGTTACTCTAAGCACTAGAACAACTAACAAGACGGAGCTTAATGTACTAAAAGACTTCAATCCTGTTGTACCAGAAAAATATAGAAAATCCGAATTCATCTATCTTGCAAATAACGATCCTGTTCAAAATACAAAAATAATAAAAGAATTTGGGAGGGTCAAGTTTTCAATGTGTGATACAATTGATTTTTGGATTTCAACAAAACGAGATGATGTTATCAAAATGATGGGAGTTGTAGATTCTGTCGTAATAAACGATGAAGAGGCAAAGATGCTGACAAAGACTCACAACCTAATCAAGGCTGCAAAAAAGATCATGGAATGGGGCACAAAATATGTAATTATAAAAAAAGGTGAACATGGCTCTCTCTTATTTTATGATGATATAGTCTTTCCATCACCTGCCTTTTCTTTGGAAAATATTGTTGATCCAACAGGAGCAGGGGACTCTTTTGCAGGTGGCATGATAGGATATCTGGCACACAAGAATAGCACAAAAATGTCTACTATCAAAGAAGCTGCAGTGTATGGTAACGTTATGGGATCATTTGCAGTAGAAAAATACGGTATTCATGGCCTAATTCAGTTAAAGAGATCTAAGGTAAACAAAAGATTTAGTCTTTACAGGAAAATGGTCCACTTCTAACAAAGGTTATAGACATCAAATTAAAAAAAGGTCCATGGAAGACAAATTAGATACTATATTCAAACTGCAAAAAAATCTAGAAAAAATGATGAACCTAGACCGTTATCCAAAAGAGACTCAGGGAAAAATTTCTGCCTTGTGTACTGCGATAATTCATGAAGCCGTAGAGCTTCAGATGACAACTAACTGGAAATGGTGGAAAAAACCTACACCTTTTGACGAAGCTGCTGCTCGTGAAGAACTAATTGATATATGGCACTTTGTCGTTCAAGCCTCACTGGAATTGAATATGAGTCCAGATGAGATACTAAAGGAATACCAAAAAAAGAATCAGATAAATCGTCAAAGACAGATAGATGGTTACTAAAATAAATTTAGTCGTAGATTTGAAATGTCTGTTTCGCCAATTTTATTGATTATTTTAACTTGTTTTTGAAATCTCGACACCTCTTGCTCAGTCAATGATAAAATTGGATTTGGGCTGCTTGAATCAATAATTCTGTTATTTTGATCCAAACCGTTGTTATGTAAGCATAAAAGTGAATGTCCCGGTCTATGACCAATTGTATCTTTTCCACATAGTATTATGGTTTGAATTTTTTTATTCGAAATTATGTATCTGATAAGATGATCTATTCCCTTGTTTTCTGAAAGTAATCTGCCTGCTATGTTTATTGTATTCATTAGTGATGAATTGGCAATTTCTTTTAACAGTCTCATACTGGAAAGTGTGCAGACAGCCACGGTAGAATTTGGATTACCGAGATAAAGTTGGTCCTCAATTGGTAAAAGAATTTTGCATAAGTCTCCAGCAATTTCTTCAATTAAATTCATTTTTCAATCAATTGATGCATTGTTTTCGAAATATAATGAAGATTATTCTCTGTTACCTTAGGGTGAACAGGCAAGCTAAGCACTGTTGAAGCAGCCCAGTCAGTTATTGGTAGATTAATTTTTTTGTTATAAAGTGGTGTTTTGTGTACTGGTGTTGAATAATATGCCATGGCACCAATCCCCTTTGAGTTTAGCTGTTTCAACAATTTATCACGATTTTTGGTAGATATTGTATATAGATACCAGTTTACCCTTACACCATCCCTTTCTATTGGAAGAACGAGATCCAGATCAGACAAGAGTTCGGTGAGGATTTTTGCGTTTCTCTCTCTTTTCCTCAAAAATTTGGCAAGTTTTGTCATCTGAACTTTGGCAATTGCTGCACTTATTTCTGGGAGTCTTAAGTTAAGGCCCAAGATTTTACTATCATATCCATGAACCATTCCATGATTTCGTATCTTTCTGAGTTTTTCAAAAAGTTGTCTTTCATTGGTGACAATAGCACCGCCTTCCCCTGATGTCACCACTTTTGCTGCGTACATACTAAAGCATCCAAGTCTAGAGAATGTTCCAGATTGTTTGTTCCTGTAAGTTGTTCCTAATGATTGGGCAGCATCCTCAATAATCTCGAGGTGGTGTTTTTCTGCGATTTCAGAGATCTCTTTCATGTAGGCAAAGTTTCCGTATAAATGGACAGGAATTACGACCTTTGTTTTCTCTGTAACTTTTTTTTTCAAATCATCAGGATCCATGGTATAATTGTCAGGTAATACATCGACAAACACTGGCTTTGCACCAACTGATATTACAGAATTTGCTGTAGCAACAAAGGTAAATGATGGAAGCAAAACTTCATCACCTTTTTTTATGTCAAGGGCATAAAGTGATGCCTGCAATGCAGCTGTTCCAGAATTTACTGCAACTACATATCTTGATCCAACATATGACGATAATAATTTCTCAAATTCTTGAACCCGCCTACCCCCTGCATTTGCAGCTGTTGTCAGAGAACCTCCCATCAAGACAGAACGTACTTCGTTTATTTCTTCAGTCTCAATTATTGGCACATTAATTGGAATATTCAATTATACAAATATCAATTTTGGACTATAATTAAACTTCCTTACTGAATATAAAACCAATTCTTATATTTCAGGTGCCATCACCGTAGCTTGATGAAGGTTCATTTACACAAGGAACAAGGAGGGTACAAAATATTTCTGTACATCTTCTATGCTAGTGCTTTCATAATGGCATCTATTGCTTTCTATGGAATTTATGGAACATATCAAGAGTGGCAAAAAAATGGGACATATGTGCTAGGTGAGATCTTGGAAAAGACTGAATTCCCAACAACTCATTTTGCAAAATTGACATCTTGGTTGTTCTTTTCATCTATTATAGGTTGGTACTGTGTAACCAAAATTGGTTCAACCAAAACAACAGTTGTTCCAGGATGGCAACGTGCCCTAGTACAGTTGATGTTAGTAGGGCTGGCAGCAATTAGCCTGTATGAAACAATTTACAACTTTGTTGTTCTAAATGCCCAAATCACTGGAGGTATTGTGAATGGGAAATTTCCTGATATAGACTCACTAACCATAGCTTATCCTGATCCAAATAGGCCTTGGAATCTGAATTTTGCAACCAAAATATTCCTTGCAGCTTTTATCATAAGCTCACATGGGCTATATCTTAGCATGAAACCTAACAAAAGACAAGATAGTCTTGAAGCGTAACTTTATAGGATCACAAAATAAAATTTGACTCGCAGTGGATATTACTGAAAAAATAAAACTTGTTACCAAAGACCCTACTGAAGAAGTAGTCACTCAAGAAGAACTGGTAAATCTCTTCAAGACAAACGAACATCCAAAACATTACATTGGTTTAGAGATCTCTGGCTTTTTACACCTTGGAAGTTTGGTACTTACTGGTTTTAAGATAAATGACTTTATCAAGGCGGGGGCAGAATGCATCGTATTTTTAGCAGACTGGCATACCTACATCAATAACAAGCTTGGAGGGGATTGGGATAAGATACGAATGGTATCAAAATACTATGCTGATGCGTTTAGGATAGTTTGCCCTGGTGTAGAAATATTGGAAGGCTCTGATCTTTACAAATCCAAAAAAGAATACTGGATGGATTTGGTAAAGTTTGCTAAAAATATGTCACTTGATAGAACTATGCGTTCACTTACTATAATGGGAAGAAGTGCTGACAAGGACAAGATTGACTTAGGCCAGCTATTCTATCCTCCGATGCAAGCAGTAGACATTCATTCCATGGATTTGGATATAGTTCATGCAGGAATGGATCAAAGAAAGATACACATGCTTGTGCGCGAGATCTTTCCAAAAATGAAATGGAAAGTCCCTGTTGCTGTACATCACCACATACTTGCTGGCCTAGGAGAACCAGAAGTAAGCTCAGATTCTGATTCTGAATTTACCTCAAGTAAGATGAGCAAGTCAAAAACAACATCTGGAATATTTATTCATGATTCAGATGATGAAATCAAGTCAAAATTCAAAAAAGCTTGGTGTCCTGAAGGTATAGTAGAAAAAAATCCTGTTCTTGAGATTTTCAGATATGTTGTATTTCATGAATTCGATGAAATCACAATTGAAAGACCAGAAAAGTTTGGAGGAAATGTAACTTATACTGATTATAAACAACTAGAAAAGGAATTTGCAGAAAAAAAACTACATCCATCTGATTTGAAGAATGCTGCAGGAAAATATGTATCTGATATAGTCAGACCAGTCAGAGAGAAATTGGTTTTATCTCAAGATCTCTACGAATCAATTAAAGCAACTACTTGAGATATGGAATAACTTTTTTTGAAAAGATTGAAAGCATATCAGTTGACATCCATAAACCAATAAAATTGATAATGAAATAATCAATTCCAATTTGCAGGTAACGGTCCAAATATTCAATTACTTCATCTGGAGTTCCTAATGCAATGCTGTCTTTTGAGCGTAGAATATAGTCAGTTACTGACTCATTTTTTTTCTTAAGGCCTGAAATGATTTGTTTTATGTCATCTCTGTCTTTGCCTACCAGTACGCGTAGTAAAACAGAGTTTTGGATCTCATTGTGGTCTCGTTTGACTAGCTTGCATTTGGCTTTTAGGAGATTGATTTTTTCATCTAGTATCTCTGGAGTGCCAAACGGATGGTTGTATCTTGTTGCATGTTTTGCTACAACTTCTATCAGTTTACTGCCAGCTCCTCCTACCATCACAGGTGGATGAGGATTCTGGATAGGTTTTGGATTGCAGATTGCGTTTTTAATAGAGTAATGTTTTCCTTTAAAGGTTGACTTTGTGTTTTGCCACATTTTTTTAATTATGGTCAAAGATTCATCGAGTTGTTGTATTCTATACATGGCATCATCAAATTTGTACCCGTAAGAGGCATACTCATATTCAAACCATCCAGCACCAATGCCAAATTCAAGTCTGCCGTTGCTGATTACATCCAAGGTAGATGTTATTTTAGCCAAAAGAGACGGATGTCTGTATGAATTACAGGTAACCACTTGACCAATTCTCAATTTTGATGTGACAGATGCTATACCAGAAAGTAGTGTGTATGCTTCAAAAAATGATACCGTATGATTGTTACCGTAATATGGAATAAAATGATCATACACGTATCCTGCATCGTATCCTAACTTTTCTGCCTTTAACGCGACTTTTTTGGAAAAGAGAAATTGCCCATGCGGATTTTTTGTAGGAAAGTCATCAAGCCACCCTTGAGGTAAGGTGATACCTATCTGAACTGATTTCATTTTAGCTTCGGCTTTTTTGTGGTTCTACTATATTGTATTTTGAAGTATATCCACGGGGATTAATCATGAGATCATCGTATCTAAAGGTGGAAGAGTTACCAACTATAACTGTAGTAATCATTCCAAGCTTGTCCTGATGACTTTCCATATTTTCTAAATCTGTCAGGACAACTTCTTGTGAATCTCGGTATGCACCTTTAATTATTGCAACTGGAGTGTTTGGAGTTCTATATTTTAATAGAATTTTTCTTGTATCCTGAAGTTGATGAATTCTTTTCTTGCTGGCTGGATTGTATATCACAATCACAAAATCACCCTGTGCTGCAGCTTCTACTCTTTTTACTATGATTTCCCAAGGCACTAATAAATCACTCATGCTAACTACAGCAAAATCAGTCATAAGTGGTGAGCCAACTAGTGCTGCACATGAATTAAGGGATGATACTCCGGGTACAATCTCTACGTATAATCCTGTTTTCCTATCCCAACTTTGTTCTGCAAGCATTTCGTATATTAGTCCAGCCATTCCATAGATGCCTGGATCTCCACTTGAGACAAGTGAAACTATCTTACCTGATTTTGCAAGCTCGATGCATTGATGAGCTCGCTCTACTTCTTGAGTCATTGCATATCTATGAACTTCTTTTCCTTCAATGAGATTTTCTACTAAATTTACATAAGTTTCGTAACCCACTATGGTATCGCTTTCTTCAATTACTTGCTTTGCACGAAAGGTCATGTGATCATGATGACCTGGTCCTACACCAACTATGTATAATTTACCAGCCATTACTTGTAGGAAATTTTTGAAGTAAATTTATCCCTTTTCATGGATTGTTAGAAATATCAATTATTGGACAATCAATTATGTAGTTGCTATTGTCAACTGATGCTGGCTGCACTGTTATGTCACCAGAAGATTTTATAGAATTGATATCATCCATGTTTTCCAAAAGTGTAGCTGATTGAGGTTCTTTCCAAGTTATCATTGAAACTTTGCATAGAGGGGAATATGAAGAATCGCCAGTCACAATATTTGTAATTCCTTCCTGAAAACCAAATGGTCCTCCACCTTTGATTCCATTTGCAGAGTGATACAAGTCTCTTGTATAGGAAGAAAGCGTTGCAATGGCGGGAGTATCTAATAACCCCATCATTTTTGAAGGACCTTCAGGCGCACCATTTGTAACAATGTAGTAGATTGTTTTCCCATCAGGGCCCCATCCCCGGTGTCCCACAAAAGTAACAGACATGTTTGCCGAGTCAATATCAAGCACCTGGCTTCCTGAGTAGGCAGTTTGATCTGAGAGAGTATTGTCAGCTCGTACACTCATTTGACCATTAGGCCATACAATTTGAGGTGTATTCAAGACAGTATTGGTGTTTGTAATGACTAATTTGCCTGTCATGTTTGCATCCAGGATTTCTTTTTCAGAACCTAGAATTTTAGGCGTATAGCCTATGTTCCATCTAGCATGAACTACCAAACTGAGTGGAACATATTGATTATCTTCTGGTGTACTTGAAAATACTTCATTTTGAAATCCTTTGGTACCATTTCCTGTTATACCATTTGTGAAAACATACATCTTGTTTAGCACTTTTTGTGACACTTGGGTTAGAAGAGGTGCAGATTGTACTTTCCAATTTTGATTGCCAGACAATTGGCTTGCATCGGCATTATTGCTCGAATCAGTGATGATATAATAAATCAGATTGCCGTTGTACAATGCCTCATGCATCGGTATTTTTACAGGAATTTCTGCTCTTGAGATTTGTAAAGTATTTTGAGAAATCACTTGAACTTTTTGCATAAATTCTGGTGTAGTGCCTCTTATCCAACCATCAACACTTACTGTAGCTGTAAATTGGGAAGAACTTGTAGAATGAAGCGCTACTGCAGAACCCGTAACATGTAGTGAACCGCTATTTGAGTTTGAATCAATAACCGTTTCTGCATATATGGTGTTGCCATCAACCGTCCAAGTGGGTTGGCCTTTTGCATCGTTCTTGTCAATTTGGTGTAGTATTACAATTTGAACAGGTTCACTTGAAGCATAAGTCAATGAACCATCGTAGAGTGTTCCGTTACTTGGAAGCAATATCATAGCTATCTGTTCATTACCATGTCCCTGCCCAGGATCCTGAGTAGAAGTGATAGTTTGTGTAAATTGTATTTTTTTAATTATTCTTGCAGTAGCCAACTGATCTGTTAGTAAAGGAATAGAAAATATCGTACCAATAATGATTGCAACGATTCCTGCTATCAGGTACCGATTCATATGATTCGAGTGTCTAATTTGCATAAATATGCTTTTGTAGTGGCTAGCTTGCTTTTGCAAGCTCAAACTCATCATGTAATGCCTGAACAGTTGCATTACAATCAGAATCTTTGACAACAAATGCAAGGTTGAGCTCTGATGAGCCTTGTGCAATCATGATGACATTTACTCCTTTTTTTGCAACTGCAGTAAATACTTTGGATGCAACTCCTACTATTCCTCTCATTCCAGAACCAATTAATGCAATTATGGAAACATCTAGTGTAACATCTACTTTTTTTATCATTTTTCCAAGAAGATTCATTTCAAGTGCGTTTACTGCCTTGTCTAAATCATTCTTTTTTACTATAACTGAAATACTTGATTCTGAGGGACTCTGAGAGATCATCATGATATTTACGCCAGCTTTTGCAAGAACAGAAAATATTGTAGCTGCTGTTCCAAGTGCTCCTACCATACTCCCTCCCCTTACATCAATTAATCCAGTATGCCTTATGGTACTGACACATTTTACTGTCTTTTGGGTTTCAACCTGTGGCTCTGCAGTTACAAGTGTTCCAGGATTTTTTATGTTAAAGGTGTTACGTATTCTTAATGGAATTTTTTTTGTGACAAGTGGTTCAAGTGCTCGTGGATGAATGTATTTTGCTCCAAAAAGCGCCATTTCCATAGCTTCGATGTATGATACTTCCTTGATGAGTTTTGCATTTTTTACTATTTTTGGGTCTGTTGTCATTAAACCATCTACATCGCTCATTAACCAGACTTCATCAGCCTTTATGCTTGCAGCAATTATTGTAGCAGTATAATCAGAGCCACCCCTACCAAATGTGGTTATGTTTCCGTGCTGGTCTGCTCCTGCAAAACCTCCTATAATAGGCATTGTCTTTTTTTGTAAAAGACCGTCAATGGTATGTGACACATGTAGTCGAGTAGTATCCATTAGTGGTTTTGCACCACCAAAATTTGAATCAGTTACTATTCCAACATCTTTTCCAGTTAGCGGTACAGCCTTGATACCGATATCATTTAAGGCAAATGCTACAAAGTTGATAGATAATCTTTCACCAAATGAAATTAGGTAGTCAGAAGAACGTGGAGTAACTTCACCAAGCAAAAACATTCCGTGCAATAGCTCTTCGAGCTCATTAAGGTCAACTTTCATCTTATTGACCAACTCTTTTCTTATCTTTGGATTTTTTATGCATTGATTTGAGATATCCATATGAGTTTTGATTATTTTCTTTGCTAACGAGCTTGCAGCATCATTGTTTCTAGCTTGAACATGGTTTGCAATTTTGATTAGATCATCAGTGACACCGCTTATGGCTGAAAAAACAGGAATTATTTTATTATCTTTTGAGAGTGACTTGATTAGATTTGCTACAAGACGGATATTTGCAACAGAAGAAATTGATGTTCCACCAAACTTTAGAACTAGTTTCAAATCAGTATACCTGACTTTATTATCCTTAAATTCTTTTAACTTTCAACTCTTGGTGCTAGATAGAAATGAATTCTACCTACGTTTGCGACTTTAAATTCGAGTCGTAATGGCATCTTGGTTGAATATTCGCACAGAACTGTGCCAGCAACTGTACCGACTGCTTTTACTATGCTGTTTAGGTATTCCAGACTATAAGTTGCAGTGCTGTCTTCTTTGACTTCAATTTCTGGCATCTCAGGCATTCCTTTCTCAAGTGTTACCACTGCTTCACCTGAATCACCTCTTCCAGAAAATTCTGCTTTGGTTTGTGTAGCACTGATTGATAGATATTCTGAAACTACCTGGATGTCTCCTAATATTTTATCAAATTCAGTAGAAGTTACTCCTATCTTTGCGTTGTAAGTTATTTTTGGTAAAGGAGTATCAGTAGCAGAACTTTCTATTAATCGCATTTTGTATTTTTTGTTCTTACCAATAGTAACAAGGAGTAGATTGTCTTCCGAGATAGAAACCTCTATGCTTTCTTTTTTATCAGCTCTTTTAATTAGCTTGGAAAATTCATCTATTCTTACTCCAAATTTTACATCCTCATCACAGGCATACTTTTCAAAGGCTGAATTTGGCCAAGCAATATCTATTAGGGCAACGTGAGATGGATCCATTCCTCGGAAAGCAATACCTTCACCTGTTGCTTCAAAGGTAGCTTCTTCAACGAGAGTCGAGATAGCAGATATTACTGCTTTCCATTCATCAGAGCCTCCAGTTTTTGCAGAAAATACCAAACTTATTCAGATGAATATAATGTTCAAGTTAAACCTTTATGCGTAATTTCTCCAAGTATAGCTGCATTTTACACAACGATAGAATTGGGTGGTAGGCTCATCTGCACTTCGGGTTTGTAACATCCACCAAACAGCTTCGTTATTGCCACATTTTGCGCATTCAATTTTTATCACAGGCAATGCTGCAGTTTTTTCGTTTTCGTCAAGCACGTTAATTGTCGTAGAGCTTCCTTCAGATTTTAGCTGTCTTGCAACTTTGGTGCCTTTTTCACTGTAACCACATTTAGGACATACAAATGCAGAATCAGAATTAGCTAGCTTCAGACGAGCTTCGCATTTGGGGCAAAATTTCATCTAGACACCTTTAAGCTTTGAATGTATTGCTTTTTTTAATTCATCAGAATAATCTATTGCAGCTTTTGTAGCTTTTTCTATTTCCTTGATGGGATTACCCTTGGATGTGTTAACACGCATAGCATATTCTTTGGTGAGTGGATGTTTTAATACCACTCCTGCAAACTCGACTGCAGGATCCTTGAGCAATTCATGTTGGACTATGTATAATGTGCTAATGTCGGATTTTCTTATGTCCAATAGAACCTCTTTTGAAGAAGTTTTTTTGACCTGAACATCCATGTAAGTCAAAAAAATACTTATTGAGGATATAAATCATTACGAAGAGTTGGCTGAAAAGAACACAATAAGCGAGGTTTCATTGGAAAAATCTGCTGATAAATTCAGCGTAAATGACATAGTAACAGTAAATGTGAAATTCTCTGTGACAGGAGCCCTCCGTGAAGCATTCAATGAAAAAAATTGGGAAAGAGCGTACAATAAACATGATAATGTATTCAAGCTAAAGTACGGGGTCAAGATCTATGCTGGAGGATTGAGGAAGCGTGAGATTGGAAGTGCTCTGGATACTTACAAAAAGGCAGCCCTTTTCTGGACACGAAACCCAAAACTGACTCAAATGGCAGAGAAAAAGGTCTGGGTTCAAATATCAAAAAATTTCGAACCATATATCCCTATGAATCAAACAGATGCACAGCAATCACTTCTTGATTTTGATGAAAAAATGCAATTCAAGGCATCTGATCTAGGAATTGGTAAACACAAGATAGGAGCTGAAATTTATGTATCTTGGTTAAAACATGATTATACAGAACCATATGATGACAAGGGGCATTCAAAAGAGATCGAGATCGAGATTACCAAATAGGATATAAATGGAATAATTTGGAGTAGCGTATGGCAAAATTTGATGGTATTAGAGGACAAGAATTACTTGAAGTTGAGGACAAATCAGAAAAAGAAAATGAGATAACTTTGATCTTCAAAGACAACAGGTATCTTTTCATCAAGCTTGAAAATGGAAAGATGATAACTACATCAATACCAGAGTAGTTTCACTTGTGAGTAAACTTGTAATACAAGCTTATGGCCAATTCTTGGGACTCGGATTGAATAGAACCTGGTCTTTCTTTGCGCACTTTTTCTATAGCATCAATTGCTGATAATTTGTTGTATTTTACTAGATAACAAGCCAAAATAGTTCCAGTCCTACCTATTCCGGCTGCACAATGAACCATCACAGGTTCGTTGTTTTGAATTTGTTTATGGATAAAATCTACCGCATGATCAATTTGTTCTATATCGGGTGCAGAGAGATCTTCTGTTGGTACATGCAGATATTTTACATCCTTTAGCCAAGATTGTGGGAGAGAGTCCTCAGTCATTGTAACTATTGATTTTATTCCTTGTTTTAGTACCCAATCCATTTCTGAGGAAGAGGTCAACATCCCACTTCCTGCAAGTTTGCTATCAATTAACCAACTAAAGTTTGTAGGTTTTTTTGTAATTTTGCCATGTACCTTTCTCCAAAGATTACCTGCCTTGCTCATTGTTGGGAATGAGGAGACTCCATTATATTTAGAAAACGAAGTCTATACTAGAAAGAATAAGAAAAAGAAGTTAGTGAAGGACTTATTCTGCGAGTTCAGTCCAACCTTTGACGAATATAGAGTTTCTGTATAGTGGGACTGGTTGTCCTGGAGTAAAGTCCATTGGTCTCATCCAAAAGATTGCCTTTGTTGGGCAAACACCGATGCATGCACCGTCTGAGATGCATCTTTCTGGATAAAATACAAATGCTTTACCTCTTTTCCAGCCCTCTACTGGTTTTACTCTTAATACGTCTGGGCCTAGTGATGTACAAATCTCTACGCAGAGTGCACATCCTATGCACATTTGTTCGCCTATATCTGGAATAATTCCAACTGGCATGTTCAGTAATATTTTCCGAGCAGATCTTAATATAACTTGCTCAAAAAATGATAGTTATAACGGCGTTTGAGAATTTTATAACAGCGTTAAATTATGATCGACATATTCTAAAAACTTAGAATCAGAATTTTATTTATGATCGACGTTTTTTTATAATTTGTTTTCAAGATATCATCATGGCAAACAAAATTCATTGTGCGCACATATTGGTTGAGAAATTAAGTGTTGCACAAGAACTAAAAACAAAATTATCAAAAGGTGAAAGCTTTGCAAATCTTGCCAAACAATATTCAATTGATACTTCAAAAAAGAGAGGTGGAGATCTAGGATTTTTTGGAAGGGGTATGATGGTTGCAGAGTTTGAAAAAGCTGCATTTGCTCTGGAAAAAGGTCAAGTCTCTGACATTGTAAAGACACAGTTTGGATATCATATAATCAAAAGATTAGACTAGCGGTATTTGGTTTGCTGGGATAAGCAGTTTGTCTGAACCATCTAAAAGATTCACGTATATCCCATCTTTCGCGTGTTCAAGTAGAATTTTTTTGCTGTTTTCTGTCTCAATGAGACGCTTTCCTGTTGGAGACAAGATCCAACCTTCTTGTTTTTTGTATCTGACCATGCTTGCAATAACCACATAGGAGTTTGTAGTTTGAGCAACACTAGCAAGTAGCATGATGATGGATGTCACTGTCTTTCCCACATCCCTTTTGCCATTAAGCATGTTAAAAAGTCCATTTAACGAATCAACAACAATTAGTGACTGTGAAGCACTTGATTTTACTAATATTTCTGTCAATGTTTCATCAATAGTATCTGAAGTAGGTTGAAACAAAAGAAGATTTTCTTGTGAAGGTAATGTGTTTGATTCTACGTATCCGCTATACAACAAGTCAAGATCTAGATACAAGATATTGGTCTTGACTTCCTTGACTAATTTTGAAATAAAGCCGGCTTTTAGAAAAGGATCAGAATATAAAATTGAGTTTATTTGTTTTTGTGCGAAAATTTTTTCTGGATTTAAAGCAGAACTGCTTTCATCATTGTTAGGATTTTTAAACAACAAACTGACTAGTAGATTGTAATATAATAATGAATTTGCACAATGACTTTTCTTTAGACTTTCCATATAAGGATAGAATCTATCTTAACAATGCTTCCACATCAAGAATGCCCAAGATTAGCATAGAGACAATGAATGAGTTTCTTGTAAAATATAACGAATGTGGACCGGATTCAGAGTCTTCAGATGGTTTAGTAAGAGAAAGACTGGGTGGATTGCGAAAAGGAATTTCTCAGCTAATCAACTGCAAACCAGAAGAAGTGATACTTACACAGAGTGTTACTGATGGAATAAATTTTGTTTCAAATGGATTCAAATTCAAACCAAAAGCAAATTTCATAATTCGCGGTTCTAATCATGAACATCCTGCAAATCATTATCCCTGGATAAGGACTGGTCAAAAGATCACATTGAGGAATTTATCTGTGGATCATACTGGCTATTTTGAAATAGATTCTCTAAAAAAATTGCTTGATGAAAACACACAGCTCGTTGTCCTAAGTCATGCTCTTTTCAATACCGGTGCAATTCTCCCCATAGAGGAAATAGGAAATTTTCTAGCCCAAAAAAATATTTCGTATTTTATTGATGCAGCCCAAACCGTAGGTTGTATTAGTGATGTAGATGTTAACAAGATAAAATGTAATTTTATGTCTTTTAATGGTTCAAAGTGGTTATGTGGCCCAATGGGCATGGGAGTATTTTTTTGCAGAAGCGATTCTAGTGAGTTACTAGAACCACTCCAGGTTGGAGGTGAATGTGCAATTTTTCATGATGATAAGCTAGTCTACAAGGAAATTCCTGCTAGATTCCAAGGTGGTTTTCGTAATTGGCCTGGAGTAGCTGCACTTGAAGCATCTGTTAATTATCTTCTTAAAATAGGAATTAAAAAAATCAGACAAAAAAATATCTATCTTGCAAATCTCATGCGTGAAGAGCTTTCAAAGATAAACGGAATTACCTTGTATGGCCCTCAAGAAGAAGTAAAAAGAACTAGTATAGTTTCATTTGATATTAAAGGTGAGGAACCCAAAGCAATAGTAAAAAGACTAGAGAGGCAAAACATGATTCTTGCAGTCAGAGAAATTTTTTCTAAAAAAATAATCAGGGCTTCGCCGCATTTTTTTAATACAGAATCAGAAATTCTCCAAGTAATTGATGCAATAAAGCGAAATTAGTTATTTTTCTTGTTCTTCTATTACCATCATTGTCAAGGTGGAATAGACCTTGTCGATCTTTCTAATCTTGTTTGTAATGATGTTACGTAGATGTTCCATGGAATCAGACGTAATCTTGATTATGATATCATATACGCCATAAACACCTTGAACCTCGTATTTGACAGAACTTTCTTTATTTAAAATATCCTTGATTTTCTTAATTATTTCCATATCAGAGCCCAAATCAGAATTTATCAAAATGTATGTAGTTGGCATGAGTTAATTTTAGTCGCTCAATATTTAATCTTTGGTCAGAAACATCAAAATTGATTTATCACCAAATTCCAATCAATTTTGTGGAACCGTTAGATCTTACACTTGAAATTTCAAGCAAGCTACCAAGCTTTCCTGGTTCTCCACATCCTCAATTCATTTCGTGGGCAGATAAAAAATCTGATGGGTATAACCTAGAATTGATTTTCTTGAGCTCGCATTCTGGTACTCATCTTGATGCACCATATCATTTTGTAGAAAAAGGTCTCAAGATAGACAAAATTCCTCTCAATAGGCTAGTTACAAATACAGTACTTTGTAGAATCAAAAAGGGCCCTGATGAACCAATTACTAAAAAAGATATAGTGTCTTTTGAGACACGAAATGGAAAAATATCTGCAAACTTGGCCGTGGTCTTTGAAACAGGATGGTCGCAAAATCTGACAAGAAAAGACTATTTTACAAAAAATCCCGGATTGTCTGTCAGTGCTGCAAGGTATTTACAAGAAAAGAATGTAAGCCTAGTTGGAATAGACTCTCCTAGTATAGATATGGGAAAGGATTCTAGATTTCCGGCACATCATGTTCTACTAAAAAATGGAGTCTTGATCTTGGAGAATCTTTGTAACCTGGACAAAATTCCCCATTCTAGATTTATGATGATAGTTCTGCCACTCAAACTAAAGGACGCTACTGGTTCGCCTGTTCGAGCAATAGCACTTTAGCAAATAAACTGAAATCTGTTCTGTTTGTAATTTTCTGCAAGCTTTCCTGTAATTGCAATCTCCTTGCCACAGAATTTGCAGTTGTTATTATCATCAAGATACCATCCTTGAATGTCAAATCCATATCTTTTGATGACAATTTTGTTACATTGTGGACAATAGGTATGCTCAAGTGGATGACCAGGAACATTACCAAGGTAAGCATAGTTGAGTCCTTCTTTTTTTGCTATCTCATAATGTTTCTCAAGTGTTCTAATTGGGGTTGACTCAAACTCCATCATTTTATAGTCAGGATGAAATCGTAGAAAGTGAATTGGCATGTCAGGTCCAAATTCATCATATATGAACTTGCAAAGCTTGGTTGCATATTCCAAATTGTCTCCTACACGGGGTACAATCAAGTCAGTAATTTCTACATGAATCTTTGTCTTGTCTCTAATTTCTTTTAGAGTATCAAAAATTGGTTGAGGATCTGGCACTCCAATGTATTTTCTTGTAAACTGGGGTTCGCCATTTCCTTTAAAATCAACAGTGATACAGTCTAGAAAATCAACCATCATTTTTACAGTTTCTGGAGTATCATAACCATTTGAAACAAAGATGTTAAACAACCCTTTTTTTCTAGCAATAATGCCACAATCACGTGCAAACTCGATGAAAATAGATGGTTGATTATACGTGTATGCTATACCGTCTGAACCTGATCTTTTGGCCATGTCCACTACCTGTTCTGGAGTCATGTCTGTTCCTTCCACCTTTCTTCTCTGACTAATGTCATAATTTTGGCAATATTTACAAAGCCAATTACAGCCAGTCGTAGCAATTGAAAATATACTAGTTCCCGGTCTATAATGAGTTACAG
This sequence comes from uncultured Nitrosopumilaceae archaeon, assembly GCA_964447595.1. GTDB lineage: Archaea > Thermoproteota > Nitrososphaeria > Nitrososphaerales > Nitrosopumilaceae > Nitrosotalea. The sequence continues at coordinate 22,397 of CAYUTC010000004.1, forward strand.
GTTTTTTCTCAATTGGATCGACATGGCCAGTTATTACTTTACCGTAAACTAAAAGATCAAGCTTGCCGTTGTTATTTGCTCGTATCCCGCACAGACCTACCTGATCTTTTCCTAGTTCGCAGTATCTAGCACATGCTGTACATCTTACCTTGTCGTTTGGTAGCTTTTGATAAAGAATTGCTTCTTTTGCCGTCATAAATTATAGTTTAATTTATCATATAAGTTGTGGTGTCAATACTTGATGTGATTTGATCTTTCCTGGTCGAATCTTTTCTATCGCATCTTTGAAGTCTTGCTGAGTTATCTTTATTGATTTAACTGACTTTTCTTTACTGCTTACATATTTTCGTATTGCACTCATTGCGGCCCTATTACATACACCCTCAAGTTCCGCACCACTAAATCCATCTGTAAGTTCGACTAATTTTGTAAAGTCAATGTCGTTTCCAAGTGGTTTCTTTCTTGTATGTATCTTGAATATGTTTTCACGACCCTTTGCGCCAGGTAATGGAACCTCAAGTATTCTATCAAATCTTCCTGGTCGTAACAATGCATTGTCTATTAGATCTACTCTATTTGTAGCACCAATAACTAGTACATCATGCAATTCTTCAAGGCCATCAATTTCGGTTAAAAGTTGTGAAACTACTCTTTCTGTTACATGTGAATCAGAACTACCCGAACCTCTACTTGGCGCAAGTGCGTCTAACTCGTCAAGAAATATTATGCATGGTGCTGCCTGGCGTGCCTTTCTAAATATCTCACGCACTCCCTTTTCTGATTCTCCTACCCATTTTGAGAGCAATTCTGGTCCCTTTATGCTGATAAAGTTGGACTCGGTAGTATGTGCCACAGCTTTTGCAATCAATGTTTTTCCAGTTCCTGGTGGACCGTAGAACAGAATGCCCTTTGGAGGTATGACATCAGTATGTTCAAAGGCTTCTTTGTGTTTTAATGGCCATTCCACTGCCTCATGAAGTTCTTCTTTTAGTGATTCTAATCCACCTACATCTTCCCAAGTAACATTGGGTACTTGTACGAGTACTTCCCTTAATGCAGATGGACGTACCTCTTTTAGCGCATCTTTGAAATCTCCATCAGTGATTACAATTTTTTGTAAAACTTCGATAGGAATTTTCTCTTCTTCTAAATCAATATCGGGAAGAATTCTTCGAAGTGATCGCATTGCAGCTTCTTTTGCAAGCATCTCCAAATCAGCACCTACAAATCCATGGGTTACTTTGGCAATTTGTTTCAAGTTGATTTTTTCTTCAAGTGGCATTCCACGGGTATGAATATCCAAGATCTCTTTTCTTCCTGTTTCGTCAGGAATTCCTATCTCAATTTCACGGTCAAATCTTCCAGGTCTTCTAATTGCTGGGTCCAAAGAATCAGGTCTGTTAGTAGCTGCAATTACTACTATCTTGCCTCTTGATTTCATTCCATCCATTAATGTCAGTAATTGAGATACAACTCTTTTTTCAACCTCTCCTGTCACCTCTTCTCTTTTTGGGGCAATAGAATCAATTTCATCGATGAATATTATGCTAGGAGCATTTTCTTCGGCTTGTTTGAATATTTCACGTAGTCTTTCTTCGCTTTCTCCATAGAATTTACCTATTATTTCTGGACCACTAATTGAGATAAACTGAGAGTTTGTCTCACCTGCAACAGCCTTTGCCAATAACGTTTTTCCAGTTCCTGGCGGGCCATAAAGTAGTACTCCTTTAGGTGCTTCAATACCTAATTTCTCAAATAATTCAGGATGTCTCATCGGTAGTTCTACCATCTCACGTATCTTCTGGACTTCGTTTCTAAGACCACCCAAATCATCATAGGTTATTCTTGGAATCGAATTGTCAATGGCCTTTATCATGGAACCAAGTTTGAATTTTGTCTGTTCTGTAACTATAACAGGCTTGGTAGAAGGGGTTGTGTTTGTTACTATTAGTTGTGTTTTTCCGCCTAATTGAGTTGTTGCAACAAGAGTATCACCCGTTGTTAACACATAACCAATATAGTTTGCTTGCATGTATTCTTGTAAACCTTCTGCACTCAGCTTTTCAACTGGAGAAAGTGTTACTTGATCTGCATTGACAGCATTTACCTTCTTTACAGAAATTTTTTCACCTATTCCAGCACCAATGTTTTGCCGCATAATTCCATCTATCTTTATTGTTCCAGTTCCATAATCTTCTACAGAGCCTGGCCACAGTTTAACATGACTTTTTCTGTTACCTACAAGCTCTAGAATTTCACCTGTTTCCCAATTGTTATCTTCGACAACTTTTGGGTCTACCACGGCAATTCCTTTGCCTACATGTCTCTGTGACGCCTCTGCAATTTTTAATGTAATTTCTTTCATAATTTGATCACCATAAGAAATAAAATGAGTTTATTCGACCGTAACGGTCTTTCCCTTTGGTCGATCCTCCTCCTTTAGTTTGAACTTTACTTCCAAGATTCCATTAGCATAAGATGCCTTGACAGAATCTTCGTCGACCTTTTGTTTAATTGGGACCTTGCTATGATACTTTCTTTCTCCATGTTCTGCATCGATGTTAATGGTACGGCCTACAACTTCGATCCTGATGTCTTTTTTCTCTACTCCTGGCATTTCAGCAATGACTTTGAGAACCTTTTCTTTGTCGTCAACTATCACATCTGCAAATGGTTCTCTGCTTTCAGCACTTGGAAGTAGAGCTGGTCGAATGTTTCCATATTCTTTAACTACAGGTTTTCCATCGGCCCCTATTGTCATGGAATACCCATAATAATATGGACCAAGCATCTGCACTTTGCCAGAACTCTTCATCTCGTCCCATGCCTCATCTAGTTCCTTGAAAGGTCGCATCATTCTTCGGAAGAGATTATCGAATTCATCCCATTCTATTATGTCATAATCCTTCATAGAATGTAATAGTATTGACATTATATAAATATTATGTATTAAATCTCATACACATTACATATACTAATATAGTTGACAATAGAATAAGGGTTTGTGAGAGCTACAAGTGTTTCTGTTCCAGATGCTGTAAGAGAAATAATCACAAAGAATAGGTCGATTTACGATTGCATCAAGATGGATCTGATAAACTATACCGCACTTGCTGTTAAGATTCAAAAGGATGTTGAAGCTCAAGTAGGCAGTCCTGTAAACCTAAACACCATTGTGGTTGCAATCAAAAGATATGCCGATTCCTTTGAGAAAAAAGATGTACAAAGTGAACCAGTCTTAAAGAATGCAAGACTATCTCTTACCGATGGTATTGTCGACATCAAATTCTCATCAGATGAATTTGAAAATGCAGATCTTGCATCCTTGATGGATAGATTCACAAGAATCGATCCTGATTATGAATTCTTTAGATTTACAGATTCTTTCCGGTTCCTAACGGAAGACATAATCGATGTCAGAAAATTGCTTGAATCCCTGCCGTCAAGTAAGAATTTCTTGCAAACAGGACTTGCAAAGATAACTATACACATTCCACAATCACAGAATAGCTCTGATGTGGTTTCTTTTGTATCAGAAATTCTTCACAATAACGGTATCGAACTTGCCAATGCCTTTTTTGGGCAAGAAAACATAGTGCTTGTTCTGCATGAAAGGGATGCTGCAAAAGCATACGAAATCCTTCGTGCAGAGATTTCACGTTAGAGATAAAGCCTGTTTTAGACCCCAAGAGACTCGGCTTTGGACATTTCCAGATATACCTTGTCTCCTACTGCAAGATTAAGCTCCTTGTATTCGCGCATATCAAGCTTAATCGAGGTAATTGCTCCAGGTTGACCCAATCCTCCTGCCAACATCTTGTTTAGATTCTTCATCATGTCGTCCATGCTAGTAAAGCCCATGACACCACCTGCTCCAAAAGGAGACATGGGTGTGGTTTGCTGTTCTTTAAAGTCCTTAGTAGAAGACAAGGAGACTATAACATATGGAGAACCATCAGGCGAGCCCTCAATTCTGACTACAATATACTCTTTTTTCATACAATACATCTCAAAATCAGCATATTTTACCTTTCGCCAGATTCCATAGTATGCCTTTTTGAGTGCAATGTGTAGAGATTATCAGGATTTCTTGTGTCTCCTTTTAATTACAAATATTGCACTGATACCTATTGCCGCTCCAATTCCAGCAAAAGGGAGCCAAGAATTTGGAAAAATAGAATTTTGTTCGCCTGTAAACGTGATCGAGTTCAGCAATGAGTCGTAGTTCGAAAGGGACGCATCAAAGTTTTTCTCTTCGCTAGCATAGGTAATTGTATAAAAACGGTCGTTTGCCAAAACAACTGTTTCCTTGAATTTTATTAAAATGTCATGGCCTTGCGTAGCAAAGTTTTCACTTAGGATTGCAATTTTGGCATTGTAACCGTTAATGGTCCCATCTTGTTCTGACAAGAAGGTGACATTTTGAGATTTATCTACTATCTGATTTTTTTTATTTTCAAAATAGTCATCAAGAGATATGCCATTTGCTTTTTCCATTGAAAATGATATGGAAGGTGTAAACTCTTGGGAATAAGGAGCTACTACAGCGATATAAGGTGCATCAGGTTGTGTCTTGTTTAGCTCTTGAACTATCCAGCCCTCTGGTACTGAAAACCCCAAACCAAGAGATGGGTTTAGGTAATTTCCTTGTTGGTCTAATGTAGAATTTTGTGGGGTTGCATAAGAGTATGGAATTAGACTGGTAAGAATCAAAACATATGTTGTTAAAACTAGATGATTCACAATCAGAACTTCTGATTGGCAAATAAAAGTCAATTGTAATATAAATTTGTGAATTATATTGAACATTACAAAACGTGTCTCATGGGCAAGGTTTATGCAATTGGTGTAGGACCAGGTTCGCCAAAGTATGTCACGGATGTTGCAAAAGAAATCATAACAGATTCTGATATTGTATTAGGTTACAAGTATACACTCAAAACAATTGAGGAATTTCTAAAAAATAAAGAAGTGCATGAAATTACCATGCAGAACCAAGAAGAAGTGTATCAGAAAATCTCAAAATCATTGGGAAACAAGGTTTGTGTGGTACCGTTCACAGGAGATGTGAACTTTTCAGAATCTGAAGTGGTAGATAGATTGATTGAGATTTTTGGCAATGTACAGATAATTCCAGGTATAAGCTCGATCCAAGTGGCAGCATCAAAGGCAAGAGTACCGTTGGACAAGAGCAAGGTAATAACATTGCACATCTCTACTAGTATAGAGGAAAAAAAGCTTGAACTGCAAAAGGCTCTCTTGGATGGATATAGCGTAATACTGGTTCCACGACCATGGCTAAAAGAGCCTTCTAAGCATTTTATGCAATCAGAAATTGCGATATATTTGAAAAATCACGGTTTTGATACATCAAAAATAAAAATTCATGTTTTTGAGTTTCTGACGACTGAGAAAGAGACTCATTTTGTTGGAACCGTAAAGGATTTGGAAGAAAAACAGTTCTCTGACCTTTCTGTTATGGTCTTTGACCAGACAAGATTAGAATCCTACATCAATTTCTAAGCTGTGGCGTCAATGAAGAAATGGGTTAGAGTTTGGAGATGTCAGACCTATATCATGCGAACTTCCCACAGATGGAATTGAGACAATAACTCCATTCATCCATGTGTAATTGGGGTCATAGAATCTAATAATCCCCGTATCGTTGATAATAGTTTCAAATGATGCGCCAGGCGGTATCGGCCCACTCTGGATTTTTCCATCAGGGGCATATGGATTACTTGCTTTTTGGGTCTGGGTACCACTCCATATTTCATGAGAAACACTGTCATTGTTTGTCCAGATCACTGCAGTTCCAGGGGTTATCTGAATATCAGTTGA
>CAYUTC010000004.1:28337-35744 GCA_964447595.1 uncultured Nitrosopumilaceae archaeon
GTAAACTGTGGTGCTTTTGAAATAGTTAGGTCCGAGCCTCTACCTAGACCTTGAGTAAAGGATCTGGTCTGACCACTTAGTATTCTATGTGGTACAGAGTCATTGTTTTTCCAAACTACAGTGGAACCGGGTGTAATTTGTACATTAGACGGAGAAAGATACTTGCTACTGGTACCAGTAGATGCGCCTTGTAGTATGTTAATTTGAGCTGTCTGTGTTTGGGTGGTAGATATTGAAAGTGGTCCTATTGCTCCTTGCATGAATGGATAGTTTGGATCAAAGAAGCTGATATCGCCAGCAGTCTGCTCCGTTGGCAAATTGAGATATTTTGCTGTTGCATCGCTGAGATATCCACTGTTTGTAAAACTTCTTATTATATATTGGAATGATTGACCTGGCATTATCATACCACTGTCGATTCTTCCATCAGGTGTAAATATAGGCGCAGAGTTGTTTCCTATTATAGCTGATGCTGTTCCACTCATGATTCTGTGAGGAACATTGTCATTGTTTGTCCAGATTACTATAGTTCCAAGACCGACATTCACAACGGATGGTGAAAAATAATTTTGAGTGTTAATGTTAGATGCTCCTGGAACTATACTTATTCTAACTACATTTGTTTGTGTTTGATTTTGTTGCGATGGTGTTGTTGTTCCACTAGGTGTTTGGCTTGATGGAATGATGGTTGTGCCAGCTGTAGTTACTTTTGCACTATAAATTACTTTGAATGTTTCAGCTCCAGTAATCTTTCCAGTTATGTAATAAAGCGTACTGTCTTGAGTACTAGTAACTATTCTTCCAAAGAAATTAAGATGTAGTATGTTGCCGTTTTGATCTTGTGCATCTCCTTGAAGAAGTAAGAAATTACCATTTCGTAGAATTGTAGTCTGCCATACACCTGTACTGAGATAATTTGTACTTCCTATTGTAACAAGACCACTATCTATATTGGCAAGCATGTTAGTGCCACTCTGGGCACCTGATGTTATTTGTAATGCAAAAGTAGAATCAATTATGTTCTGGCTGCTTGCTACATATCCGCTTGCTTGAATCAAGTATTTGTTATTGGATGAAAAATCGGAATATGCATTGGGTGCACCTATTACAATTAAAATTGCTGCAATTAGCATTAGTGATGAGAAGCGTGATTTCACTGCTAAGCTAAGCTTTGAAGACGTATTTAATCACTAGGTGTAAATTATCAAACAATTAGGCAATCCCCGGTTGATTATCTCTTTTGGCAAGTCCACTCATGTAGTTCATCTGTTGTTCCATGAATTTTTTTCGTTTTTCTTCTTCCTCGAGCTCTTTCATGTCTAGTGGTTTTATTTTCAAAAACTGTAAAAGTTTTGCAAGTATAATTGCAGCAGTCTTTGGTTGTATTACATTTGGATTATCAATCTCACCTAGAATACAAACACTTCCAAGTTCCTTTTCTTTTGCAATTCCAAGTACTAGTCCATTAAAACCTGTGATCTGGCCTTTGCCTGAAATAGTTTGTACTTTTTCTTTTTTTATCGTTTCAAGAAGTTTGGGTGTTGTTGCTGTAGCAAACAATTTGGGCTCGGAAGGATCTGGTTGCCTCAATGCTGCACCAATGGAATAAAGTGTGCTTACCTTGAGTTTTTTTGCCATACCAACAGTTTCATAACATAACTCGTAGAGGCGACGTGGATCCGAAGGATTAAACTCGCCTGAAAAAAGCACAAGATTTTCTTTTTGGGAATAATGGAATTTGTAGCTTGATTGTTCATATCCTATGAGGCCATTTTCATATGATACAGCCGGTGGCCAAAAGGCATAGACCTCGGCAAATAATTTTGCGTGTAGTTTTTTTATAAGAAAATCCATCCCAATTCCTGCAACATTTCCCATGTCTGGGAGTGCAGCTATCATGTTTGGTTTTTTTAATTTGGGAATTGTGTGAATTTTGAGACCAAGCATACCTTGTGATTCTTGGATTGAGATAAAAACGAATCTAGGGATTTTTTACATTGACAAGGTTTGAGCCAAACTGTTCAATCATAGAATATTCTATGAAACCAGCTGCCAACAATAATCCAACTACAATTCCTATCTCAATTCCAGTCTGACGAAGCTCTGCCCTGAGTGGTTTTTTTCCAAGTATTGCGCTGATGAGCAAAAAACTTCGTGACATCCCAATTGAATATGCAACAAGTTCCATTATTCCAAAGGGTGAGAGAAATATGATAGCAAGGGGTGGGAGTTTTGCAAGTATCGGCGTCGTTGCAACAAGAGCTTCAAAGGCTACACCAGTAGACCATGCTGCAAAAGAACCCCACGCTATACCAAAACCAGGTACAAACATTGGCAAGGCTACAGTTGTATTGTGTGTAAAAATTCCAATTGCATCAATTCCTTGCACTGCCTGTTGAAATTCCTTAACAAAAGTTTTTGAATCATTTGGTGATAGTTTGCTTTCACTGCCAATTGAATAGGCTGCAGAAAATATCACAATAAATACAAGAAATACAAGTATTCTTCTTTTTGCAGACAATGGATTTCTTTTAGAGTTAGGTTATTTGAGGGTTGAGAGCTCGAACAGATTTAATTAAAAGTTGGATTATGACAGTTTGTTGAGAGAAGAAGTATCATCTGCCATAACTTATGCGCTAAGTAAGGGATTTCAGATTCACCCAGATGCGTTTAAAATTCTTGAAAAAATAGATGTAAAAGAACTACAAAACATCATCAAACAAATAGTACGAGAAAAGGCAAAACAGAACATGTTTTTGATAAACCAAAGTGATCTCAAAATGTTTGTAGAGTCAGAGGTTGATCAAGGTGTAGGAAATGAACACATCATCCTCTTTGATCCTACAAAAAAGGTGACTTCGGCAGAAGGAATTGATGGTTTTACTGCACTTTTTTCAGATAGATATTCAAAATTATTTAAAATAATGATGCAAAGGTCTCAATCAAAAAAACTAACGCCTATCCAAAACATGACTGACGGTAAGCTTGGAGAAGAGGTCTATATTGTAGGTCTTTTAATGGATAGAAAGATAGACCGTGATGTTACAAAACTTGTAATTGATGATCCCACAGGTTCTGTGGAAATTCTGGTGTTCAGCGAACAGTTACAGGAGATTGCAAATTCTCTATTAATGGACCAGTTTGTGATGATAGGAGTTGCCAATGGCAAGAATGGTGGTTTTATAGCAAGGGATATTCTGGCGCCAGATATCCCAGAGCACATTGCGGGGCGCTCAAAGACAGAGGCTTATGCAGTCCTCATCTCAGATTTGCATATTGGTAGCAAGTATTTTTTGGAAAAAGAGTTTTCAGAGTTTGTCATGTGGCTTTCAAGCCCTGATCCTGTTGCAAGAAAGGTTCGCTATTTGTTGATTTGTGGTGATATTGTTGATGGTATCGGTATATTCCCAAACCAAGACAAGGAATTGTTACTAATGGACATTGACGAGCAGATGGCAAAAGCAGCTCAACTACTTGACAAAATTCCAAAACATATCAAGACGTTCATCATCCCAGGAAACCATGATCCTGGTAGAAGAGCACTGCCACAGCCTGCCATACCGGAAAAACATAATATGAGTTTGTGGAATAGAGAAAATTTCTACATGTTGGGAAACCCTGCAATGCTTGCACTAAACGGAGTCAAGGTATTGATGTTTCATGGCCAGAGTCTGGATGACGTGGTTGGAACAACTCCTGGACTAAGCTATGCACAACCAGCAAAGGCAATGCGTGCATTACTCAAGACAAGACATCTTAGCCCCATCTATGGAAAAAGAACACCAATAGCACCCGAAGTAGAAGATTTTATGGTAATAAATGAGATTCCTGATATCTTTCATTCAGGCCATATTCATGTTGTAGATTTTGATATGTACAAGGGCACGCTTATTGTAAATTCAGGAGCATGGCAGACCCAGACTCCTTATCAGGCAAGTGTTGGAATAAACCCAACACCTGGAATAGCTGTTATTATTAATTTAGCTACGCTCAAAGTCTTTACAAAAAATTTTGTCGAAGGTTCGAGCTAGTTTACAATAAATCTTCCAATGCCAAGTCTTCCTTGAAGGCGCTCTTTACCGTATCTGGGCTTAGTGTAAGGGAGAACTTTTTGGTTCTTCCATGCATCCCTTGATGAACTATCCTACCGGAGATTAGACCGGTCATCTCTATCTCACTTAGCATTTGAGTTACTCGACGTTGGGTAAGCTCCTTTTGCCGGGTAGTTTTGCAGAGATTTTTGTATGAATGATAAATCTCACCTGTCGTGCTTCCGTTTGCCTTCATTACAGCCAAAATTAACAGTTTTTCATGTAATGGATAAGAGTTGAGTGCGGTGGTCTCTTTATCCTCCTCCATTTTCAGTGATGCCTTGCGAATATGTTCTTCTTTTACAGTGTTGGATTGTTCTCGTTCTGCAATCTCGCCTGCTACTCTAAGGAGGTCAATGGCTCTCCTAGCATCCCCATGCTCTTGGCCAGCCATGGCAGCACAGAGGTTTATTGTCGCCTGTTCAATTACTTTTGGGATAAATGCAACCTTGATTCTTTCTTCAAGAATTTCTTTGATTTGTCCTACGGTATAGTTTGTAAATACAATCTCTTCCTCACTTAGACTACTTAGTACTCTGGGATCTAGTCGTTCTTTGAATGTAAGATCGTTCGAAATCCCTACCAGTGTAAGCGAACCTTTTTTGAGCCTCTCATTTGCTCTGGTAAGCGAGTAAAAGACATCTTTTCCTGTCTTTGAGACTAGCTCGGCAAGATAATCAATTTCATCTATCACAAAAACTGTGTTCAGTCTCTTTTCTCCAATTATTGAAATTATACGGTTGAACACTTCACTAATTGCAAGTCCAGTAGTTGGAAACTCTTTTTTTGTATCTTTATCTATGAGTTGTCTTCCCAGTTTTGTCAATAAACCATAGAGAGTGGTTTCCTCTTTTGCATTGGCATAGACTAGTTGAATAGGAAATGAACCTTCCTTTACTCTTTCTTGAATTTTATCCAATACCTTCTTTACTACCAAAGTCTTACCAGTCCCAGGTTTTCCATAAACAAGTAGGTTTGAAGGTCGGGATTTTTTTAATAATGGTATAAGAGATTGTGTTACTTTTTTCTGCTCCTCATCTCTATGCAAAATGGTATCTGGTATGAATGTAAAATGCAAAACCTCACGATTCTTGAATAATGATTGGCCGCTTGCTGCATCATCTAATAGTTTATCGATTGGATCTTTTACCATGTACCCAGACACCAACGTTTCTTCTCTATCCACATATGACTCCTAGTATAGTAATTAGATTAGAACAAAATAACTAATTCAAATTTAGTATATCATTAATTATTTTTATTTTCTTTAAAAAAATTTTTTTAAAAACACTAGAGTGGAAGGAATGGTGTGTGGGCCTACCTAGACACCAATTAACAAACAGTGAACTTGGTGTTAAGAACGGCCAAAAAAAGCCCAAAATGACCCCTTTATTTCCACTCTAGGCGTGAAGTTTGGCCTTAACATTGTTAATATGGTAAAACAGACTCCTATATTTCCAGTCCAGGCATAGTTTAACCTATACATGGATTGAATATCCAAAAAGGCTGTTAAGATACCATAAAAGGTCCTTCCTAGGCTACGCAGTGAATGTTAACACACCCACTTGTTAACAATTCTTCTTTGATCTGTTCAAGTGTTAATATGTTACCCGGATCGATCACATTGGCTCGCAAACGAATACGAATAGACTTGGAGGACACGGACGGCGCCAAGTACAACTTTAGCCTAGAGGGAAACGTTACCCGTGATAAAATGCTAAAAATATTTGAATTAATGGACCTCATGAACATAGAAGAACAGGATGGGCCTATTCAACTGGACTCGGTAGGCTCTAAGATCTGGAATGTAGTTGACAAGCATTATCCTATAGGCAAATTCACCTCATCACAAATACTAGAAAAGTATGAAGACGAGTACGGTGAACCTGTTAAACTTAGTGTCATTTCCACCTATCTCTCACGCTTTACCCTGAAGGGCAGGGTGGCAAGGGAGAAGAAGGGAAAAGAATGGACCTACCAAATACTCAAAATGGCACAAAGAGAACGAGGGACAACCTAGGAAATTGTTGCTTTCTTAACTACTAAATGGTCTCCATCCATTAACACCTTGACATAATCTCCCTTTTGTAATTCGAGAAACTTTCTTAAATCCTTTGGAATGGAAATTGTTCCTGCTGATGTTATCTTTACCAATTGCTCACTTGACATACACATAATTATAAATTCATTAATTTAAAATTCTATGATAAAATAAAATTAATAATTTATGTTAATTTTTGATCTTTTTTAATGTAAAACAAGCCAAATTATTCCAACTGATGATTAAAACAATGATTTAGAATCGGTCCAACTTATTGAACAGTACTGGTATTGACAATTCTAATCTTGGACAGGCCTTTCTCTGTAATCCTATAAGTAAAGGGTTTAGTTTGCATGTTTCTTTCAACCAACCCTTCCTCAAACAACTTTTTCATCATCCGTGATGTATGTTCACGTGTTCTTCCTATTGTGACTTGGATATCACGTGATGTCATTGGCTTTTCTGTGATTAATCGCAATACGTAGTCTGTTGCGCTTCCAAAGTTCATATTATGAACCCTTTCCTTTGGTTTCTCTTCCTTAGCCTCCACTGGCACTTCTATTTGCAGTTTTTGCTCTCTTGGTTTTTGAATTTGTACCTTAGAAGGTTCTTCATATTCCTTCTCTAATTCTAATGAATCTAGTTTAATTTTCATATCAATTAATAGATTTTCATAATGCTGGAGGCGTTCAAGGAGAATTTTTACATTGTTAGCATCTGAACCTAAGCGAGGCCTGATCTTGTTGTAAATTGCTATTGCAGCAAGTCCAATCACAAATGAAACAAGCACGCCTAGAATCACTCCCGGATCTGGGATATCTACTAACATCACTGCACATCATGACCTATGTGATTTATCATCTTTGAATAAAATTATTTTACATCCTACACATCAATCACAAACATCTTTTATCACAAATTATTCGTGAAAAACATTCACAGATTAGATAGAAATCACAACTTGGAGATGCGAGTTAGTAACTCGTCTATCACAAACATGACTTCATCCTCACGTTCTGGAAAAACATCACTGTTTTTTATCACAGAAACCTGTTCAGAGAGACGACTGAACACATCCACCTCATCTGCACGAATGACATCTAGGGCTCGTAATAGTATCCAGGTATAGTAAAGTGATTGTAGCTTTGCCTTACATTGGCCCACTTGCCTGTAAAATGCTCCCTTGGTAATATCAAATTGATAACTCCCTAGATTTCTACGTTTTAAAATAATTTCAATTTGTCGCTCTGTAAATAATGATTTTTTTATAATTTG
>CAYUTC010000005.1:0-2043 GCA_964447595.1 uncultured Nitrosopumilaceae archaeon
CCATTCCTTACGCAATCTCTTTTGGAATTTGATACTATTCTCTTTCCATGGTTTCTGCCTGCGTAAAATCTCCGAAATCTTTTCCTTTGGAGCTTTTCTTATTGTTGCTTGTCCATCTTCAATGGAGAAAATTACTCTGTCACCTTCCTTTAGATCCAGCGAAACCCTGATCTTCTTTGGAATCGTTATTCGACAGTTGGTAGTTATGGAGCCTATATTCATAGGTTACAATTCCTTATAGCTCGTAGTAAGGTTTTATGTGCCAATGAATTTGCCCTTGATCTGTACCATGGAGAGATGATGTTATAAAATGACTCAAAGTGGTTATACTAACGCTACTTTCTGTAATACTTATAAAGTATTACGCAAAAGGTAATACTATGACCACTGTTGTTTCAGCAAAGATACCTGATGAACTACGAGAGAAAACAAAATTACATCACATAAAGATAAGTAAGGTTATAAGAAAGGCACTTGAGGAAGAGGTAAAAAAAATTGAAGAAGATCGCCTATCCAAAGAACTAGATAAACTGAGCCACCTCTTACAGAGGAAAATTACGAGTAAGGAGATTACTAAAGCGGTAAGATCTTCAAGAAATGAAAGATAATCTCTTCGATGCAAGTTCTTTGCTAAATGTTATAAAAAACAAAGCCTCCAAAGCACTGTACATCATAAATAAACAATGTGCACTAGATCTAACCATTTACGAGGTATCCAACACTATCTGGAGGATCGCCTATCTTGAAAAAAAGATTACCTCAGAACAAGCATGTATTTTGCTTGATTCTATTCTGCTTTTGTTAGAACGTATGAAGACACTTGATATCAGTGGCTTGCAAAGACATGTTAAAGAAATTGCCATAAAGGAAGGGTTGACGGTTTATGATGCTTCATATCTGGTAGTTGCAGAACGAAAAAACCTTGTACTTGTTACTGATGACAAGCAACTAGAAAGAGCTGCAAAAAAGTATATCAAGGTAATGAGAACAAATGACCTGTGATCATCTTTATGGATATGCAATAGCTTTTGCAAAATATGAATCAAGTTCTGAAATCTTTATTCTTTCTTGACTCATCGAATCCCGACTTCTAACAGTAACTGTATCATCTTGGAGGGTCTGGTGATCAATTGTAACGGCAAAAGGTGCTCCAACCTCATCCAATCTTCGATATCTTCTGCCAATTGCTCCGGCATGGTCTAAAAAGGCATCATATTTTGTTCGTAGTTTAGAAAAAATTTCTTCGGTCTTTTCTGCAAGACCATCTTTTTTTACAAGCGAAAGTATTCCCACATGAACTGGAGCCAGGTAGGGCTTCAAAGAAAGCACAATCCTGTCATTTTCCTTGTCTTCTCTGATACAATGTTCCAGTATTGTATACAGACTTCGGTCTATTCCCATTGAAAGCTCAAAAACGTGTGGTAGAACCTTGATATTATCATCCAGTACTTCAAATTTTTCCTTGGATACGTTACCATGGCTTTTCAAGTCATAATCAGATCTATAGTTACAAGCTACTAGTTCTAGCCAACCAATTGTAGTTTCTACCTCAAAATCAAAAGCAACAGATGCATAGAATGCCTTTTCCTTGTCTCCCAATTTTCTAAATCTGCTTTTGTTTACATCTATTCCGGTTTTCTGATAAAATTCCACAAGTAATGCCAAGTAATACGCAACAAGTCTGTTTGGTATAATTCCGGCATCAACAGCCTCCTTGCACGTCATTTCCCGAATGGTCTCATCCACCATTATCCTAATCTTTGTATTCTGTACCTCAGAAAATCTCTCTAAATCGTTTAACTTTTGAGGATTGCAAAATACTTCAATCTCTGCCTGGTAAAACTCTCGTAGTCTCAAAAGACTCTGACGCGGCGAAATTTCATTTCTAAAACTCTTGCCCACTTGGGCTATTCCAATTGGTAGCTTTCCTCGCATTGTTTTGAATAGACGTGGAAAATCAACGAAAATAGATTGACATGTCTCAGGTCTGAGAAAAGCAGACTCTGCCTGAGGACCTATACCTACCTTAAACATCATGTTAAA
>CAYUTC010000005.1:2143-32585 GCA_964447595.1 uncultured Nitrosopumilaceae archaeon
CCATATTCCCAAAATCCAGCTTGTGCATCAGAATAAATTTCACAACTTGGAAAGTAAAAACCCCGCTCCAGAGCAAGTTGCATTATTTGTTCATAATTCATGAAATCACCCAGTCTACAATTAAGCCAATTCCTTGACTTTTTTTAGGTTTCCAATATCATCTCGTCTCTCATCAATAGGTGTTTCTAAAATTATGGGAATTTTCTTTGAGTTGATAAATTTTATCACTGATCCAAGCCCCTTTTCTCCTATATGTCCTAAACCAATGTGTTCATGCCTATCTATGTTGCAACCAAGTTCTCCTTTGGAATCATTGAGGTGCAATATCTTGATCTGCTCAAGGCCTATGGCTTTGTCAAACTTTTCAAATGTCTCGGATACGTTCTTTTCTGTCCTCATATCATACCCTGCTGCAAATGCATGACATGTATCAAGACATATTCCAAATCTTTTTGCAGGTTTTAGCTGAAATAATATAGATGCGAGTTGTTCAAAGTCTGAGCCAACACTATTTTTCTGGCCAGCTGTATTTTCAAGTAGAATCACAACGTCATCTGGTGTCTCTGATGCAGCTTTTGTAAATGCTTTTACTAGTCTTTCTATTCCTTTCTTGTCACCTGCTCCCTTGTGACTTCCCAAATGGGCAACAAGAAAAGGAACGCCAAGTTTGCTACATCTTTTTACTTCATCTACTAAAGAGTTACATGATTTTGTAAAAGGATCCTCCTCTGGTGATGAAAGATTTGGCAAGTATGGCATGTGGGCTGCAGTTGCTAAACGGTTTATCTTACTTGCAGCAAGTTTTTCTTTGAAATTGGTAATATCTAATGTACCAAGTGGTTTTGCAACCCATCCCCTGGGGTTGCGTGTAAAAATTTGAAATGCAGTACACCCCATAGCAACAGCATTATCCACTGCCCTGTCAATTGAACCTGCAATGGATACATGCATTCCTACCTGCATATCGCTAGTTTAGATGAGGTCAATGTGAACTATCCTACTCTTACAGTAGGACTTTTCCTGTTTCACTGATTTCTTTGAAATCTTCACAGGCGTAACTTCCCGATGTTCCATCGGTAGGTTCCATAACTCAAGTCCTTTTTTTAAAATGTTGAGACTTGCATTGTGGTCACGCTCAATGATTAAACCGCATTGATCACACTTGTGAATTCTAAGAACAAGTGTTTTTGGTACTTTATACCCACACCTGAAGCAATCAATTGTTGTATTTTGTGGGTCAATGTCAATAACCATGCATTTGTAATCTATCATATTTTTGAATGAACCCCACGCTGAATCCATTATTCCTTGGGCAAGGTGGTGATTTTTGATCATGTTTGGTATCTGCAATTTTTCCATGAAGACAACATCGTATTTCTTGGCATAATACGCAGATAGTTTATGTTGAAAATTCTTTCTTCTGTTGTAAATTCTCTGATGTATAATTTGATACCAACGTTTCGCCTTCTTGTAATTAGATGATCCCTTGACCTTTCGAGATATTCTTCTTTGTGCCCTTGCCAATGGTTTCAATATTTTCTGCAAGTGTTGGGGGTTTGGTGTTACTTTTCCATCAGAATCGTATGCATAATTCTTGATGCCAACGTCTATGCCAACACTCTTTCTTATATCTATGAGTTTAGGCAAAGAGGGTTCCATCTCTACAGTAATAATGGCATACCATTTCTCAGCCTTCTTTATTATGGTTATTTGTTTTATTTTGTCATTTATTTGTCTGTGCAATCTTATTTCCAGCCATCCTATCTTTGATAACCAAAGCAGATCAGTGTTACCGTGTTTCTCTATCTTGAATCCAGATTGGTTGTAGGTGAAGGTTTCCCATTCATCCCTTAAGGCATATTGTAATTGACCTACCTCATATCCCTTCTTCTTCTTTTCTAATAATCCTCTTCTAGCACTGTCTATCCTATGCGGTATCATCTGAAGCATTTTGCTGTGGTATAATCTTAACCATGGCTCATTTTCCTTAAGTTCTGTAAGAGCAAACTGCATATCCTCTTTTGACTGGATGTGTTTACTTAAGAGATAGTTGTATAACCATCGTGAAGCTTCCAATGTTGCCTCAAATCTAGCATTAATGACATTGTTAGGATAAACTCTGAATCTGTAATTGCGTATTTTCTTCATTTTATACAAAACCTGCTTGTAATGCAACCATATATCAATATCGCAGTTTATTGTTTTTGTCGGAAAAGGACCTCAAATTAAACAGGTAATTTTCCGCCTCGGCTTATCTTTCCCTTTAGGTTTTTTATTTTCGCCTAACCAAAATAGAATCAAATTTTTAAGGCAACTTGGACCAAAGAAAATATGTTACAATTAGGAACCATAGATCTAGCTAAATATCCTTTCTTTGCACAAGCAGGAGATTATTTACGAGATAAAGGATTTACTTTAGAACAGCTAGGACATCCAGACTGGAAACCTCTTGTGGAAAAAGCATATGGCAGAATTGTTGTTGCATCTTCAGGGCAGATCTATGATTCAGAGAGGCCAGAAAAGAATGGATATGATTCTGATGAGATAGATTTGGAGATTCTCTCCTTTATTGTTGCAATAATATTACTAAAAGTGGCTGGAATTGCCACTCTAACAAGGAGATTTTCTTTATCAGAAGCTAGAAGAGCTGAAAAATATTTGGAACATGATCTAAAACAAAGCAGGAACGACAAAAAACTAGACATACCATTGAAAATAATTCAGGAACTGTTTTCAGTAAGGGTAAGAGTGGAAAATGATGAATTTGTGATGCATGTTCCTGATTATCTTCGAAGAGCTGTTCATTTTCATGAAAAAGAATGGAAACTTGTGAATCGAAGTGTATCAGGTGGATTTGTACACCTAACAGCTCATGAAACAGTCAGATTAATACGAACAGAGCTTGGCCAATACATTAATTCAAAAATACAATCTATCAATTTGCCTTCTATTCCAGAAAGCTTCAAAGAAAGAATTCAGGATCTAATAACGCTTTCAAGAAAATTTACAGAAAACATCATAATTTCTTCTGATTACCCTCCTTGCATAAAACATGCAATCGAAGTACTTGAGAAGGGAGAAAACCTACCTCACTCTGGGAGATTCTTATTGGGCACATATCTATTAGCAAAGGGACAGACGATAGATCAGATTGTGCCACTTTTCAAAAATGCACCTGATTATAATGAACGAATCACTAGATATCAATTAGAACACATTGCAGGTTCATCTGGGAAGGGAACAAAATACCAATGTCCTTCTTGTGATAAATTAAAAAGTGAAAATCTCTGTTTTGCAATTCCTGAATGTGATGGAATAATTAATCCTATTCAATTTGGCACAAGGAGAAAAAATCAATGAACGAAAAGAACGCTGCTCTTGTAGAATCTGCACTCAAAGAATATTATTTTAATCATTTTGATATGATACGTGCACCGCCAAGACCAACACAAAGAGAATTTGGTTATCAAAAAATCAATGGTGGCATGATAAGACATCTTTCCATAAAAGACGACAAGGAACTACATCTTCTTCTTATGAAAGAAATTCCTTCTGATGTTTATTGTTCAAATGCATACTATTCTTTTCCAAATATGCCCATGTCAGAAAAAGATTGGCAGGGTGCAGATCTTATTTTCGATATTGATGCAAAGGACTTGGCGTTACCATGCAGAAACGATCATTCTGTTTCAATATGTAATGCATGCCACAATACCATGTTAGGAAAACAAACTACATGTACCAAATGTAGTTCTACCAAACTCGAGATCATATCGGTAACATGCAATAACTGTATAGAGGAATCCAAAAAAGAGGTAAAAAAATTAAAACACATACTTGTAGACGATCTTGGCATCAAAGATGAACAAATTGAGATATATTTTTCAGGAAATGAGGGATTTCACATCAGAGTTGTAAACAATGACTATGAAGGCTTGGGCTCACAAGAAAGGTCTGACCTTGTTGACTATATAATGTTCAATGGTTCCATTCCGGAAACTTTTGGAATGCGAAGACAAAACAATTCCAAATCAACACTTCCAGTGATTGGTGAACTTGGATGGAGAGGCAGGGTCGCATCTAATCTGTTTGGTTCAAAAACAAGGATGCAAAAAATATCGCGCCAGATAATTTTAGATGGATATCAAGCCTTTCAAGTAAAACTTGATGGCATGCGTCAAACAATAGGTGCTAGAGTAGACCCAAAGGTAACAATGGACATACACAGGATTTTCAGGCTTGAAGGTTCCATAAACAGCAAAAGTGGTTTATCCAAGATTCCATGCAGAAATCTTGATGGATTTGAACCTTTTTCAGATGCATGTTTGCTTGGAGACCAAACTACAGAAATAATCGCCAACTGTCCTGTCCTGATACAGTTAAAGAACAAAAAATATGGTCCATACAATAATGAGAGAGTTTCAGTGCCAAAATACGTAGCTGTATACCTGATATGCAAGGGATTAGCCAATTCCGTTTGAGAAAATTCTTTTGACTTATTAATAGTTGATTGCAAAGTGATCTAGGTAGACATTAATTTGACAGAAAAGGAGATAATGTGATTTTGTACAGCTCATCGACTCAATCTAGTCCCCCTCCGCGTGATGCTGGAAAATACATCAGAATAGGGATTGCTGCTCTTATTGGAATTGTAATTTTTGTCATGGCAAGCAACCAAGCCGTAATCATGTACATGAACTTAAAGGAGTTTGGTGTACTTTTTACCAGACCACTGTACTATTCAATACTTTCAGCCATCATTTTATCTTCAATAGCACTGATAAGAGTAAATATCAAAAACAGATCTTCAATTAGTTGGTACACTCTCCATGTCGCATTAACATTTCTCAAAAGAGGTGGAAGCTATTCTATTTCAGAGAACATTCCAAATTTTAAAGATTACAAGATAAGCGCTCCCAACTTTGTCATTTGGCAGATAACCAAAGTATTGCTCTTTGGAGCGTTCTTTACCAATCTAATGTTTGGATTTGCAATAACATATTTGTTAAACGGTAACGATCTTGGAGTAAACAGTTTATGGCAAATGTTTTCTCTGCCCTTTACAACACCTTCAACTGATCCATCCTATTCAGTAGCCAAAGTTGTTCCCATGATTCCAGCGTTGACAGTTCTTGTACCACCACTATTAGCTGTAATAGGTTTGAGGCTTGTCTTGTATGTTGGATTGCATAATGTTGTAAGAATAATAGTAAACTATATTCAAGATTCCTCAAAGGGCAAGCCAAAATTTCTGGATTATGTATCTACAATTGAAGGCATAATCGGTGTGGGTGTAATCTGGGCTGCCTTTAACATGTTTTTCACCAACCAAATAGACTATAACACCAAGTATCAAATAGGAGGAACCCTTGCAGCAGGATTTGCTCTAGTTGCATTTTATTTCATTGACAAATTCAAGTCCAAAGTAATTATACATCCATCAAAACGAGATGTGTATATACGCGTCCTTGCTCTTGTGGCAATTGCAATTATTGCTGGTTCCATAATGGCTGTTAACAACAGTATTGCTGATGCAAGAAAAATTGAATATCTTGGCCCATACAAGGCCCAGCAAATAGGAGTAAACAGGTATCTTGGCCAACTTGATCAAATCCAAATTATACCGCATGAAGTCAAGCTAAATGCAGTTGCACCATCTCAAATCTCTGATTATATTGCATCAAATAATGAAATGTTAAACAAGGTCAGAGTTTGGGACTGGGATGCAGCCTATGCAAAATTGAAACCAGAAATAGGCCTGATACCATATGTTGATTTTGAAACAAATGATATCCTGAGATTCAATGATACGTTATATTGGACTGCTTCAATGAAACCAATACTCCCATCTTCTGTTACACCGGAGAATAAATGGTATAATCAACATCTAGTTTATACACATGTTGATAATGGCTTTCTAACTATAAACGCACACAACGGAACAATCGTAGACAGCAGTCAACTATTCAAACAAAGGGTAATCTACTATGGTGAGGGAGGACTCTTTACTGATACTTGGGCAGCCTATCCAGCACAAAGAACATCTTCGGCAGAGCTAAATAACGCATCATATTCTGGTACGGGAGGAATAACTGTAGCACCACCAATTAGTCAGTTATTTGAGCCAAACTTTTTTGTGTCATATCCTACAGAACCAATTCACATTATACGTTATAGAGACATTCATGACAGGATGCAATTACTATACCCATACTTTCAATACACTTTGTTTGGAACTCAGGTTGCATCACTTCCTGTAACTGATGGACAAAAATCCTACTGGCTTACTCCATTGATAGTTGGATTTGATACATCAAACGTTCCTTGGTCTGTTGGAAATCCGTATCTTAGACTAGTTGGATATGCCTTGCTTGACGCATACAACGGTAATGTCACTTTAATTAAGACAGGAGACGACTTTTTCACAAATATGTTTGTCAGCCAATATGGGGATCAATTTGTGCAAATGCCACCATGGCTTGCTAAACAAATCAGATATCCAGAAGAGCTGTTCAATTGGAAAGTAGACATGTTTAACATCTATCACGTAACAGAACCAACAACATTTATTCAAGCAAACAACTTTTACGAGGTTCCTAGTGGTGTAGGAACTTATTATATTGAGGCAAAACCTCCGGGATTTGATAAACCAACATATCTTGGACTGTTATCACTTGAACTTAGGGGCTCACAAGGTAGAAACTTGGCAGGATTCATGACAGTACAAAATGATCTGCCAAACCTAGGAAAGATGGAATTTTACCAAGTACCGCTTGATTCACAAACAAAACTTTTAGGACCATCATCTGTTCAAGAGGCACTCAACAAAGCCTCTGACTTTAGACAACTAAAAACACTACTACAAAGTCCAAGAATAGGTGATAACATACTGTACAGAATAGGTGACCAGGACGTTTACTTTATTCCTGTATACACTGCTGGTGCAGGTGGTGTTGTAACACAACTGGGTACAATAGCTGCTGTCGGTGCTGCATTTGATGGCGATTATTTTGTAGGATTGGGTAATACTCCACAGCAGGCATTTGCTGCATATTTGGCAAAACTGTCTGGTGTTGCACCATCTAACGTAACTGCTATTCTATCTCTGGATGAAACCACTAGAATTAATACTATAAAATCAATATTAACAGATGACAAGCTTACTGTAGTTACTCCAACATCCATAAAATTACCAATTACATTCCAGGAAGGAAACGTATCATTTTTGCAACAATCAGATCTTGACAATGTTAAACAATTGGTCTCAAACTTTGTCAAGAACTTTATCCAATCTAAAACTGACAGAATCATTTTCTGGCAAGCAAACAACACAATAAACCTAGGCACCGTTATAGTAGTTGATAACGTGCCAGAATTACACTATATATCAATTGGGGTAGGATAATTGCTTCTTGTTGTAGACAACGGTTCTGTCTACACAGAATCAATTCTAGACTTTCTGCAAACAACTCAAATAGAGTTCAAGCATTTACAGTATGACAAGATCTCTATTTCAAATTTGGAATCATATTCTTCTATCATATTATCAGGACGGCGACAAAACAGTACCGTAATGAATGCAATTAACTCAAAGTTGATAAAACATGCTCTTGAGAACAAGAAACCCTTGCTTGGGGTATGCTATGGGGCGGAAATTCTTACGCTAACACTTGGAGGAACTATTAAAAAAATGAATGCAGCTCGTCAAGGTATCTATAAAGTAAATGTAATAAAAGAGAATCCTCTATGTAGTGGAACAATTAATGCGTTTGAAAGTCATTCATACATGATAGCAAAACTTGATTCTTCTTTCAAACAGATAGCTAGCTCAACAAATTGTGAATTTGAAATATTTCAATTAAACAACAAAAATATTTTTGGTACACAATTTCACCCAGAAATGAGTGAGGATGGAAGAGCCCTGCTTGACAAATTCATATCAATTCAATACCATTAATATGAAAAGTTAATTTTTGTAATTTATGGATCAAACACATACCCTTTCAATTCCAATTGTAAGTGAAGAAAACATATGCTTACCACTGGTTATCAGTGCCGTTTCTAAATACTGGAGCATAGACCTGCCACTGACAGAAGCTACGGAGATTTCTAAAAAATATCAGGGAATAAAAGGAAGCATAATGATAGAGGGAGTAGAACTTGCAGAAAGACATGGTCTTTCAAGTCTCATCTTGAATTCTACGTTAAAGCAACTCAAAAAAATGATCGACATTGGGGTACCACCAATTGTAATCATGCCAGGAATGAGAGATGTTGTACAACATGCCTCGCTTATTGTTGGATATGACGAAATTGAACAAACCATTTTTCATTATATTCCAGAACCTGATAAAATTGGAGCCATTCCAGAAAAGAAATTTGATGAACAGTGGTCGGAAGATGATAGGTTGATGCTTTTACTTGTTCCCTCTGATTTACTATCTGATATTAATCTACACAGTGACAATAAAGAAAAATCAAATAGAATGTGTTTTAATGCAGAAAAGCTACGACTGCAAGGAAAGTATGCTGAAGCAATGCTTTTACTGCGTAAAGCACTTGAAACAAACAAGTCAAATTCTACTGCAACCTGTCTTCTTGCTGGAATACTAAATGATGCGAATTCACCTGAAGCAATAGAATATTACAAAAAAAGTACAGAACTAAACTCCAGATGTTATCTTGCATATCGCGGACTAGGAAACTATTATCTAAAAACTAAAGATTATGCAACAGCAGAAAAATATTACTCACAAGCAGTAGAGATAAATCCACAAAGGTTTGCTCCCATATACAAAAACCGTGGTCTGGTTCGACTGGAACAAAATAAAACAAATCAAGCCAAAGAAGATTTCATGAAATATCTAGAACAAATGCCAGAGGCCAAAGACAAATCAAGCATTATGGAAGCTATCAAGGAACTATAAATCACATCTAAAGGGATTTAATGTTGTTACAATAAATACAGACTAAATGGATTGCATCTTTTGTAAAATCATCTCAGGACATACTCCTGCAAGGAAAGTGTATGAGACCCAAAACTCACTTGCTTTTCTTGATGCATTTCCTCTAACTCGTGGTCATACTCTAGTCATACCAAAGAATCATTACGTAATGGTCCAAGAGATGAGTAAATCTGATAATGATGACCTTTTTGAAACGGTCAGGATAATATCAAACAAGGTTGAACGTCTTGCTAATTCTTCATTGATAGCGGTTCACAATGGTAAAGAAAGTGGTCAAGAGGTACCTCATGTACACGTTCATATTATTCCACGAAGTTATATGGATGGAGTAGGCCCTGTTCATAGTATGTTTGCAAAACGTCCCAAGTTTTCTGATAAGGAATTTGATGAAATAGTAGAAATTCTAAGAAAATGAAATTATATAAAATGCGGAGTGCGGGATTTGAACCCGCGACCTTCAGCTTGGGAAGCTGACGTCGTGCCGGGCTGGACTAACTCCGCTCGCTGAAATTCTGGGCCCTATCATTATATAGTTTAATCACGCAGAATAATCATGGATGCAAAATGCCCAAATTGTGATAAGGTTGCAATCCTTGATGATGATATAACAATTGTAAAATGTCCACACTGCGGCTTTGAAGCAAAATATGATGATTATTTAACAATAATGAAACAAAGAGTGGGTGAAATGGCAGAAAATTTTCACTTTGATAGACCTGGATTCTAACTACCAGAACGAACCCTTGTCAGAACAGTCCAAGTGTGCGCCACATTTAGTGCATATCATGTGACAGGCTTGCATTGATGTCATAACATTTTCACAACGAGGACATTCGATTTTCTGTTCCACATATCTAGCGATAACTTGATAATTTTAAAAGATTTGGACAAAGATTAATTAATGGTCCTAAGACTTTTTCCACTGCTTGGCTACATTTAAGCTAAACATCTCAGATAAGAAAGGAAAGACCATTACCAAAGAGGTAAAGGAAAAAGATGCAAATCCATTTTTGGGATTGCAGGTTGGAGCAGAGATTGACGCAGCTCTTGTGGGCGAGGCAGGAAAGTTATACATAGCAGGTGGAAGCGACAAATCAGGAGTTCCTCTACGAGCAGATATCCACGGCGGTGCTCGCAAGTACATTCTTTTATCAAAAGGGGTGGGTCTTAAGAATGCAGAAAAGGGTCAACGAATACGCAAACTCATTAGAGGAAGTACAATAACAGAAGAAGTTTATCAGATAAACTGCAGGCTTGACGGCGAATTAGCAGTTGAAGAAAAGACCAAAGAAGAAACACAAGATAAAAAAGAAGAAACCACAAAGAAAAAGGCATAGATTAAGATAGGTCACATTTTTAGCTTCCTTATGCACTGGAAAGAAACCTTGCCAGATTGGTATGTAAAAAAATATGGTTACCAACCATGTGTCAACATAGGAACAGCAGGTCATGTTGATCACGGTAAAACAACTTTGATTCAAGCCCTCACAGGTGTTTGGACCAGTGCACACAGCGAGGAACTAAAACGAGGAATCACTATTAGAGTAGGATATGCAGATGCAGCTTTTTACAAGTGTAAGAATTGTGAATCGCCACTAGGATATTCTGTTACTTCCAAATGTAATAACTGTGGAAAAGAAAGTGAACTGTTGCGGGTGGTAAGTTTTGTTGATAGTCCTGGTCATGAGAGTCTAATGGCTAACATGTTATCGGGCTCTGCATTAATTGATGGTGCTATGTTAATAGTTGCTGCAAACGAAAAGGTACCACAGCCTCAAACAAAGGAACATCTTCTTGCTCTGCAAACACTTGGAATAAAACAAATAGTTCTGGTCCAAAACAAAGTCGATCTTGTCTCATATGAAGATGCATTATCAAATTATTCTGATATTGTAAAATTTGTCAAGGGAACAACTGCTGCAAAAGCTCCAATTATACCTATTTCTGCCCAATCAAAACTAAATATTGATGCCTTAATAGGTGCAATTGAATCCACAATTCCTACTCCTCAACGAGAATTATCAAAAGATACTGTTATGCATGTGCTAAGGTCATTTGATGTTAACAAACCTGGTACAAAAATCAAAGAAATGAAAGGGGGGGTGATAGGTGGAAGTATTATTCAAGGATCATTTAAGGTAGGAGATGAAATTGAGATAAAACCTGGATTAGCAAACGAAAAAACAGGAAAATACGAACCCATCACGACTCAGGTAGCTTCCCTTGGAACGGGGGCAGGAATTGTAGAAGAAGTAAAACCAGGCGGTCTTGTTGCAATAGCTACTAAACTAGATCCTTCTATGGCAAGAAGTGATTCGCTAATAGGCTCAGTAATAGGAAAGCCTGGTACACTGCCTGACAATTCATACAATGCAAAAATCGAAGTGAATCTATTTGATACTGCAGTAGGTTCTGGTGACGAAATTAAAGTATCGTCGGTTCAAACTGGAGAATCCTTAAGGTTGAGTATTGGAACGGCTCCTCTTCTTTCAAAAGTAACAAGTGTACGGGGAAAGACTGTCGAAGTTCAATTCAAAAGGCCAGTTTGTCTTTTTGAAAATAGTAAGGTTGCAATTAGTAGAAGGCTAGCAGAAAGATGGAGATTAATAGGTGCAGGTGTTGCAGTTGGTTAAAGTCATTTGTGATACAAGTTTTCTAATGCTTTTGGCTTCAAAAAAAATTAAAAACATATCTAGTCTGGGTACAGAAATTGGAGATTTAGAATTTCTAGTGCCTAATCTAGTTATTGATGAATTAGTAAAGCTCTCACATGAGAACAATAAAAAAAAAGCTTGGCTTCTTTTGCACTGACAGCCATACAAGATTTCAAAAAAATTAAAATTTCTGGCGATGCAGTTGATGATGCTCTAGTATCATATGTAAAGAAAAACCATGGAATTATTGCCACAATTGACTCTGAACTTAAAAAAAGAATCAAGGAAAACGGTGGTTCTATTCTATCTGTAGCAAATGACAAGATAATTCTAGAATCAAGCAAGATTTAACTTTGAGAAAGACAAGATCTGCTTTATGTTTGAATACAATGGAATCAAGATAAAATGGCATGGTCATGATACGTTTACCCTTGAGAGAGACATTAAAATCTGCATTGATCCATTCAAACTTTCAAAATCAATAGAATGCGACTTGATACTAATATCTCATGATCACTTTGACCACTGTAGTTTGGATGATTTGAAAAAAGTCTCATCTAACAAAACATCAATTGTTTCTGCAAAAGAATGTCAAAACAAGTTAGGTGGAATAAATTGTAAAGAAAAATTAGGAATTGAGCCTGGAGAAGAAAAAACAATAAAAGGCATCAAGATACGAGCTGTCAATGCATACAACATTGATAAAATAAATCCAGATACTAGAAAACCATTTCATCCAAAAGAGGACAAAAAGGTGGGATTTCTAATAGACATACATGGTACAAAAATTTACCACACTGGAGACTCGGATCTTATACCAGAAATGAATAATTTACGACCTGATATACTATTGATACCAGTTAGTGGAACTTATGTTATGACTGCAAAAGAAGCAGCAAAAGCAGTAGAAAAGATAAAACCAAAAATTGCTATCCCGATGCACTATGGTACAATAGTAGGCAGTGAGAATGATGCCAACGAATTTGAGAAACTAGTAAAATCATGTGATGTACATATCCTTTCAAAAGAGTAATAAACAGAACAAATTTCACCAACCATAGTTTGATTCAAGATAAAAGACTATTTTCCGTTAGAAACTTTGATTTTCATTTAAAACACCTGCTTATCATAGGAATTCTTGCAATCTCATTTTCTATATCTGCTATGGTTAGATCACAGGCAGCAGAGTATGGTTTTCAACTAAATGAATTTGATCCCTTCTTCAACTATAGAGCGACTCAATACCTGCTAGATAACGGTGTAAATGCATATATTAATTGGCATGATACACTTAGCTGGTATCCAAACGGTAGGAACGTCTACAG
The DNA here is from genome assembly GCA_964447595.1 of uncultured Nitrosopumilaceae archaeon. GTDB lineage: Archaea > Thermoproteota > Nitrososphaeria > Nitrososphaerales > Nitrosopumilaceae > Nitrosotalea. Next base: position 15,089 of record CAYUTC010000005.1, read on the forward strand.
CAATGCCCAAGTCCCACTTCATTTTACAGATGCTATTTTGTACAAAATTTTTGGCGGCAGTATGAGTCTTTATGACTTTACAATAATATTTCCTGTTGTTTTTGGTTCATTAACAGTGATAGTTGTGTTTGCACTTGTACGAGTAATTGCAGGTACAACAGCAGGTCTTTTTGCTTCTCTCTTTTTTGCACTTTCTCCACCTATAATAGTAAGAGGAACAATAGGATGGTTCAAGTCGGAACCACTTGGACTTTTCTATGGATTGCTGGGTGTCTATCTATTTCTAAGTGGCCTAAAATCTGAGAACCGAAAGGTTGCTGTAGCAAAACTTGTTGGTGCAGGGGCATTCTTAGCTATTGGATTTGCGTCTTGGGGAGGAGTAGAATTTTTCCTAATCCCATTAGGACTTTTTATTATTATATTGCCATTCATGAGAAAAGACCACAAATTCCTGCTCTGGGCAATTCCACTTTTTGTAGCAACAACTATGGCTGTAGCAGGCGGCGTTTTTGAAAGACCAGGACCTAGTTTTGTAGAGGGATTGAGAGGATTTCTCCTAATTGGGCCAACCATATTATTAGTAATTATAATTTTTGTTCAAAAATCAAGCAAAGAACAACATCGTTTGCGTAATGGTCTCTTTGTTTTAGGTGCATTTGCAATAATTGGAACAGCTATATTTTCTTCTGGTGTTCTTCAAAACCCTTCATTTAGATATTTGAATGCGGTAGATCCATTTCTTACATCAAAAGATCCGCTGGTAGACTCGGTAGCAGAACATGCTACGCCAACAGCTGCACAAAACTTTAGCTATTTTTCAATTCTCATGTTGTTTGCAGGTCTTGGAATTTGGATAACATTTAGAAAAAAGAACTTGGAAAACGCTTCATTTCCATTTAACCTCAAGAATGAAATGATTGTATTTGCTCTGATTCTTGGTATAGTTGGGGCCTATGCAGGTTCAACATTTGCTAGATTGGAACTCCTAACAGCAAGCTCAGTAATTGTTCTTGCATCAGTTGGATTAGCAGCAATCACTGCAGAGATATTAAAAAAAGAAGAAAAACCTGTTATTCTTCAACCACCAAAAAAAGGTCAAACACTGATCAAGAAAACACCCAAGAGTTTTCTTGGTAGAATTCCGAAGATAGCTTTTGTTGCAGTCATTGTTGCTATGTTACTTGTTCCTACAATATTTCCAGTTGATGCTAATTGGATAACTATCACCAAAGCTCCTCCAACTCTGTTAAATGGTGGTTCCAATTTTGCTATTGCAACAACTGATTGGCCAGATGCATTGAACTGGATAAAAAATAATACCCCAAGTAACTCTGTTGTTGCCTCATGGTGGGATTATGGGTATTGGATAGAGACTCTAGGTAATAGAACAACTATTGCAGATAATGCTACTGTAGATACCAGCACAATAAAACAAATGGCAAAAATGTTTCTAAGCTCACCTGACCAAGCATGGAAAATGCTTCGAGACATGGGTGCAGACTATGTTGTGATTTATGTTGTTGGCCAAAAGTTCGTCTCTAATGGACAGGAATTATACATACTTGGAGGAGGGGGGGATGAAAGCAAGAAACAATGGTTCATTAGAATAGCAGGTGAGGATATATCTGCATTCATGCAAGATGATCAATTTACGCCCACTGATAATTTCTGGCAAAATACCATGTTAGGTCACATGTTTCCATTTACTCCATTGACTTACTATGACCCAAGCAAGCGCACAGAATCACAGACCTACCAAAGCGGTTATACTGCAGTATATGCAAAGACAATAAAATATCCGGAGAATGGTAGCGGACCATTAAGACTGGTTTACACATCACAAAGCCTGAATAGAACTGATTCGGGTGTCTTTTCAGGAGTTTTGGTATACCAAGTAAATCCAGATTACACATCACAAGCAAGCAATACACAACAAACCAATAGCACTCAAATCAATAATACTCAAACAATTCCCCAGATAAAACCAACTAGTTCCACGCCGAACGGAGATACTGCAACAATTGATACTAAATTTGGCAAAATAACAATTGAATTGCTAGATAACATTGCACCAAAAACTGTTTCCAACTTTGAAAAACTTGCAAATTCTGGCTTTTACAATGGAACAATATTTCATAGAATAATGCCTGGATTTGTTATTCAGGGAGGAGATCCAAATACAAAAAGTGGTGCACGGAACACATGGGGCACTGGAGATGCAGGTTATACCATACCACCGGAATTCAGTAATATGAATTTCTCAAAATATACAGTTGGAATGGCTCGTGGTGCGGATGTAAACAGTGGAAGCTCTCAGTTTTTCATAATGGTAGGTGATGCGCCAGATCTAAATGGCAAGTATACATTATTTGGCCAAGTCATATCAGGGCAAGAGGTTGCAGATAAAATTGCTTCCTTGCCAACAACTGACTCGACCACTAATCAACCTGTTAATCCTGATGATGCACGAATAAATTCAATAACTATTTCATTTTATAACAGTACAAAATAAAATTACTTGTATCTGTCCAATACACGATATCTTGCATATTTATCATCTGGTGAATATTTTCCAGGATGAACACTTGTTGTGGCACTTGAACATTTTGGACATTTATCTTTTATAGTATATCTCTTACAGTTGACACATTTGCGTAGCTGAAATTTCATTAACCTTCACGAGTTTTTTTAGATTCTTCCCTTGTGAACTTGAAGGTGCCGCCATTTTTTTCAATAACATTCTCAACTGTAGACAAAATAGGCTTTAGTTCTTTTTCTGCATCTTTGAAGTTCTGAGCCATAATGCTGAGGCGATATTTTGGAGCACCTATGTAAGTTACTGACACATTTACTTTTTTGTTCCCAATAACATCAAGTAGAGTATTCTTGATTATTTCTACCCCGTTAGGTTTGTTGCAAGCCAGTTCCATGACACCTCTTATTTCTACACTAGGGATCTGAATTTTTGAACTCAGCTCCTCTATCACCACAAGAGCTTTGGGCGAAAGGTTAAGACCATCTAATGTGGAAATTCCCTTTGCTGCAACTTCAGAAAACGCATCGTAAATAGAACCAAATTTTTCAATTAAAACATTCTCAATCTTATCAGTTTCAGATTTGGCAAGATTTGATCTTGCTTTCAAGTTATCAATTAATGCTTTTTCTTTTTCATGACGCTTTAATTCTAAAAGTTTCTTTTTCTTTTGATCTGTAGAAATTTGTTTTAGTGACAAATCTATCTCAGATCTTGCGGGATCTACACGTTTTACAAGAAGAACTTTCTTTTCTCCAACCTTGAGAAACTTTTCAACATTTCTTATCCATCCTGTGGCAATTTCTGATACGTGTAAAAATCCTTGTATGTTATTGTATTCATCAAGGGTTACATAGGCGCCCTGATCCATTATTCTTGTGACAGTAGCAACTACAATTTCTCCAACCTCAGGAAAATCTTGTATAGTCGTTGTCATGATTTTCAAGTTTTGAGTACGTAATTTAATGTTGTTGGCTAGAAGTCAATTCCTTTCTTTGCTTTTATCCCTGACTTGAAGGGATGTTTTACTTCTCTCATTTCAGTAACCAAATCTGCCAGTTCTATCAATTCTTCCTTTGCATAATTTCCAGTTAATACCAAGTCTACATTCTCAGGTTTTTTTCGTATTAGTTCTAATACATTATCTAGTTCTATTAATCCTAAATTCACGGCGTAATTTACTTCGTCAAGAATCACAATATCGTATTTTTTTGAAAATATTTTTTCCTGTGCAATACGTAATGCTTCATCTGCAATTCGCTTATGTTCCTCAACCGGAGTCTTATCATCTATTATTCCTACAAAACCTCTTCCAACTGCTGTTATTTCGAATTCAGGACCTAGTCTTTTGGATGAAGTCATTTCACCATAGTGCCATGAACCCTTGATGAATTGTATCATGCAAACCTTATAGCTATATCCTAATGCACGTAGAGCTATACCAAGTGCTGCTGTTGTCTTGCCTTTTCCTTTCCCTGTATAAACAATGACAAGTCCTTTTCTCATCATCATTGTTTTAAGAGTATTAGGTAAAAGGATTCGGATCAATGAAATGTTCTTTACAAGAAAAATTGTGTGGTTTATAATCAACATAGAAAAATTCTGTTTGTTTGACTAGAGAATATGATTATGATATAGTCATAGTAGGAGGAGGACCTGCTGGTCTTTCAGCAGCACAATCAGCTGCAAAAAAAAGTGTCAGGATTGCTGTACTTGAACGAGAGGAAGCAATTGGACATTCTGTTCGAACAAGTGGTGTTACATGGATCAATGAAGCAAAATCTTTTGGGATTCCCTCAGAATGTTATAATCCAATTCGAAATTATTCATTTTACTCACCAAACAATCATGTTACCATGGCAAGTTCAGAACCTCAAGCTGCTGTTCTGGATGTAAGAAGGACTTTCCAGTTTTTTGCATATCAAGCAGCTAATGCTGGAGCTGACATTTTTGTTAGGACCAATGTAACTGAAATTCTTGAAGATGGTGGCAAGTTATCAGGAGTAAAGGCATCGTCAATAAAAGATGATCTTATTTTTCACTCAAAACTTGTAATAGATGCAAGCGGATTTTATTCTGTCATTGGAAAAAATATCGGTGTTGTACCACAATGGAAAAGGTTTGGTGTTGGTGCAGAGTTTGAAGCCTATGTTGATTCCATTGATCCACAGACATGGTATTTGATGGTAGGCCAGCAATATTCACCTGCTGGTTATGCCTGGATCTTCCCATTAGGAAAAAACAAGGCAAGAATCGGTGTCGGTGTAGGAAAACCAGAATCACAAGTAGATCCAACTCAAAGATTGCATGAGTTAATCGATAAAAGACCAGGACCAATAGGAAATTTGGGTAGAATAGTTCCAATAGAATTTCATTATGGATTAATTCCAAATGAAGGATTAACACATTCTACCATAGCTGATAACCTCATACTGGTAGGTGATGCAGCGGGTCAAGCAAATCCCCTTGTCCTGGAAGGAATTAGATATGCAATAGAATTTGGGAGAATAGCAGGACAGGTAGGTGCTGACGCTGTTCTCAAAAATGATACATCAAAAGAGTCTCTCAAACCATATGAAGAAAATTGGAAGAGGGCAATCGGTTCTAAGATAAAGGCCGCAGTAAAAGTACAAAGTAGATGGCTTGGTTTATCTGATAAGGAATGGGACAAGGAGATTGAAATTATCAAGGATCTTTCAACTGAGGAATTTTTGGATTTTATAAAAGCTGATTTTAGCATGGGAAATTTAGTCAAGCTTGCAACTCATCATCCAAAATTAGCTGTTAGACAGCTATTTGATATGGTAAAAAGTATAAGAACTGAACAGTAAACATCCATTTAAATAAAATTCAGTAATGTTATAAAGAAATGAAAATTCCAAGAATTGTACTTGCTGGAACCACAAGTGGAGTGGGTAAAACATCGATCACATGTGCAATAATCCATGGATTAAAAAAAAAAGGATATGCAGTACAATCCTTCAAGGCAGGACCTGATTTTATAGATCCAAGTTATCTTAGTTCTGTCTCTGGTAGGCCTTCTAGAAATTTAGATCCTTGGCTTATGGGACAAACTGGATTGGTCAAAAGCTTTGTAAAAAATTCCGATTCAGGTTTTTCTGTGATAGAAGGTGTAATGGGTTATTACGATGGATTTTCTGGCAATTCTAACTATTCCAGTACTCATCACGTGGCATCCATTTTAAAAACACCTGTGATTCTTGTTTTAGATGCAAGCAAGACCGCGCGATCAATTGCTGCAACAGCCCTTGGGTTTGTGAAATTTCATAAAAACTCAAGAATTTGTGGTTTTATTCTAAACAAGACTGGAAGCAAAAAGCACGAAGAATTATGCAGGCAAGCACTTTCTTCATTGAATATTCCAATTATAGGCGTGATTCCACGTGAACCTGATTTTATCATGGAATCAAGACACCTTGGATTAATTCCAGTTTCTGAACAACGACAACTACAATCAAAGATTTCAAAAATAGCAAGAACAATGTCTGATTTTATAGACATACAAAAAATCATTCAAATTGGGCGTAAAGCTTCGCCATTAGTACTACCTCCTAAGGAAAAAAATCCCAAGCCGAAAACTACAATTGCAGTTGCACTAGATGAATCGTTTAATTTTTACTATCAAGACAATCTAGACGCGCTAAAAAAAGAAGGGACAAAGATAGAGTTCTTCAGTCCGATATCAGATAGAAAAGTGCCAGACTGTGATGGAATCTACATTGGCGGAGGTTTTCCTGAGGTGCTAGGCAGTGCACTTGAGAAAAATATCACAATGAAAAAAAATATCAATTCTCTAGCAGAGTCTGGTGTGCCAATATATGCAGAATGTGGTGGTCTGATGTATCTTACAAGATCAATTGATTACGGTTCGAAAAAATTTGCAATGGTAGGGCTTTATGATGCAACCACAAGTATGCAAAAAAAACTCAAACTAAACTATACCAAGGGTATCATAACACAGAACTGTCTTGCAGGAAGAGCATTTGGTATCATTTACGGACATGAGTTTCATTTCTCTGAGCTAGAATCAATATCAAGGGATTCGAGGTTTGCCTACGAACTATCAATTGGTATTGGTATAAAAAACCAAAAAGATGGTCTGGTACAATACAATACACTTGCTTCATACATGCATATACATTTTGCCCAGCCTGGCGTTTCAAGAAACTTTGTTCAAAATTGTATCAAGCAATCAAAAAGATAAGTAATTTGATTCTCCAAATAAATTTTAGTTTTTTATTTGGCAGAAAAATTTAATACTATTTTTCTTTTAATAATTTGAATAGCGCATTAATTATTGCAGATGCGCAAGGACTTCCTCCTTTGCGACCTTTGTTTGTTATGAATGGTATATCAAGTGTTTGTAGTTCCTCTTTTGATTCTGCTGCACAGACAAAACCAACTGGAATACCAATTACTAGTGCTGGATGTGTTGCATTTTCTCTAATCATTTGTACCACTTCGACTAGAGCTGTTGGGGCATTGCCTATTGCAACAATTCCACCATTCATCTCAACAGGAGACATTCTCATGGCTGTCTGGGCACGTGTCTTGCCAAGCTTCTTTGCTTGTTCTGCGATACCTTGTTCAGATATATTGCATATGACTCTATTACCAAACTCCTTTAGGTTTTCCTTGTTGAGTCCACCAATTACACCATTTACATCTACTATGATATTACAACCATTCTTGAGTGCATTAATGCCACTTTGTATTGCATTTTTATGAAAGAAAATCTTATTTTCTCTTGCAAAATCAAAGTCTGCTGTAGCGTGAATTACTCTTCTGACTACCGGCCATTCATCTTTAGAGTATGGATGTTGTCCAATCTCATTTTCAATTATTTCCATGCTCTTGTCTTCAATTGACTGACCCTTCTGAGTGATCATTTCTCAACCTCCCTTGCCCGTTCCACGACTAGATCAATTAATCTGTCGTCAGTACCAAGATGTTTTGTTACAAAAATATTCTCAATTCCGGATTCTTTCATTGCTGGATTTAGGTCTTCATAGATGTCTCGTTTCACATGTGCGCCTCTATGCAAAAAATATGGTATTATTATCAAGGCTTTTGGGTTATTTTTTGCACAAATATCTATACCCTGTTTGATGCTTGGCTCTTCTATTTCAAGCCAACAACAGGTTACTGTTCTATAGGAATCTTTCAGACCATCTACCACAAATTGCAGTGATGTCTTTGCATTAGGATCCTTGCTTCCATGACCAATTAATAACACATCAATCTCTTTTTTTGAAATGGCAATTTTGTTTTTTGCAATAACATCATCTACCTTAGCATGTACTATATCTAACAAAGACATGTGTAGTGTAATTGGCTTTGCAATTTTTATCTCCATGTTAGTCTTTGTTGTCATTTCAACTGCCTTGTTTACTGCCATCTTGACCTTTTTTCCTGGGTATAAAAAATAGGGAACAATTGTTAATGCATCCAAGCCTTGCTTGAAGCACTTTTCCATGCCTTCCTCAATAAATGGAGGAACTACTTCCAAAAAGCAATAGTCTGAGAATTGATAATTTCCGTACTCTTTGGCCATGTGACAAATGTATCGTAGTTCTTCCTTTACCTCATCTTCTCTACTTCCTCTATCTATTAGTAACAAACCTCTTTTCATTTTGGAATCCTCGCTATTGCTACAGTCAAGTTTGGTGGGAATTTCTGTTTCTCAACTACTAGTTTGCCGTTTGAGCTACGCAATGCAGATGCTTCTGAGACACTTGGAGTTCCCTCAAAAGATTGCACGGTTTCTGATGGATTTGGTATGGCAATTTGAGCTAGTTCTTCTTTTTCAAAATAATCTACTGGAACATTCCACTCTTTTGCAAGTTCCTGCAGTCCTATTACATTGACTTCTTTTTTGATTGATGCAAATCTTGCAATTGACTTTGAACTTATCTTGAACTTTTTCATGCAAAATTCTATACCATCCATGATTGTTTCTTTGCTAGTATCCCAGTGCAACCCTACTCCTACAACCAAAGTCTTTGGTCTATATATGACTGAATTTTTTAGCAGTTCACTATCTTGGATCTCTTTATCAGATATTATCAAGTACCCCTTTGAATTAGAATTTTTTAGTTCCTCAAGACTGTTGTATGTGGTAACATTTTTTGGAAATTCTTTTTGTGGTGTCCACCAGTTTCTCTCACCAGCATCCTGGTACATTCCAATTTTTTCTTCATTTACCATAAATGCACTGATTTTAGTTACAGTAGAATCATTATCTATTGTCCAACCAAATTCCTTACCAACCAAATCAACTGCGATCGTCTTGTTTACATCAGCAGCTGTAGTAATCACAGCTGTAGCGCCAAGAAAATCTGCAATCTCTTCTGAAAGTTTGTTTGCACCTCCAAGATGTCCTGATAGGGTGCTTATCACAAACTTGGCTGTATCATCAATTACTATTACGGCGGGATCTGTCTTTTTGTCCTTCATATGAGGAGATATTAATCGTATTACTGCCCCCAATGAGAAGATGCATACTAGGGCATCATATTTTTTGAATAACTCTCCAACCTTAGATGTGGTGGATTCATCAAACCAATTTATTTTGGAATCATTATCTGAAAACTTGGAAGGAACAAAGACTTCACACTGGGTAAATTTTGTCTTCAAACTCCCTGCTATATCTATACCATTTTTTGTGATGGCAATTATTGCAATACTATTCATGATCTGTTTTTTCTTAACCTAGTCAAAATATCTGTTACTATCTGGGAAACTTGCCTATGATATTACCGTCAAAATTAAACATGATTATCTCCATATCGAATTTCTTTTCTGAATGTGTCCTTAATTGATCATATACTTTACTACAAACAAGATCGAAATAGTCCTTCAAATTCTTGCTTGAAACTATTTCATAGACATGTCTTGCAGTATTTGCTTGTTGGATTTCATTAACTGTATCACTTGATGCATCACACCTTTGAGCAATATCTGCAAGAAATTCCATGTCCACCTTGGATCCCTTTACGTGGGTCTGCTTTACTCCCATGCCCATCTTTGTAAGCTTGCCAATAAAACCTGCAACATATGCCTTTTTGATTCCCTTCTTTGCACATTGCTGTACAGTGTATCCGGCAAAGTCTCCCATCTGGACAAAACAATGGTCCGGTAGATTTACTATCTTTCTTGCAAAATCTTCGCTCCTACCACCTGTTGTCAATACAACAGTATCATTTCCCATAGCTATTGTAACATCGATGCTTTGTCTAATTGATGCAGCAAAGGATGCTGTGGAATAAGGAATAACGATGCCACTTGTTCCAAGAATAGATATTCCTCCCATGATTCCAAGACGAGGATTGTCAGTCTTTGGTGCAAGGTCTCTTCCTTTTGGAACTGTAATCAAGACCTTGATTCCATTTTTTTTAAGAATACTACCTGCTTGCTCCAAAATGTTTTCAAGTATCATTTTTTTTGGTGTGGGGTTGATTGCTGCAGAGCCTATCTCTAGTCCAAGACCTGGTTTTGTAACCCTGCCCACTCCTTCGCCACCATCAATCTCTATTTTGCCAATATTGTTTGTGAGCGATATCTCTGTACAGATTTCAGCACCATGTGTTACATCAGGATCATCACCACCGTCTTTTATGACAGTGCAGTATGCTGATTGTTTATCAAATTTGCATTTTTCAATTTTGATTTGAATCTTGGATTTTTTTGGTAATGTTACATCAACAATACCAATCTCTTTCTGATTGATTATTGCAAGAATTCCTGCCTTTGCACCAGCAGTTGCGCAAGTTCCGGTAGTGTATCCAGTTCGCAACTTCCCTTTTGGTATGGAATCAGATTCCATGTGAGAAATTATTTTGTTGCGTATTAATCTTTATTTGATTATCTCAAAAGGCTCTCAAGTACTAGCCAGAGTGCAATTATGCCAAGGCCTCCAAAAATTATCATGTGTGTACTTTTATGAGATGATTCCTTTTCCTGGAAATGTTCATAGTTTTGTTGAGCATTTGCTCCAAATGGATTTTTAAAACCAGGAAAGTTAGGGCCAAAGTTAAACTTTTCATTCATGGTACTATCATATTTTTTCCAAAATTGTGTATATTTAGCAGTCACATCTGTTTCAGAAACCCTGGACTTTGTCTTTTCATCACGGCGCAGCAATTGGTAAGCCTCTGTAATCTCTTTGAACCTCTCACTATTTTTGTCGTCATTATTTCTATCTGGGTGATACTTTAATGATAAACGTCTGTATGCAGTCTTTATCTCCTTCTGAGTGGCATCTCTTTTTACACCCAAGATTTGATAACAATCTGAGAGGTTCACGTACCTCAATGTTATACTTACATCAAAATTAATTTGTCGGAGAACTGGTGGGTTGTATATGAAGAGTAACAAGGTAGCGATCTCTGGTGCAAGTGGATATGTGGGAAGAAATGTAAGCGAATTTCTTGCAAGAAATGGTTTTGATGTAATAAACATAGTTCGAAAGGGTAAAAAAAAGACCATTAATTTTGGGCATGCTGTTATATCTGAAAGCCTGACTGAAAATAATCTTGTATCTTCAGTAAGGGGTTCTGTAGCTCTTCTACATTTTATAGGTACAGGAAGACAGACTGTTGATTCTGATTTTGAGAAAGTTAACGTGGAACTGACAAGAAATGCTGTTGCATTATGTAACAAGGCTGGCATAAAAAAGATTTTGTACAACAGTGGTCTTGGTGTTGACAAAAAATCTACTACAGGATATTTTATCTCAAAATTCAAAGCAGAGCAAATCATAATAAAATCAGGGCTAAATTACACCATTTTCAGGCCATCATATATCATAGGAAAAAATGATTCGCTAACAAAGATACTAAAGTGGCAAATTAATCACAATCGTGTTTTCATTGTAGGCTCGGGAAGTTATAGGATGCAGCCCATTTTTATGTCTGACGTTGCAAGAGTTGTAATGCAGGCAATATACAGTAAAGAATTTTCAAGGAAGATAATTGACCTTGTAGGTCCAAAAACAGTAACGTACAATCGCCTTGTAAGAGACCTATTAGGAAGAAAAAAGACCAAAATAAGACATCGAAGTTTTGAACAAGCCTATCATGATGCCTTACATGCTAACAGCAATGACTTTGGTATAGATGATCTAGGTCTTATTGTGGGTGATTTTCTAGGTAATCACAAAAAACTAGCAAAAATTTCTAGAATAAAATTTACAGATTATGATACTATGCTAAAGTCCTGCAGCCTTTCTTAGAATATCGGCCTTGTCTGTCTTCTCCCAGGTAAACTCTGGCATGTCCCTGCCAAAATGTCCATAAGAAGAGGTCTTTTTATAAATTGGGTTTTTCAACTTTAACTGTGATATTATTGCAGCAGGCCTCATGTCAAAGTTTTTTCTAACCAAGTTCTCAATCTGTTCCTCTGAAATTTTTCCAGTACCAAAAGTATTAACCATGAGTGATACAGGTTCTGCAACACCTATTGCATATGCCACCTGGACTTCGCAGCGCTCTGCAAGTCCTGCTGCTACAATATTTTTTGCAATGTACCTGCACATGTAGCATGCTGACCTATCTACCTTTGACGGGTCTTTTCCGGAAAAAGCTCCTCCACCATGTCTTCCCATTCCTCCATACGTATCTACAATGATCTTTCTTCCTGTCAGTCCTGCATCGCCAGGAGGACCACCTATGACAAATCTTCCAGTGGGGTTGACATGAATCTTTATCTTATCATTCCAGAGATTGCCACAGACAGGCTTGATGACTTTGTCGATTATTTCCTTCTTTATTTGGTCATTGTTTACATCCGGGGAGTGCTGTGTTGATACCACTATTGCCTCTATTCGTTTTGGTTTTCCATCTTCGTATTCTATTGTAACTTGGGATTTGCCATCAGGTCTTGCCCAGGGAAGTTCCTTTTTCTTTCTTGCTTCTGCAAGGCGTTGTGTTAATTTGTGTGCAAGCATAATGGGCATTGGCATAAACTCCTTGGTCTCTTTTGTAGCATAACCAAACATCAAACCTTGGTCACCTGCACCCTGTTCTTTGTTGTCTGTTGCAGATACCCCCATAGAAATATCTGGACTCTGTGAATGGAGAGAAACTAGGACACTACAGGAATCCGCATCAAAACCATATTGAGGATTATCATAACCTATCTCCTTGAGTGTTTTTCTGACCACATCTTGCACATCAAATCTTGCCTTTGAAGTAACCTCTCCTGCTACAACAACAATACCAGTTGTTGTCATAGTTTCTACTGCAACCCTAGAATCGGGGTCTTGTCTGAGAAACTCGTCCAAAATTGCATCAGAAATTTGATCACAGACTTTGTCTGGATGACCCTCTGTAACTGATTCTGATGTGAAGAAGTAACTTCTACCCATTTTTGAAACTAGAGTCATTACAGCTCATTTTCTAACTTGATAAAAAGAACGTTATTGCCTCTTACTATAACCCTACCATAATTTGCAACCACTTTGCCGTTGGTTATCTCTTCAGCATCTGTCATGATAAGATTCATGTATGAATCAACATTATTCATCTTTCCTTTGTACTCTATATCGTTTTTGAGTCGTACTGTTACTTTTTTGTTAATTCCCTTTTGCAAGGTCGTCAATGGTCTTTTCTGAGTTGGTTGCGACAATCATAAATCACGTTTGAAAGCAGTGCTTGGAATGGTAAATAAAAGCTTTCCCGATCATCGCTTTATAGTGTGTCACTGATATTTTCAAAGTAAAAGATTTGATCTCTACTGGTTTGGTTCAACTTGACAATCTGTTGGGGGGTGGAATAGCTGCAGGTAGCATCACAGACATTTTTGGTGCAAGTGGTAGTGGAAAAACACAACTAGCAATGCAAATCTGTGTCAACTCATTACAAAATGGCAAGATAATTTATCAAGACACAACAGGCAGTTTTAGACCTGAAAGAATGCTAGAGCTAATCAAAGCAAAACAGTACGATGAAAATCTCTTAGAAAATATTCTTGTATCTAGAGTAACAAATACAGTAGAACAGATAGAATATCCTAACAAGACATCAGATGTAAATCCGGTCTTACTTGTAATTGATAACATAACAGATCTATTCTCCTTTGAATACTCTAGGGATTCAAACTCTCTTGAGAAACATGTAAAATTTATGGAATACATGCACAGGCTAAGCTTATGCTGTATTAGAAAGAAGGTTCCAATAGTAGTAACAAATACCGTACGACAGTCCGACGAGTCACAAAGAGAAAATTTGGCTAAATCAATTAGTATGTTTACCCACAAAAAAATTAAACTAACAAAAAATGATCAAAAGTTTATGGGCGAAGTCTTGCCTTCATTTGGCGGCAAAAAATTGTTCTACTATAAAATAACTCCAGAAGGACTCGTAGACCTATCTTAAGATATTTATCAGTGTGATAATAAATGGCCTTCATGGCAGGAATTTTTGATTATATACCGATTATCGCTGCTATTTTGTTTGGTATCGGTTTAGTTGGTGCAATGGTATACGAGCGAGCTAGAACAAGACAAAGTAAAGAACCAGAAACCACTACTTGATCTAGAGCGCAAGTTTTCCAATCTTGGTTTTGAAAACTTAACTGAGATACAGAAAAAAGCAATTCCTACAATCTCGCAAAAAATTGACTCGCTAGTTGTTGCGCCCACGGGCTCAGGAAAAACAGAAACGGCCGTTATTCCAATTTTTAGCAGAGTTGCACGCTCAAAAAAGGCTGGAAAAATAAAGGCATTGTACGTTACGCCTCTAAGGGCACTTAACCGAGATGTCTTTAGAAGAATTATCAGGTATGCAGAAAATGAAGGTCTAACTATTCAGATAAGACATGGGGATACACCACAATCAATTAGAAAAAAGATAACACTTGAACCGCCTGACATTCTAATAACAACACCTGAGACTATCATAATTTTATTGACACAACAAACTATGCTTCAAGCACTAAACGAGCTAGAGTGGATAGTAATTGATGAAGTGCATGAACTTCTAGGAAATGAACGTGGAGCACAGCTTTCACTTAGCCTTGAGCGATTACAGGTAAATACAAAATTGCCTATAACAAGAGTTGGTCTTTCTGCCACAGTTGGTAATACGTTAGAGGCAGCCAAGTTTGTAGTAGGTACAAAGAGAAAATGCAAGATAATAGAAGATCACTCGATAAGAAAATACTATGTTGAGGTAAAATATGTAGACGGAACAATAACTGATGTAGTAGATTATATCATAGAATATGTTACAAAGTATCATCCAAATTCTCCAGTACTTTTGTTTACAAATACAAGAGGCGAATCTGAATATCTTGCATCAATTCTAAAAGAAAGATCTGGTATCAGAATAGACCTACATCATGGTTCTTTATCACAACAAGTACGTGAAGAAACAGAAGAGATACTACGGGAGGGAAGACCCGGGATAGTGGTTTGTACCTCTTCACTTGAGCTAGGACTTGATATTGGTTCAGTGGAACTTGTAATTCATTATGGTTCGCCAAGACAGGTATCCAAGCTTATACAACGAATTGGACGAAGCAAACACAGTAGAAGTTCATCTGCAAAAGGATTGATTGTGACAAACAATGCAGATGACGAGTTTGAGGCTCTTGCCATACTAGAGCGTGTAAAGGAAAAGTCAATTGAGGATCAAGTGATCCATGAGGGAGCGTTTGATGTGCTTGCCCATCACTTGGTTGGAATGACAATGCAGTTTGGTATAGTTTCAATTGATTTTGCATTGAAAACGATAAAGCAAGCATATCCATTTAGAAACCTATCACTTGAAGATCTTTTTGCTGTTCTTGAGATATTACATAACGGTTCAATAGTTTATTTTGATAAGGAAGAAATGGTATTCAAAAAAAGAGGACGTTCATTTAGATATTATTTTGAGAATCTATCCACAATACCTGATATCTTAAAATTCAAAGTCTTTGATACTGCATCAAAGAAGATTATAGGAAGTTTGGATCAAAGGTTTGTGGGTGACTATGGCGACCCTGGGAATGTTTTCGTATTACGGGGTATGCAATGGCGAATTCTAAATGTAGATGATAGCTCCCTCAAGATTAACGTTGAACCTGTCCAGTCTGCGGGAATCAATGTTCCCTACTGGGAAGGCGAAAACATTCCGGTAGATTATACAACAGCAAGAAAAGTAGGTCTCTTTAGAACAAAGACCAGAACACCAACCCTTGCAAACAAGATACTTGAAAACCTCAAAGGTGTTTTGATCCCAGATGAAAAAACCATTGTAATAGAATCACAACGCGCAAGAAATGTTATAGTAATACACGCATGCTTTGGAACAAGAATTAATGCAACACTAGCTACATTACTTGCTGCAATGCTATCAGCTAAAAGTGGATATCTTGCTGATTCTAGGTCTGATGCATATAGAATCATAATTTCATCAAACGGTAGAATTTTGGAAAATGCTGTAGTTGATATTCTAAAAGATAATTACGATTTACTCTCAATTGTACGTGCCTCTCTTACAGGTACTCATAACGTGAACTGGCGAGCCTGGTGTGTTGCAAAAAAGTTCGGCATAGTAGGAAGGGAAGCAGTCTATGATAGAAAATTTGCAAGATTCATCTATGAAAAATATTCCACAACTGTCTTGGCACAAGAAGCATTACGAGAACTGTTTCATGACAAATATGATTTGGAAGGTGCAACGCAAATACTTGATGATATAAAAAATAATAAAATAAGTCTGAAGTGGTTTGAAGTTGATACCTTTTCAAAGCTCGCAGAACCCATACTGGATCATACTACAAAATATTACGCCTCCCCTGCAAACTTGGACAAAGGAATACTAGATTTGGTCAAGAGTCGCCTTTTGAAGACAAAACATCGTCTTGTTTGTTTGCGTTGTGGCAAGTGGGAGAAGGTTGTTCAAACAAATGAGATAAACGGAATACTTGGCTGTCCTCACTGTAAATCAAGACAGATAGCTGCAACCTTTTATTCTGATTATGATCTTTCTAAAATAGTACAGAAAAAGGTATCAGGAAAAAAAATTACTCCTGACGAGAATCATAAATTCAACCGTGCATGGAAAGTTTCTTCACTTTTGGCAAACTTTGGATACACTGCACTAGTTGTGCTTTCTGGCTATGGTGTTGGTGCAGATACAGGAGCAAGAATTCTTAGAAACATGGTAGGAGAGGAGGAATTATACCGTCAAATTTACGAGGCAGAAAGGCAATATGTTACAACTAGAGGATTTTGGGATTAGTTCTTTTTCGTTACAGCAGAAAATTGTGTTAAAAATAGTTCCGTTCTTCCCTCAAGGCCTGGCTTTGCAGTAACACCACTTACAGAAATAATTTCGCCTTGTGTGAACTGTTCCAGTAATCTTGCCTGAGATCTCCAGCCCTTGAGCCATATCTGTCCTGTGTCATCTTCAATAAATGTCTCCGACAGAGAAACCGTCTCACCACTCTTTGTCTGAACCTCTCGCTTTTCTGGAGATTTTAGAATTATAGCCTCGATGCAATAGGTCTCGTTAGTTGGTTTGATGTTTTTTATCTTAGTTCTAAGCTGAGAAAGTGTCGGTATCTTTTCATTCTCAATTTTTTTAACAAATGAATCCCCTTGTAAAGTAATTGAATTTCCATAAATCTTTGATGGCATGCATTCAATCACATCTCCAGTACCAAGACCTTTTGTAACTGATGCCATATCAGTAATGTTTATGATTTTTTTATCTTGTGTGACAGCAAGAATTAGATTATTTCCTGCATCACTTTTTGTAATAGATAAAATTCTTGCAACAGTTGGTTCAATTTCCTTTGCACCTTCTATTTCTACTACAGTTCCTTCATCGCCATGGATCTCTAATCCCTGCTGACCCATCTTTGTCCTAACACCAATCAATCTGGTCTTTGCACCAGCTGATATCATCTTTGGAATGGAACCTTCATCTGCATTCCATAGTACTGTTCTAACAA
>CAYUTC010000006.1:0-20285 GCA_964447595.1 uncultured Nitrosopumilaceae archaeon
TAATTTATTGGATGGTTTCTACAGGGCTTATTCATTTAAAAAATTTAAAAAGAAATATGCATCAAGAATCAGTTTGAAGATTGCACCAGTTCTAAAAATCGTTGCGTGTTTTTGACACGGGCAAGGTCTTTGTCATTTATTGCAGATTCTCTCCATGAAGGATCAAGGCGAATTGCCCTCTCAAGTGAAGCTAGTGCTCCATATTCGTCACCTTTGAGGGAACAGAGGCATGCCTTGTTGTAGAGTGCCTCGGCATTGTTTTGCTCCAACCTTATTACCTTGTTATAACATGAAAGAGCGTCATTGTTTTTTCCTAACCTGTAAAATGTATGGCCCATAAAAGTAAGTGCATTTACATAATTTGCCTCAAATCTGAGTGCTACCTCAAAACAACCAAGTGCCTCTTGATATTTCTCATTTTTGTAAAGTGCGATTCCTTTGTTGCATAAAACATGGACGTTTTCAGGAACTGCATGTAGCGCCTTGTCATAACACTCTATGGCAGAATCATATGCACCGGCAGAATCTAGGACCACTCCCTTGTTGTTTAATGCTGTCATCTTCAAAGGATTTCTTTGAAGAACTTGGTCATAATGGGAAATGGATTTCTCTGAATTGCCAACAAGATAGTAAAAATTGCCAGTTCGTATCAGATATTCATCATCATATGGTGTTACATTTGGTTTTGTGGTCTGTTCCATTAACTTGGCATTTTCTTCAAGTAGTAATGATATCTCACTTTTTGCTTCTTCCTGAATTATAATGGCTTGCTCTGAACGAAGTACCAATGGTAGTCCTGACTTTGAAATACTTTTTACAATATCGCGTTTATTTTCTTCAAGTCTTGAATCCTGTGTCATGGTTGCTTCGTTATCATCAGATGATTGTGGCTGAGAAACTTTTTGTTCCATTTCGTTGTAACTAGATTCATCTTTTGTTTTAGATTTATCTTCTTCTCTAATTAATACACCATAAATTTTTTGAAGATTTTCACGTGATTGTAACTCTTCTGCATCTTTTACAGAAATAATCCGTTCAAGATTTGTCAGTATGTGGTTGTACTCTAGTGCTCCACCACTTTGCAGCTGGCGGAAATATGCAACTGCCTTTTTAATTTTCTCCCTCGCAGAACCAGGCGAGCTATCATAGATCTTTTCTGCAAGGCTGTCAAAAGGGGGTGGTAACACTAAAAAACATTCTTCAGCAGCTGACTCTAGGGCATTCTCGCTGTCTAATTTTTTGACTTTCTCGTCTATCTTGTACTCAAATTTTCTTATCTTACTATTCAGCTCATTCCATGAGGGAAAAATTTTATCATCTTCATTTGGTGTTTGGGGCTTGAACTTGTTCCATGATGGAAACTTCATGTTGTAGTTGATATCATATATCTAATTAATAATGCAATCTACTCTCTCACGGGCTGTATCTGTGGACCTCTTGTATGCAATGTATAACGCATGTTGAGCAGGTACTGTGAAAACACTAACACCATGAAATATTATGAATTATAGAAAGAATTGGCAATGTCGCAGGCATCAGAAAAGATTTCCCTAGAGCAGATGTGGAAGACCTTGGAGGAGTTTGGAGTCAGCCGTGATATGCTCGAAAAACTGCACCCTACACAGGAAACAATATCTCACCTGTACTCATGTATTGAAAAACAAAAGTTTGAAGAATCTAAATACAAATACTTTCGTCGCTGAATTATTCTAACATTGGATAAATTAGCAAGATAAACGATAATAAAACCTATGAGATTCTCGGGGCAGGTAGTTTTAAAATCTTAAAGACGAAATAAAATTCCAAATAGATGCAACGATCAAGTTTTTCAATGATGGTATCGTGATATTATATCAATGGCAGAATCTGTTTCAAAGAGCCAATTTATGTCCTTTATAGAAAACGAGGCAAAAATTCACGTTGACAGCTACATAGAAAATGCAATCCAGCTGGCAGAAGAGGTTCACTCTGGCGTAAAAAGGGAAGATGGCATGTCATCATTTCTTGAAAGCCATATCTTTCCAGTTGCCATGAATGTAATACGCCACTACAAGAGGACAAACAAACCAATGACAACCATACAGATAGTATCTGCCATATTGCATGATGTGATGGAGGACAATGACAGGATATTGGACTTGCATGCCGCAAAATCATATGGATTTGATGCCTACTTTGGCCACAGATTTGGTGATTATGTCTACAAGGTTGCCATTACCTTGAAAACAAAACCGCTGGAAATTTACCAGGGCTCAACTGATACAGAGAAAGAGTTTGAAAGATTTCATGAATATTGTAATGCACTGCTAAAATCAGAATATGATATCAAGACTATCAAGCTTGCAGATAGGCTAGACAACATGAGGTTTATTGCTAAAGTTCCAGGACACGAAAAGATAAAGCGATACATAAGGGAGGCTGAGGATTTTTACCTTGCTTATCCGATTATCGAGCCACAAATGGATGACTTTTATCTGGAAATCAGAGATGCCTATGAAGATCTTAGAAATATAGAACGCGAAAAACACAAAGTCATAGCCAGCGTCTGATAAATTAGATAACGTATGGCATCTAGCCGTATTGATAGTTTATTCCTTTTTCCCCACGTGGGTGTTTCCAGTCTGTCTCCTCAGAACAGGTGCCACATTCGACACAACCCTCGTGTTGAATCATTACTCCCTCTTTTTCCATGAAATAGCACCGTGTAGGACACAATGTTATAATTTTTTTCATAAAATCACTTGTTGGTTTTAACACCTTGATGTGCGAAATATTGTCATCAGCAAACTTTAGTTTTGCAATTCTTTGTTCAATTGATGGTATGGTTGGCGTGTAAGACGACGGGATGCTTTTTCCTAGTCTTTCTGCAATCTCAGTTGGGACCTTGACATAGGTTTCAGTTGTTTCTATCATAGGAAGCAATTTTTCATATCCTAAAATGTTTGCAAATCCTACTGCAAAGCTTCGCAGGGTTCCACTTGACATCATCTTTACTATCATTCCGTATTTTGAGCTAATGATATCTTTTGGAACATCTTTTGCTGCATCAAGAAATATCTTCAGATAATCCTTGTCAATTGATTTCATGTCATGTGTGTATGGACTCTCCTCTACAGATTGTGTGTAATGTTGTCCTAGGGAATTCTCAGAGAGGTCATTTTTGTCAAGGGCCCTTGCAATTGCCTTTGCAGCTCTTGCCGCATCATCAATTCCAACATTTAATCCCTCAATTCTGGGTCCTACAAATATGCCTCTGCCAGCTGCATCGCCTACAAATAAGACGTTTTTAAAATAGGGCTTGGTCATCCTACAGCGCTTTCCATCGGGAACAAGTTTTGCGCTGTATTCTGCCTCTACATAATCAGTTACAAATTTGACTCCATATTTGGTTGACATCTGGTCTTGGAGTGAGGAGAGCTGTGATTGCATATCTTCTACTGAGCTGTATTTTCCTTCTTTGAGAAGCTGTTCCTTTCCTTTCTTTGAGAGAAAAGATTCTCGCAGCTCGTACCATGTCTTTATCATCTTTGTTATGGCAAAGCGAATTCTTAGCTGCTCTTCTTTTGCAAGATTCTTGTCAATCTCTCCTCGCAAGGGAACTTGGTCCTTGACAAACTCACTTATCATAGGGTTTTTCAAAAGTGCGTTTACAAGCTCGTATGGTTCGGTTGGATTTTCAAAAAGTGAATCAAGATGGTATACTGCGCCAACTGACAGCGTATTGTGGTTCGTATAAAGAAAGCCGCCTCCAATATGGTCTAGTGTGACATCACCTGCAAAAAGATGTGCAGCACCTGTATCAGAATCGACCCCAAATCTTTGGTTGATTATTTCTTCAGGTAATTTTACTATGACTTTGACCCCTTGGTATAGCTGGTGTGGTGTAAACTTGGGTCTTGCTCCTGTTAGAAATGCAACCTCGGAATTGACTCCATCTGCAGCAATTACTGCCTTGGTTTCAATCTCTTCTAATTCGTTTGTCTGAATGATTGTTTTGCCATTTTCCCATGTAATGGAATTGACATGAACTCCTGGTACAATTCCGCCACCATGTTTTTGTGCACTCTCGTCTGCTTGTTCTGCAAACCACTGGTTTAGGTTATTCATTAAAACAGAGCAGCCAAAATTTGCCTCATATTCATGTGCTGCAGTAAGGTCCATAGAAAAGACCTTGTCTTTTGATGTGGAATGCAAGATGTATTTTGTAATCTTTCTCTCATAGGATGCATCACCTAGAAAATTTTCGTAAATGTCTTCAACATTGTATGTCTTGCCTTTTTTTGGTTTCTTTGAATATAGTATTCCACCTGAAACGTTTTTGGAGCCAATCTTGCCCCCTGACTCCAAGAGAATTGCCTGTTTGCCTAGATTTGATAGTTCCTTGAGTGCTGCAAGTCCTGCAGAGCCGCCTCCTATTATTATGACATCATACTTTTCCATGATAATCCCTATGCTTGCACAACCTGCTTTTGTTTTCTAATCTCTTCGACAAGCAATGGAAGAACTTGCTCCATTCTTCCCTTGATGAATATGTCGCATTCATTTTTTATTGGTGCGTTTTCATCTGGGTTGATTGCAACAACAAATTCAGAGTCCCTCATGCCAACAACATGTTGCATGGCACCACTAATTCCAACTGCTACATACAACTTGGGGCTGACCTTGCTTCCGCTGGTTCCTATGACCCTGTCAGGTATGAGATATGTCGAGTCTATTGTCTGGCTTACTGAAAATGGTCTTTTTGATAACGGTAGTGTGATTCCTATCTGGGCATCAAGCTCTGATGCAAGCTCTTCAATTAACTTGATATTCTGTTCGGGTGAATCCTTGATGCCTCTTCCAAAACTTACAACTGCCTTGTGGCCTTCAAAATCAATCTCGCTTTTGATTACCTTTCTGTCAGTTATTCTAACTTTAAGATCTCGGGGGTCAAATTTTGGAGTATATTCTATTATGGTGCCATCTCTTTTGGAGGGTTTTGGCACCTCAAACACTCCTGGTATTATGCTACAGGATTGTGGGTGATAGTCTTTTGCCATTGCAGGATTGAGATTGTCAAGACATAGTATTGTGGTCCATAAAAATCCAGAAAAATCCGGTCTGTACATTTCTAGTGTCTTCTCATAGGTTATAGGTTTGCCTGCAGTCTTGCTTTGATGTGTTAACTGGATGTCGCCAATTACAAGTTTATTGATGTCTGATGCTAGTCCTGATTCTAGCTGTACCATTACTGTTGCAGACAAGTGCCTGCCAACACTATCTGCAGCAAAGAACATGTAGCGTGGTTTTTTGAACTGTTCTCCATATTCTGGTTCAACTTGACTTGCAACGTCCTTGTCTTGGGCAATATCTGATATGACCTTGGTGTATATCGTATTTCTTACATATTTTAATTCTGGATTGTCAACACATACTACAACATCTGCACCACTTGATATCAGAGTCTGAGAAAATTGTTTTATGTTATCTCCAAGAAGTAACGCAACAACTTTTTCTTTGGATGAATACCTTTTGTTAAAATCATCAAAGAGCCTCCTTACTTCCCCTAGCGTCTCAAGGCTAACTTGGAGTAATTTTCCATCTTCGTGTTCCATGACAACATATGCATGTCTATAATCTCCTTCTGTCATTTTATCACCATCGTAGACAACGATTGGCGCAATCTTGCGGCAACCTTGCGAAGCTCTTCTGAATTTGTTCCATCGATGATTTCAGCTTGCCTTGTTGCTTTTCCCTTTGGTATGCGTTCAACTTTATAGACAATTGTTGGTGAGCCTGAAATGCCAACCGTCTTTGGGTCTGCCCCAATGTCAGCAGCACTGTATACCTTGAGGTACTGCTTGTGGTTTTGTGCCCTTTTACTTGCTTCTTTTTGATACTTCTCATATGCAAGCCTCTGAGAAACGGTATTGAATGTGGCCTTGTAGGAAGGGTCTATTGCTATGAATACTGGTAGTGGTGCCTCGATTTCTTCAACAACATCATACAACCCTTGAAATCTCACCAAACGCTTTGCTTTGACTGTTTTATTTTGCACATCAACATCATAATGTATCACGTTTCCAAGAAATGTCATTCCAAGCTTCCAGGCAGTTTGTGGTCCTGTCTGGCCAGTCTCTCCATCTGAGGCCCGATGTCCTGAAAATACAATGTCCATCTTTTCTGGTATCTTTTGTATGCCAGCTCTCAGTACCTCTGCAGTTGCCAATGTATCTGCACCTGCAAAAATTCTATCGCTATACAGATAGAGTTCATCTGCGTCACATATCTGCTGTGCTTGTTGCAAGATAAAATCTGCCATGGGTGGGCCCATGGTTCCAACAGAAATCTTTGCATCATACTTTACCTTGGAATAAAATGCAGCAGCTGCAGCAATTGCACTGTGCGGACCCAAAATATTTTTTGTCTCTCCACGATTAAGTGTGCCATCAGGATTGTAGCTTACATTTCCCTCTGAAAAATCTGGCTCTAGCTTGACAATTACTGCCACATTAATGGAATTCATGTAGACTAAATGAGATGACGATCGATATTATCTATTTTGCTAATTCTCATAGGACAATGCAATGACATGATGCCTTGTTTTTCATCTACAAATTTGTTGTCGATCAAATTTAAATTCAAAAATAAATTTGCCTAAAATGTACTTTATAATGCATAAATATTAGAAAATTAAACCGCATCTGTTGAATTTCATCCTTGTTGCATCTGTCTTTGTCATACTGATTGGTGCTGTATACATGATGCCAGTTTTTGCCTTGTCTTCTCAAAACCTTACTGGCACAAATCCTGTTGTTTCAATGAATTCTGCTGTATCGCCAATTACGGTCTCTACCAATAACCAATCTTACAAAGACGGGGACAGGATCCAAATATCTGGTACCACACGAGATTACATACAAGACACACCAATCACTGTAATCATAAGAAACCCGGTGGGAAACATTGTTGTAGTCGCACAGGTACCGCTTGGGTCTGATAAAACATATTCAACTATTATTCAATCAGGGGGGTCCTTGTGGCAGGCTGCGGGAACCTATGAGGTAGATGTCACATTTGGTACATCAGACAGGTCTGCAACAACCACCTTCCAGTTTGCTGGCTCTAAAACCCAACCAGCTCCAAATGCCATTGCTGTAGAAGGGGCAAACTATACCATCCCATATCAGATAACAAATGGCAAAGTGCTTGGCACAAAGATTGATTCACAATCAAAATCACTGCTTGTGGCAGTACAAACAACAGACAATGGAATACTTACAATAACACTTCCACGAGCAGTCATTGATGCAAAGGCGTCAGGTCATGACGACCAATACTATGTCTTGATGGATGGGGCAGAAGCTGACTTTGATGAAACCAGTACAACATCAACAGACCGAACTCTGTCAATTCCATTTGTAGCAGGAACTGAAGAAATAGAGATAATTGGTACCCAAGTAGTTCCTGAATTCAGTTCTCTTGTAGTCCTGGTACTTGTAATTGCAGTTACTGTTGTGGTCGTAGTATCAAAATCCAAATCACAATTTATTTCAAAATAGATTTTTACTGTAAATAATTTCTGAAAATATCTCTTATGCTTAAACATTATATGGCCCAAAGTATGGAGATACCAAATACTTGGGTGAATTATTATACAAAATTTCATAATCGACTTGTTTGACATTACAAAATCTTGCTTTGTAACATAGAGATGGGTGGGATAGAACATGATTAGAGAGGACAGAAAATCAAAAACACGATTTATTATTTTCATTGTACTATATGCAGTGTTTATTCCATTTTCAATTGCTTGGTACAACACTATAGCCAGCATCGACTGTCGTGTACAGGGTTTTGGTTCAGACCAAATCAAAATAGGCTCATCTGTGGATAATCAACAAAACTGTATTCAGCAAACTAACTTTCACTGGATAAAATTCTATGGTATCAACGGGGCAATATATGGTGCCCAACTTGTTGGTCTAATAATGACAATCAAGAGAAAAAATACAAACTAGATAACAATCATTCTTGCCGGATTGGAACTGAAAAATCTTACATCTATCCATTATCTTTTTAGGCAATCTGTTTGAACTGAAACTAGTGTGAAAACTTTTCAGATATTTGTCATATCGGTAGTTTTGGCTGTATTGGTAGTATCAAACATTGCATCTTTTGCAGTATCTTCACCAACAATCCTTAGTGTAAAAACAGATAAAAAAATAATCAATGTGGACAATAGTGTAACAATCTCTGGATATGTTTCACCATCAATAATAAAACATGGGCAAGACCTACTAATCCAAGTTTTCAACCCCGTAGGGGAGCTATATCTATCAGACTCGCTTAACGTAACCAAATCGCTTGTTGCAACTGGTACCTATTTCTATGGTTTTGATTTTAACGGAAAACCAGCAATACCTGGCAACTACGAAATAATGATGACATATGGTAACTATGATGTTGAAACCATAGTAACATACCTCACAGGAAATGACAATCCTGATCTTTACTACTCTTATGTTATACAGGCTGCAAACCAAACCTATCCAGTACGATACAAAATTACTCAAGGAAACGAAGTGGAATCCATGTCCTTGGATTCTATTGCTAACTTGTTGCGAGTTGGTGTAAATTCTGATGTAAACAATGGTACCTTAACAATAGAGATTCCAAGAATCATACTTGATTCCACACAAAATGGGGCTGATCTGAACTATACTGCAGTGATAGTCCATGGAACACTGGCACTTGATAAATCTCCAATATCTATTATAGAAACAAACACTTCACACCTCACCAGAACGTTGCAGGTTGGCCTTGAGAACGGAACACAAGAGATTTGGATATATGGAACCAAAACGGGGATTTCAAACCAGCTTGGAAACATGACTGTATCCTCAAGCAACGTCTTGCCTTTGCCGTTGCAGCAGATGCGATCTGGAATATTGCCACAAGATGTCAAGTGTAGATACGGTTTTGTTCATGTAATAAAATCCGAGGATGGTTTTCCTGCCTGTATACATCCTGATGATCTTACAAAACTTGTTCAAAGAGGATGGGCCAAAGTCCAGACTCTGTCATGATTATTTTATGACAAATCCAAGTACGAATTGTACTAAAACTTTTAATTGAGAATCAATGATAATTCAAAATTACAAGACCTCCTCATGAAAAAACTTGTAATCATAATAACATTGATTGTACTGATGTCAATTACAGCATTTTCTATGAATGCATCAGGACAACAGGCTTTGATTCCAGGCTGGATAAAAAATACTGCCAAATGGTGGTCAGAGGGTCAAACAGGCGATTCGGATTTTCTCAATGCAATGCAATACCTAATTGATAATAATATACTGCATGTTTCACAGAAAACATCATACAAAGAAAACATGACAAACAATTCGTCAGAACAAAATGCACAGCTGTTGCAAAAACTCGATGACCTGCAAGCGCAATACAATGCGTTACAGGCTCGATATAACATGTTATTGCAACAAGTTCGAAGCATATCAACACAACCTACCACTGCAGAAAACACCGAGTCCATATACGCAGTGGCAGTAAGACCAGTGATCTCAAGTGATGGCTTTTTTGAAACCACAACGTATCAGGGCTCTGTACTAAAAATTACAGTTGAAATTCGAGATGGTACTGGTCTTGTTCTAGTAGATACGGCTATTCCTAGCGGTGTGGACTTTCAAACTTCGGCCCGGACTGCAGTTACGGTATCCCAAAACATAACAGGCATTGACCTCTCAAAAAAGGACGTAATCTTCTCAATTAGCGCAGGCAACAACCAAGACCTACAGGCAGTTGATGGAGGTAGTGCAGGTGGTGCAATGACAGTCTTGCTTGCCTCGGATCTGCTTGGCAAGCCAATAAACAGCCATGTATTGATGACAGGTACAATACAATCTGACGGTACTATAGGTCCAATTGGGGCAGTGGGAGAAAAAGCCGATGCTGCAGGACAATACGGTGCAAAAATATTTCTTGTACCACAGGGACAGGCAGTAATGCCAGTTCAAACATGTAGTCAAAAAACAGAAGGACCTTTTGTATACCAAACATGTACAACTGAACAAAAACCACTATCTCCAATGATGGAAAGCAAATATGGGATGCAGATAATCGAGGTAGCCACAATACAAGATGCACTAAAATACTTTAATTCACCTTGATTTTTATGTACAAATTAAATTTTAATTTGTACATAAAAATCAGTTGCACTCAGTTGCAATTATCCAAATCAAGTTTATCTTCAAGAATCACATATAGATAACATAGCAACCATGTCTGCAAATCAAGACAGTGGGCAGATGCCAAGGCCACTATCGAAGATACTTTCAGAAGAAAGTGCTATGCAAATTCTAAAATCTGCTGCATCAAATCACAAGAGTGCATATGAGCTGAGCAAGGACTGTGAAATCTCACTTACTACAATTTACAGACAAATCAAGAGACTAAACGACATGAAGCTGCTAACCATTTCTGGATCAATAGATGAAACCGGCAAGAAACATTTTATGTATAAGAGCAAGGAAAGTGTTTATTGCAAATGCGCGTGTTCGCACATTGACTTGTCCAGTTTGTTAAAAGAGAAATAGACTGTATAGTTTCTTATTAGGTCAATGTTCCCACAAGAGCAATTTGGTCAGATTCTCTTTACGGGGATTTATAATTGCAGCAATTGGGATAGTGTTTGTAATATTAGGTGCAGGGCTATTTGATAATTCATACCAGTCAGTTGAATCCATGATGACAATAAAACACAACATAATATATGACAGAACAATACAACCCAATCAATCTCTCAACTCCACCATTCCGATAGATTTCCTCTCAGACCATAACGTGATACTGGTACATGTAAAACCTGCTTCCGACTCGGTAAAATTGGTGGCAATGGATCCAACTGGTGAAACATTTGAAAAAGTAAGCAACGACGGATTTGTTTATCATATATTGACAAAGCAGCAGTCAGGAAACTATTCCATTGCAGTATACAGCCAGAGCAATGAGCCTGTCAGTGTTAATGCCATAATAGGTAAGGACCCATATCTTAGTGACAACTGTAACCAGACCTATGGATTTCAATGCAGTGTCATTTACATGTATATCGGTTTTGTAATAGCTGGTGCTATCGCTTTCATTGTAGGAGTCGTGTTGGCAATAACTGACTTTAGAAAACAAAGAAAACTAGGCAAATAATTTATGGCATTCCTTCAGGCCTGTGGAGAAATTCTTTTTTCAACTCCAAGGTTTTTTTAATTATGGAATCATGGTCTGCATCAGCCTCTGTAGTGATGTAAATCAGATGTTCGTCGTCTAGTGGAACTGTAATGCGCTTGACTTTTTCATATGCGGCCAAAACATATTTCCCCTTTCCAATTTTATCTGCGTATTCGTTGCGGTTTTTCCAAGCACTCACAGCCTGCTGGAGAGATTTTTTACTCTCTGTTGGGCTCAAAAGACTGTTTACATCTTGGCGGTGTCCGCTAAATTTTATCTCGCCATCTGTATCAAATATTGTAGCAAATCGAATCTTTTTGTCCATCCCCAAAATGTTATGATGTAATTCGCTATAGTCCGTATGTGGTAATATCTCCTCTAAAGAATAAGGTTTTCTGAAACCAGACACAAAAAATCACTTAATTTCTTAACTGGGCAAGTGAGAAATATTGGTCTAATGTCTGATTGATATGCACTTTTGGGCAGGCTCGTTTTGTTTTCTCAAAGACAGAGGCAACGTTTCTTTTCCCTCTGGAATTGTTGCTGCGTCTGATGTGATTACTATAGTTTCAGATCTAGGAAACAAAATACCTGACAGGTCATGGATGCTGTATCTTCTTGAATTGTTTAACAGGCAGAACATCCCGCTTGAGCTAAATCTTATCTGCTCATTTAATGATGATGGCAAGTTTCATGCCATATTTGGTGGAGTAAATCAACATGAATTCAGAGAAGTACCAGCTCTGGTGGGACATTCATATCGCAGACAAATAATCATGAATCCAAAAAGCAATTCAATAATTTATCTTCTAGATGACATTACTGAAAAAAAACAAGAGCAATTTGTTTTGCCAATAAAAGAAAACAGGTTTGTCTTTGAAGGAAAAAATCAGTTCACTGGATTGGAATGGTGGAATAAAACTGGCGGTTTTCCATATCCGCCAAGATTTGATGTGGAAATCTCTCAGCTATTACATGGCAAAAACGACAATCTGTCTGATCCAGAATCTATTTCATATTTTCCGTATAATATGTTGATTCCAAATAAAGACGATATAACAACACAATATCCAGTATCATTTCACCAGGCAAAAGTAAAAGACAATTGTCTTTGTTACAGGATTAGTTCTGGAGTTTCTAGTACTGGACTAGAATATTCTTTTTAGCAAACCATCATAATTTGCAATCAACTATCAAACCATGATCTAAAATCTCTATACTTCTTATACCAGATGTTAGACAAAAACTTTGATGAAGATACTCTATGTGTTAGTGTTGTACGTATTTTTATTATCAGTTACAGGTACTGTATACGCTCAAACTAATTCCTCGTCTCAGACTAATTCTACATCTAAAAATTCGTTACAAAAGATGTTCAATCCGGCAAATGCACAAACCAATATCTATAATGATTCAAGTCATAATTTTTCTATCATGCCTCCTGATGGGTGGGAGATACAAAGCCAATCTAATGGTACAAAAGACGCGCTAGTGGTGTTTTCAAATCACAATCCTGCAAGTCTTGCAAACTTTGGTATCTATTATAGCAGACAAAACCCAATTCCTCCAGAATTATTTGCCCTGTCTGATAATGAAATATTAAACGAAGCTGCAAACAAGCTATTTAACGGATCACAATTTACCATCCTTCAAAAAAACATTGAAAGATTCTCTGATGGATTTGTCATTCAGGTGGCTTTGGAGCCAAAGCAAACTAATCAAAACACACCAATAAGTGAGTGGTTTCTTTTCTGGCTTGCAGACGGGAGGCAGTACTTTTTGATCTTTACATCATCACAGAATGGGTTTAATCAAAATGCAATGGAGTTTGAAAAGTCAGTTTATTCATTTTATGTTAGTCCGGAAAAAACTCCAACCGTTCCAGAATTTGGTCCTGTTTCTGCGCTAATACTTTTGGTGTCTTTATCGTCTATACTTGTTTTTGGAAAGTTCAGAAAACATACATGATTTTTGATGCAAACAGAGATGAAACTGTAGGAAACTAGGACGGATGGGGTTGTGTATCAATCCTAGTAAATTTCCTACAGTCTCTACAATTTTCTAGATTTCATGATATAAAAAATATAGCAAGATTTTGCAACCATTTGCAGTACATGATTTTTCAATGGTTCCAAATGAGAACAAATATCAATGTAAAATTGCAATGTTAACTGATGAGTGACGATAAAAAGAAGATGAAGTCAAACACAGAAGATGAATACAATAAAGCACTGGTGTCAGACGATCCTACAACAATATCAAAAGAAGAGCAAGAAAAACTAGCTCGTGAGGCCATAAAAAAATTCAGATCATTATAAAATAACCACATATTGCCTTTTATCTGGGTACAATTAGCCAAAGAGAGATGTCTGAGAATGTGATAAATTCAATCCAACAACTCTTGATGCTTGGCAAAGGTGACCGTGGTAGGCTAGAATACATGTTGGATCATTTACAGAAGGGTAGAATCTTACCCTTGTCTGATCAAAAGTACCTGCAAAATGCAATTTCACTGTACCTTCTTGGTGCCAGCACGGAACCTTTTCAATATTCAGGATATGGTGTGGAAGAATCACACACTGGCATGCAAACCTTTGACCAAAAAATTCCAAATCTGAAAAGAAAAGGATTTGAAAAGTACATTGGTAAAAAAACGGTACTTTTCTTTGCCACGCTCTTTGTTGGCTGGCACGCATTACAAACGTACACGATATCGGTATTCAGTCCGTTTATGACAAATGATACGATACAGTATTTGTTTCCGCTAAACACACTTGCAAATTATTTTAATGCTTTCTCGGTGGTTTGGTTTATCTTTGTTTTGATGATTCTGGCATGGCCTTTTATTGGTGCAATTCATCTGGCAAATTTTATCCGAGCTCGCAAGGCTTCAACTGAACCATAGTATTACAATGTCTTCTGGTTTTTCCATGTAAAACCAGCAGCAATTGTGGGAAGAACATACGAGTAAAGGAAAAATACGAGTCTGGTTTGAGCCTTTTTATGAGATGGATGCTTTGTTCAATGGTATCACTAGTACTAGTTTCAATAGGGGTAGCACCATCATTTGCACAATCACCCAATGTCTACAACGTTGTAGATCCAACAAGTGGCAGCTCCTATCCTGTCAATTATAGTATAACAAGCGCAACCATAAAAGACATGTCCCTTGACATAAGCCAAACATCCCTTGTTATAACCATGAATACAACAGGAGATGGCAATCTGACAATTACTCTGCCACGAACACTCATTGATGCAAAGGCAGGCTCAAACGATGACCAGTTCTTTGTACTCGTTGATGGTGCAGACACTGCATTTCAAGAATCCAAAACAAGTACAGATAGAACCTTGTCAATACCATTTACTGATGGTAGCGAAAAAGTAGAGATACTTGGAACGCAGGTTGTTCCAGAGTTTGGACCATTATCGTTTACCATTCTTGCAATATCTGTTCTATCGCTAGTTGTACTGTCTGCAAAAACACGATTTAGATTCAAAGCATAGTCATTCAGTTTTAGCTAAAGCCTGCCCCAAACTCATCGCCATGTTGTAGTGGGTCGATAGAATCTACGGTCTTTAATTTCAGATACAAGAAAGCCTCGTTAACTAATTGAATTGCAGACTTGGGTTCTAGATGGAAATGTTTTTGGGCAAAATCATAATATTTTTGTAGTTTTCCTTGGTCTTGTTCATCTAGTGCAGTTTTATCACCTGTAATTAACGAAGCAATTTTTTCAATTTGAGAATTATATTCAGAATCATTCAATATGGTTAAACAATACTGCTAGCTTTTAAGTGATTGTAACAATCTTTCTTGTCTGAGTCAAGCTAAAATTTTCTGAGTTGTTTTGTATTTTACTTGGATAATTTTTGTAAATACTGGAAAAGCGATACTGCATTATTTTGTTTTTCATTTTTTGCCGAGAAAAGAAGAGTAACTACTTTTTTTTCTTGCTCTAATTTC
The DNA here is from genome assembly GCA_964447595.1 of uncultured Nitrosopumilaceae archaeon. Classification (GTDB taxonomy): domain Archaea; phylum Thermoproteota; class Nitrososphaeria; order Nitrososphaerales; family Nitrosopumilaceae; genus Nitrosotalea. The sequence continues at coordinate 15,188 of CAYUTC010000006.1, forward strand.
TTCAGATTAGAGGTCCACTCAGATTTTTCTTTCAATTCCAAATGATATCTTTTGTTAAACTCGAGCCATTTTTTTGGATCGTGTGAAAACCATTTTCTTAGCTTGTCACTTGGTGCAATGTCTTTTAGCCACAAGTCTATCTTGGCTGAATCTTTTGATAGACCACGAGGCCAAAGCCTGTCTACTAGGACCCGAAAACCATCTCCAGAGGAAGGCGTCTCATAGATTCTTTTTATTTTTATCATTTTATGTACCAAGAAACTCTAGTATCATTTTAGAAAATTCATCTGGTTTTTCCTCATATGGTATGTGACCACATCCTTCCATTACTATAAGATTAGAGTTTTTGATTGCAGAAACAAAATCTTTTGCATATTTTACTGGAATCATGTTATCATTGCTGCCCCATACTATTAAGGTGGGTATATTGATCAATTGAAGTTTTTTTGTTATTACTGGCGAGTTCTTCAACCCAAGCAATGTAGACAAAAACACCATCTTTGCATTTGGCTGTGACATGTTTGCGATAAAATTATCAATGGTTCTCTGGCTGGGTCCGTTTTTTTGGTTCATCATCATTTCATATGCAGTCTTTACAGTTTCATAGGTGGGATATAGTGCAGCCATTGTATATGCATCTAATGTTGGTGTGGATTCCTTCATCATGCCAGCAGGAGAAATCATTACAACTTTTTTTATAGAATTTTTTTGTGTTGCTGCACATTCTGCAACAATCTGTCCTCCAAGAGATGTACCTACCATGAATATTGTATCTACTGACAGTGTATCTAAAAAATCAAGAATAAATTCAGTGAAAAGTTCTGGAGTGTAATCTGTTTTAGGCTTGTCACTGTGGCCATATCCTATCAAATCAAGTGCTATTACTCGATATTTCTTGCTCAATAATGGAATTACTGGAGTCCATCTTTCTGCCATTCCACCAAGACCATGTAGAAGAACAATGCATTTTTCTGCACTTCCTTCTTCAAGGTATCTTATCTTGTTGCCCCTAATTGCAACATATTTTTCCTCCATCCGTAAATTGTGAAATATGACCATAGCTTAAGTTTTTGTCGAGCAATCAAAGTTGGTAAATAATGTAGCTTTATTCACAAATTAATTCAAGACACATAAAATTTTATCATAAATTATAGAGTCTGTCTTGATTTCTTTACCGTCTCATATACATTCAGTAATCTCTATAAACTGTAGAGACTATCTAATTTGCACTTGGTATGACTTCTACAGAAGATTACAAGAAATCACTTGGATATTACAAACATGTATCCCTATTTTGGACTGACTTGTTATCATTGATGTCAAGCAGGCCACATTCGTTGACTGCTACAGGACCGATGAGAAAGCTTGGGGTAAATGCAAAGAAGATCTCTGCTGAAATGATAGAAATCAACGAACAACTAGTTGAATTCAATAATAGATTGGCAGAATATTACAAACAGCTTGCCGGCACCTGGAATGAGGCACAAAAACAATACAACAAAAAGGTACCAGAGATACCAACTGATGCAGAACATGTTGATTCATCAAAACGAATCTGGATAGACATATTCGAGAATTACTTTACTAGACTTTTTGATTCTGAAGAATTTGCTGGAAACTTTGGCAAGCTGGTTTCAAGTGAACTTGAGCTTGCAAACCACTGGAAAAATGTGACCTCGCTTATGCTTGAAACTGCCAATATGCCCACAAAAAAAGAGATCGATGAAATTTACAAAGAACTGCATTCATTGCGAAAAAGAGTTGCCAAACTTGAAAAACTAGCTGGAGGGCCAGTAAATGGCAAGTGAGCTACGTGTAGACCCAAAGATAATCGAAGAGTTTTTGCAGATTAACAAGAATATTTTTGAAGCACCCAAGTTAGTTGCTGCCCCTGATGAAATCAATATGGAAATGACGCCATATGATGTTGTGTATTCAGAAGGAAAGATGAGGCTACTTCATTTTAATTCATCTGCTCCAAAACAAGTCAAAACTCCGCTCTTGATTGCATATGCTCTCATTAATCGATACCACATACTTGATATTCATCCACAAAAAAGTTGGGTGAGAAATCTTCTAGAACAGGGACTTGATGTGTACCTAGTTGACTGGGGAACGCCAACTGAGATGGACAGATATCTTGCTTTTGATGATTATGTAAATGGTTACATGGACAACTGCGTTGATTTTATCTTAAACGAGACCTCAGTTGAAAAAACATCTATCCAAGGGTATTGCACGGGGGGTACACTAGCTACTGTATATGCGTCACTGCATCCAGATAAAGTAAAGAACTTGGTTCTAACTGCTCCTGTAATTGATGGTAGTAGAGACAGTACTGTTGTGGCAAACCTTGCAAAACACCTAGATGTTGACAAGATGGTAGATACCATAGGAAATGTCCCACCAGAATTCATGTACTATGTATTTTCCATACTAAAACCGTTTGAGCAGGGCCTTGAAAAATATGTCCAGTTCTTCAAAAACATACACAACAAAGAATATGTAGAAAACTTTATGCGTGTTGAAAAATGGCTAAGCGATACACCGCCTGTACCAGGTGAGCTATACCGGGAATGGGTAAAAAATGTCTACCAAGACAACTTGCTAATAAAAAACCAGATGCATGTGGCAAACAGGCACGTTGACCTCAAAAACATCTCCATGCCAATCTTTACTCAGGTGGCAGTAGGAGACCATCTCGTATCTCCTGAATGCAGCATGCCAATACACTATGCAGTATCTACAGAAGACAAGACTCTGAGAATCTATGCTACTGGCCATGTTGGAATGATAGCAAGCTCATTTTCTCAAAAGAAAGTGCTTCCTGAGCTTGGTCAATGGCTAAAAGAAAGATCGGAAAAATAAAAATAAAAAATTAGAAACTCATTGGTTTCTTATTGGTGTCCATGTTGAGAACCAAGATTGCAGTACGTTTGCATTCATTTCAGAAAATGCTTTTGCATTGTCATTGAATGTCTTGACGTTTTGTCTGACTGTATCAATTGCTGCTAGTGCTGCCTTGCTCTGAACCGAACCTGTCTTGACTATTTCTTCTGTTGTGTCGTTTATCATTTTCAGGTATGCTGCTGGCACGTTAGAATACAGACCGCTCTTTGATGCAAATTCCTGTTGTACAGTAATTGCTGTCTCTATTGTATTTTTGCAAGCTGTTGCACATTCCTGTTGTAGGTTAGTTACTGCTTGTAGGTATTGTGCTACGTTTTTTTCTACCTCGTCAAAATATCGGTTAACATTTTGTTTGTATACTGCAAAGATCTCTTTTGACTCTGTTGCCTTACTCATTCTTTCACCTCCCGCTTTTGTTTTCTTCTTTCGACCGGAATGACTATGACTTGGACTAGATCATTTTCTTTTATTCCAAGGGCGTCTCGTTCTGCTTCCGGTATCGAAATGCGACCATTACTTCCTACTGATGTCTTAAAAGTGCCCCATGATAATAACTGGGGTAGATATTGTGATGGATTGAACATGTTGAAAAATCCCTTTGATTGGGCATCCGCCAAGTTCTGGACAAAATCTGACTGGGTCTTTACTGCCTTGTCTGACATTTCTTTTAGGGTTTCAAGAGGATTTACCTGATTGGTCTTGTTCATCATTTCCCCAAAGGTTTTGAAAAAATCCATCTGTGCCTTGCCGCTTCGCTGTATCCATTCCTTGAACATTTCTGCTGGATCAGTTTGGTAATTATTACCACTCATTGGTATAAGTTACCAATATTAGGTATTTAATCCTATCGCTATCTGGCAAGAACTAGCTTTGAATCAAGGAACTCTAGGATAGATTCAGAAAACATATCAGGACACTCGACATGTGGGAGATGGCCAGTCTCTTTTAGCTCAAGGAACTTGCAGTTTCGAACTGCACCAAGAAACTCTTTTGCATATTCGATTGGTATCATGGTATCTTCCTTGCCCCATACAAGAAGAGTTGGGATCTTAATCTTGCGCAAGCTTTCATGAATTTGGGAATTTTTTACACTCAAAACAGATGATATGAAGGCAAGTTTTGCATTTGGTGTGCCCATTCTCTTAACAAAATCAACAACTGTAAACTCGTCAACGGTACCAGAATGTGACATCATCTCAAATGCTGTTTTGGCACTACTATAACCAGGATACAGCGCTGCCATCATGTATGCGTCAAGTGTGGAAGTAGAATGCTTCATTGCACCAGACGGTGCTACTAGGACAAGCTTTTCAACGGCGTCATCATTTCCTGCACAATGTGCAACAACTTGTCCGCCAAGGGATGTTCCTATTAGAATGGTTTTGTGTAATCCAAGTGAATCTATAAAACTGGATAAAAATTTTGCAAAAAATTCGATTGTATAATCTGTTGAAGGCTTGTCACTGTAGCCAAATCCAATCAGGTCAGGCGCTATGACTCTGTATTTTGTGCTCAATAGGGGCATGACTTTGAGCCAACGCTCTGCCGATCCTCCCAAGCCATGCACTAGAAGAATAGTTCTTTCGGCATTACCTTGTTCCAGATACCTTATCTTGTGTCCCCAGACCTCAGCAAACTTGGTTTGCAATTGAGGATACACAGAAAACATCTATGATAAGGCTTTTTTGTCATAATAATTAAACATGATGTAAACTGTCTTTGGTTTCTTGGTATTTTGTAAAGTTGTGTTATTTTATTACAGGACAGCGGTAGAAAGTGCGATCTTGGTGTCGTTTTCTCCCTTGTCTATTGATTCCCTAATGGTATCAATGGAAAAGTCTGCATCTTCGAAGAGGAAATGAGAGTGTTCTCTACGCTTGATCTTTATTATCTCCTTGATTATGGTGCCACGCTCACAGGCAAGTTTGTAATATTCACGCTCAATTTTTCCTAGTTTGGCCTTGGCGTTATCGTCAACCTTTGATGTATTTATTATCTCGTGCATGTCTCGGATAAGCTCAAGATAGCGATTGATTGTCTTTGACATTCTTACGTTGTGTTCTGTCTTGTCAGCATACATGATGTCTCTTGCCCTGTGCCAGATCTCAAACATGTTTTTTGGCATCTCATGCTGGCTACTTGGGAAGAGATCTACCACATAGACCTTTTTGTAATGTTTTGGTGATGC
>CAYUTC010000006.1:20385-29872 GCA_964447595.1 uncultured Nitrosopumilaceae archaeon
TCTGCACTTGGTATAAACCATTTTGGAAAGAACATTTTGGGGTTTCCAAAGATTGCAGAATACATCCATGCAAAATATGGTCTTACTTCATCAGACAAACCAGGCGGTGTGACTCCCTCTGCTAGGTCTAGCCAGAACTCTTCTAGTGTCTTTGCAGGATCGTCACTCTTGCTTCCAGCTATAATTGTTGCATTGACTGCCCCAATTGATGTTCCTCCAATGATGTCAAATTTGAGGCCATGTCTCTGCAATGCCTTGTAGACTCCACATTCATATGCACCAAGAGAACCTCCTCCCTGTAGAATCAGAACTGTTTCGTATTCTAGATCTTGTTTCTCGCGGGTTGAAAGACTCTGCATTGCATATCAATTATCGAGCAAAATATTAAAGTCTTACAAAATTGCAATCGAATAATTTGCAATCAGAATTTAGAAGATTATAATACACCACTCAGTTATTATGAGATATGACAATCAGGTCCATTAATCCAGCTACTGAGCAAGTTCTTGCAGAATATGAAAACATATCAAAAGAAGAACTAGCAGGCAAAGTACGAACTGCCAAAACTAGATTTTCAGATTGGAAAAGGGACATAAAGAGACGAACTGATTTTCTTCACATCTTTGCAGATGTTTTACGAAAAAACAAGCAGCAGCTAGCATTGACTGCAACAAAAGAGATGGGCAAAGCCATCAAGGAATCTCTATCCGAGGTGGAAAAATGCGCCTGGGTGATGGAGTTTTACGCAGACAATGGTTCCATCTTTTTACATGATGAGGTGGTAAATACCGATGCAAGAAAGAGCTTTATCACATTTGAGCCAATTGGAGTAATTGGAAGTATAATGCCTTGGAACTTTCCCTACTGGCAGGCACTTCGATTTGCTGCACCATCACTGATGGCAGGAAACACTGTCATTTTAAAACCTGCAAGTGCAACAATGAGGTGCGGCATTGAGATTGAAAACATGTTCAAAAAAGCAGGTCTTCCAGACGGCGTATTTCAAACAATAGTTGGCAATTCTGCAATCGCAGAACAACTAATTGATTCTGAGATAAATGCAGTGACATTTACTGGAAGCAATACTGTTGGCTCAAAGGTGGCCCAGCAGGCAACTGCTAAAATAAAAAAATGTGTTCTTGAGCTTGGAGGAAGCGACCCATTCATTGTGTGCTCTGATGCCGATGTTGAAAAGGCATCAACTGGGGCAGTCAAGGGGCGCTTTATTAATTGCGGACAGAGCTGCATTGCATCAAAGAGATTTTTTGTGACAAAAAACGTTGCAAAAGAATTTGTTGAAAAATTTGTTCAAAAGACTGAAAAGCTCAAAGTGGGAGATCCAACTTCTGAGGAAACAGACATTGGACCGCTTGTAAACCAAGAAGGCTTTGACAAGATAAATGAGCTTGTCCAAGATGCGGTAAAGGCAGGTGCAGAAATTCTAACAGGTGGAAAACGGTTACACAGCAAGGGATATTTTTATGCGCCAACTCTTCTTGATAAAGTCACTACACACATGCGCGTAGCACAGGAGGAGGCGTTTGGACCAGTAGCTCCAATCACCATAGTTGAAAACGAAATGGAAGCAATCAAGCTTGCAAATCAATCTCAGTTTGGTCTTGGAGCAAGTATTTGGACGCAAGACCTTGACAAGGCAGACAAGCTCTCACGGCTAGTCGAGTCGGGAATAGTAACAGTGAACAACGTGGTAATATCAGACCCGAGAATTCCCTTTGGTGGAGTAAAACAAAGTGGATTTGGAAGAGAGCTCTCAAGATATGGGATGCTTGAATTTGTCAACATCAAGTCAGTCAGGTTCTATGATCAGCTAGTGGTAAACCATCACGTAGAATAAAATCTCATTTACATCTGTATTTTCAATAGGAAACAAACTAACCATGTTACACAATCTTAATGAATATGCGCGGCAGAAAAACGTAAAGATGAGCGAGGAAAAGCTTGAGAAAAACAAGACGGTAACATTTAGGATAGATGCCCAAGTGCTTGAAAAAATGAAATCTCATGCGGCATCTGAAAAAATTACATTAAACTCGTTAGTTAATCAGCTTTTAGAACATGCAGTAGAGTGGGACATTTTAGCTGCCAAGGCAGGTTGGGTACCAGTGCCTAAAACACTCTTGGTTTCCTGGTTTGATAAGATGGATGAGAAATCTATCTTGAGTGTCTCTGAAGAAAAGGGAAAAAATGTTTCAAGAGACATGCTTTATGCAATGAAAGGCAAGTATGATGTTTGGGAGTGGATGTCTGTTCTCAAACGAAGAGCAAAGGCAGCAGGATTTAGATTTACAGAAATAGATGATAAAAACGAAATCAAGTTTATCATGAAACATGACATGGGAATGAAATGGTCAAAACACTTCAAAACATTTTATGAAACAGCATTTCGGGAACTGGGATGTAATGTAAAGTTTGATCTGACGGAAAATACTATCATATACAAAATTGATAAAAAATTTTCCTCTGATAAATAATATATTTTGTAAAATGAAAACACAAATTAGTTTTTAACTAGAGCATCTTTTGCAAGAACTTCTTTCTTTGACTTTGTCTTGGTACTTGGCTTTTTTTCCAAGCTTTCTTTTACATACTTGTCATTATACTTTTTTGCTTCCTTGATTAATGCAACAAAGGTATCCCTCTCAAGACGAGGTATGCCCTCGAACATGTCGTGATATCGCTCATATGATTGCAATATTTGCATCCCAATTCTGTTAGCAGCCCTCAAATTTTGAGAGGCATAATCTAAGAACTGGGAATAAGAAGAATCCATGTTACGAATTGTTTGAATCCACATCTCAGTCAATGTTTTAGAATTTTTTGACAGTAAATTGTCATCGTACCACTTGGGGTATCCAGACATGAACTTTTTCTGAAGGTCTATGTAATATTGAAAATATTCAAGCAAGGCAGCCAGAAATTGGCTTCGAAACTCTGAGGAATTGTCCGAGAAACGCTTTGAAAAGTTGTCTGCTTCCTGAATTCTCTGTCTATAATTTGATTTGAGCATTTCAAAATAATCAGGCTTTGTCTCAGTTTTACTCAAAATCTCTTACCAGTACCTTAAACGTGAATCTAATACATAAGACTATTGTCAATTCTCACCAAAACATACTATGTTTTGGAATAATTAAAAACTTAGAAAGATCAATTCGTAATCTATATCATGGTCTTAGACAAAAACGCCAAGAAAGCACTTGCACTTCATAAAAAACTAAAAGGCAAGATAATAGTTACAAGCAAGATTGGCAACCTGCGACGCAGCGAGATCAAACTAATTTACACACCAGGCGTTGCGGCCGTATGCGAAGAAATCTTTCATCATTCAGGCCAAAAATATGCTCTTACCTCAAAAGGAAACAATGTTGCAATAGTCACAGATGGCACAAGAATTCTTGGTTTGGGAAATATTGGTCCTTATGCAGCACTTCCTGTAATGGAGGGAAAAGCAGTATTGTATAGAGAATTTGGAGGCATTAGTGCCTTTCCTATATGCCTGAATGTCACAAAAAAGGAGGAGATAATCACAACCATAAAAGCAATAGAGCCTGTGTTTGGTGCAATTAATCTTGAAGACATTGAATCGCCCAAAGTTTTAGAAATATCTGAAGAACTTGAAAAATCTCTTTCTATACCGGTGTTTCATGATGACAGGCATGGAACCTCAGTAGTAGTCCTTGCCGCGCTTTTGAACTCACTCAAGCTAGTCAAAAAGCAACTTCGTTCAATTAAGGTAGTTGTAGCAGGGGCAGGCTCGGCAGGCTATGGAATAACAAAGTTGCTCATTGCTGCTGGATGCAAAAACATCATTGTTACCGACTCTGATGGTGCAATTTACAGGACAAGATCAAAGAACATGAACAAGTACAAGTACGAGCTTGCTAAAATTACCAACTCAAAAAGAGAAAAAGGAGACCTCTACACTGTGCTAAAAAATGCTGATGTCTTCATTGGTGTATCCGGAAAAAAGAACTTGGTAACAGGCAAACACATCAAAGAAATGAATAGACACTCAATAATTTTTGCCCTGACAAATCCAGACCCTGAGATAAAACCACACATTGCAAAAGCAGCTGGTGCTAAAATTGTCGCAACTGGGAGCTATCTTTATCCAAACAAGGTAAACAATGCGTTGGTGTTCCCTCATATAATGAGGGTGATACTGGACAAGAGAATAAGCAAGATCACTGCCAAGTTGCTTATTGCAACATCAAAAGCAATTGCAAAAACTGTACCAGACAAAGAACTTCATTTTGATAACATAATACCTGACATGTACGACAGGAAAATCCAGAAAAACATATCGTCGTTCTTGGCAAGGATATCTATCAAATGACCATTCCATAACTTTGCACAAATTAATAAGCATCTAAGAAGATACTATCTCGTGTCAAACCAAGATGAAAAAACACGCAAACCGACCTATGAGATAAATTCTCTTATCTTAAACAGGTGGTCGCCACGTTCGTTTACAGGCCAAGAACTTGGAGACAAGGAACTTTATTCATTATTTGAGGCAGCAAGATGGGCTCCATCATCATACAACAATCAACCTTGGAGATTTATCTATGCAAAACGAAATTCATCTCACTGGAACCTGCTTTTTAGCTTACTTGCAGACGGTAACAAACCATGGTGTGCAAATGCTTCTGTCCTCGTTGTCATTGTCTCAAAGAAGACATTTGATTACAATGGCAAGCCATCCATAACTCACCAATTTGATTCAGGTGCAGCATGGGAGAATCTTGCCATCCAAGCAGAGACACAAGGACTAGCTACTCATGCCATGCAGGGGTTTGATTACGAACGGGCAAAAAGAGAACTTGGTGTTCCAGACGATTATGATGTTGTAGCAATGATAGCAATAGGAAAAAAGGGACCAAAAGAAAAACTATCTCCAGAACTTCAGAAAAACGAGTCTCCAAACAACAGAAAGCCTCTTTCTGAAATTATCATGGAAGGCAAGTTTGGAAACACGATAAAATTGCCATGAAACACTTGACATGAAATTAAGATTGCGAGAATCTTGAATAAGTTAAAATAGAAAAATTCACAAATTATACCATAATGAGGGAATTTGACAAAGAATGCCCAGTCTGCAAGAAACGATTCTCAAGTCTTATTGAATACACAGAACACTTGGGAAAAGACCATGCAGACATTCCGCCAGACAAAATACTTCATATGAATAAAGAAACAAAATGGAACTTTGGCAGATGATTGTCTGCAAATCATGCAGTACTTATTTTCTTTACAAATTGTTCAATGGAATATTCGTCTGTGACCTCACGTAGGTATTTCTCAATAGATTGTCTAATTTTCTTGCCAGACTCTCCAAAAACTTGTTCCAGCGTCTCATTGAGATATTCTGGATGGTCATAGCAGTCTGCTATTGAACAATTGTATTTCTGGCGTATCTTTTTTTCAAGTTTTTCAAGATGATTCTGATCTATTTTCAAAAGTGTGTGCTCTATGGCCAGGCCAACAAGTATTTTTTTTACTTTATTGTCTATCATAGCTGTACCCTTCCAATCTTTGCACTGCTTTGTTCCACACTAGTTTATAGCATGTTGAACACTAAAAGAACTGTGGAAATTTTCATGGATCATCAATGCCAAAATGGTACGTTATCTAGAATCAAAGAACGGTCCAGCTAATAATGGATAATAAAATTTGCGTAGAAATGTCTAGTTAAAAATATCGTCATGCATTTTAAAGGGAAATGATAGAATCAAAATGATGCCAGACAAGCTTGACAACGAATCAGACCTTGCTGTACATGCAGAGGAATATCTAGAAATAATTAGTACTGAAGACGAAAGAATCAAGATAATAGGAGAAGAACTTGCAAATGATACTGGCAGAGCAATTTTTAGCAAGGTATCTCAAGGCATTACAAGCTCAAACGAGCTTGCAAAATCGCTGAACATTTCCCTGCCTCTTGTCACATGGCATGTAAACCGACTCTTGAGTGTGGGGCTAATCAAAATAGAAAGAATAGAGATGAGCTCAAAAAATAAACAAATGAAGTATTATGGGCCAGTCAAGACTGCACTTGTAATAATACCACCGGAACGCTCTTCTGAAATCGGTCCGCCAACAAAAAAAGAGACAGTCCTTATGAAACTAAGACACTACATGGCAAGCATTTCTGCAGCCATAATAGGTGCCACTGGCATTTACTTGGTTGCAGAAAACCAAAATCAACAATATTCTCCCGAAAACGCTCCCGCTGTATCGCCACAGACAACAGCATCTATTCCTGAAGCAACCAAAGCTCCACTAATGGCAACCCCTGTTACTCCACCTGCCGAGCCCTCTTTTCTTTCAGGTGATCCGATGATAATATTGATTGCAATTTTAAGCGGTGTTGCGATTTTTGCTGCGGTCTTTTTTGGAATTCGTTTTGCAATAAAATCAAAAAATAAAAAACTGCATAAAGAAAAAAAATTTCCATCAGCTGAGAAAAAATAAAAAGTATACAAAACATTTTCTTGTATTACAATTTTTTTGTTCAAAATTATGTTAAAATGAAATTTAATCAAAGCCTATAAGCTTCACGATACAATGTATCTGTAATGACAACTAGAACAAAAGCAATGCTTGCAGCACTTGCCGTTATTGTGATTGTATCAATCACGGTCTTTGCCAGTGTGCAAAATTCTGACAAAGCCTTTGGACAACAGGCTACACCTAATCTCTATCCATCGCGAGAGAAAACAATTTCTGTAACGGGAACTGCAGCAACTGATGCATCGCCAGACCTAGTCAGCATACAATTTGGCGTTGACACTGAAGCCAAGACAGCTAAAGATGCTGGCAGCTCAAATGCACAAATGATGACTGCAGTAGTAGCAGCTGTTCAAAATCTTGGGATAACAACTGACGAAATAAGCACGACTGGTTATTCGATATCACCAATCTATAACCAAACAAAACCAGATCCACTTACGGGAATTAGTAACCAAGTATTGGCAGGATATCGAGTGTCAAACACTCTACTGGTCAAGACTACCAAGTTATCCTTGGCTGGAAACATAATTGACGCAGCTACACAAGCTGGTGCAAACAGGATAGATGACATCTCCTTTTCACTATCTCCTGCTAAACAGCAAACCATTCAAGACAGTCTCATAAACCAGGCTGTGTTGAACGCAAAATCTCGAGCTGAAAAGGCACTAGACCCATTAAACCAAACAATTACCGGTGTCAAGATGGTAAATGTATCTGACTTTAATGTGCCACCACCTCCTAGATATTATGGGGCAATGGCCAATATGGCGGTCCCAGCAGTCAGTACACCAGTATTTACATCAAACCAACAGGTTTCGACTTCGGTTGATGTGACTTTTCTAATCGGAGATAAGTAACTCCGTCTTTTTTTATTTTTTATTACTAATTTGCATCGACAAAAATTTGATATATTATAATTGTACATAATATACATTGGAGACAGCCTATGTCATGATAAACTGTGAGATGGGTTCGGAAAGCTCTGTCATTGAAAAAATCAAATCGGTTGAATGTGTCAAGGAGATCCAAGGAGTGTTTGGCAACTATGATGTACTGATAAAACTTCAGTGTCCATCAATTAATGAAATTAGTGAGACGATCACAAAAAAGATCCGTAACGTCGAGAAGGTCAAATGCACAACTACACTAATGTGTGCTAACTGAATTTCTAGTCATAGTCGTTAGGAAAGTTTCAACCAATGGATGGATTTCACAAAATCAAATAACAACATCTTTTAAGTGCAGTTCCAATATCATAGGTGAACATGGAAATAATGGGACGGGGTTTCAAACAGATAGTACAGGAGACTCCTTGCTATTTTCATATTTTCACAAAAATTGCAGGCTACAAGCTATTTCACAAACGCAGCCCAATGTATGGTTCTGCTGATATAATCAACGTGTGTAATCTTCATTGCGAGCATTGCTACTGGTGGCTTAACAGAAAGGAGAACGAGGAGCTAACAGTAGAGCAATGGAACAAAGTCATCGATGAAAAGTTCAAGAAAAATCATGTATTTGTAATTACTCTAGTTGGCGGTGAACCTACCATGCGGCCTGACGTGATTGAATTGTTTGTAAAAAAATTTCCAAAAAGAATATGTATTGTTTCAAATGGTACCATTCCACTAAAACGATACAAGGATCTTTACTTTTACTGGATATCGATTGATGGAACCAAAGAAATTCATGACAAGATACGCGGAAACGGCGCATGGGACCGAACAAGAAAGAACGTAACTGACTACGTCAACAACAATGATGAGCTTGCCTACAAAGACATTTGGATTACCATGACAATTAATGCACTCAACTACAAAACTGTAAAAAATGTAATTGAAGAATGGCATGACTATTCTAACAAAATTGGAGTCCAGTTCCATACGCCGTTTATGAAAAATGATCCACTATGGTTGCCATTTGGTGAGGAAAGAACTCGAGTAATTGACGAAATAAAGCAAATGAAGAAAAAATATCCTGATTATATCATAAACCCAGATGGCCAGCTAGATGTCATGAAGAGAAGCTGGGGTGGCAAGGGAACAACACCTGTAGACTGTCCAACATGGGCAATCGTGTCAGTTGACCACATGGGCAGAGAAAAAAAACCATGCTGCATAGGAAGTGCAGAGAGCAAATCCATGAAACCAATCTGCGAAGATTGTGGTCTTGGATGCTATTCTGTTTTAATTCCACACGGCATCAAGGGATAAAATCAACCTCTAGTGCACATCAAACTGCTTGAATGGCCTAAATCTTGTCAGCGATATTACTAATCCAAATACCACTAGCAAGATAAACAATGTGGTAAATGGAAATTCTTTACTTACGAGATTCTAATGGATATGAAGAACGTTTGCCATGGTCAACAGCTGTTCATGTATGATTTCTTTTAGATCCGATATGATACTTTCTAACTTTTGGTTTTCTTGTGTCAACAGGTTGATACTTGATGTCAGATTCTGTAACTGAGATTCTATGTTTTGATACGAATTGAGTTTTGACTGCAAAATTTGATTCTGCTTTATTTCATCGTTTAACTGCTGTTGTAGCTCCTGTATCTGTGCGTCTGAAGATGTAGTTGATGTTGGAGGTGGGTTTTGGGGAGGAGTTGTGAGTGGTAGAGTTGTAGGATTGTTAGTTGAGTTGCCAACATAGATTGTTCCTGTAATGTATGGGTGTACCATATCGTAGAAATCATAAACGCCCTCATTGTAGAAAGTAAACGAGTAGGTGCCACCAGATCTTATCAGAGAACTATCAAAGACAGTTCCACCATTGGTGAGATCTCCACTTGTTGCCGTATGACCTACCGTATCGTCATTATACCATGTGATGGTATTTCCTTTTTGAATATGTGCTTCCTGTGGTTGAATACAATTAGGAAAGCACTGTGATCCATTTCCGGATCCTGCAGTATAGTGGATATCTTCTGTCATTCCATATGATAGCATTG
>CAYUTC010000006.1:29972-32152 GCA_964447595.1 uncultured Nitrosopumilaceae archaeon
GTTTTGATGATATGATCCTTGTGCAAGTCCAAGACAAGCCCAGTTAGTCATTGGCAAGGCAAACACACTGCCTCCCTTACCGGGTGAGGATGTGCTTTGACTACCTGATGCGCCAGAATTTGGTACCACAGGAGTAGTGTTGGTAAACAGCGTTATTGTGTTACCAGAAATTGTATAATGCGATGTTTGTGGATTTCCTGTTTGATAGCCTACGTTATTTTGGTTGTTCATTCGTTGGAATTGAACTACTATGTCACAACTTTTAATTGAATTCGCTTTGTCTGTGAGTTCTTCAATCAACGGAATGTATTTTGCAATATCGTTATGTTCTGAAATCACATCAAGTGCAGTAGAAATATTGTTTGGGCCTATTGTTTGATCTATTGGTGCTAGAACACAAATTGTTTTTTGTTGTTGCGCATAACCTATACCAGTTGTTAATCCAAGAAACAACAGTACCATAATCATCACACCTGATGCTTGTACTGTGACCATGCTGTTGACCACCGTCATTTGGGTCATTTTTCTATTTAAAGGTTGATAATAGATTGATAGATGTATGATAATAGAGCGAATATAAACCAGCAATAAAGCATGGCTAAATGTCTTGGCAAGATGTTAGCTATGTAATTGCAAGCAAAACAAGAAAAGCAATTATCTTGATGCTTGAGACGCCTAGGACTCCAACCTTTCTTGCAAAGGAACTAAATGTGAATCTGGCAAACATAAGTCGTTCCCTTACTGAATTAGAAAAGACTGGTACAATAGTTTGTTTAACACCAAAACAAAGAGTGGGAAAAATTTACTCGCTTACCAAGAAAGGCAGCGAAGTAATTGCCAAGATGAAAAAGATGGAAAGGAAATAATTGTACCGTTAAGTATAGTGTGACTAAGTTTTCTGACTATCAGTCACTTTATGGAAATACTGCCTACCCTTAAATAATCAAAACGACAATTGGAGTATTGATACATGGAAAACAAAACCCAACCTGAAAATGAAGAAAAGGCATCCAATGAGAAGGAGATTGCAGTAGATGACAAAATAGTTCAGGTTGTAATAGATGACTCGTCTGGGATGTCTGTTGACGATTTTCAGGCAAACGATAAAAAAATCTTATCTGTGTTAAACCAAGACAGCGAATTTGTTGACAATGTATACACCTTCAATGGCCTTGCAAGAAAGCTTGGAATGCACCAGCAAAGCCTATCTCGGGCATTACATAGACTTGAAAGCGCTGGCCTGGTCCAGAAAACAGAATCTGGCTACAAGCTAAGCAAAAGTCTTCGTTCTGTTCTGGTAAAAAAATCAAGAATTGATCTTGAAAACATATCAAAAAAGATATCAAAGCAGCATCTCCAGTTTGTACAGATTCTACAATTCTATATCCCAACCACGGCTACGGTAGAAGAGGTTGTGGGAAAATTGGTAGGAAAATGGTTTGCAAATCTGCGCTGGATGGGTCTAGTTGAGGATGGCACTGGTTATGTGTTGCAATGGGCAAATAGCGACAAGTTTCAGGTCAACCTAAAGATTGTTTCAAGATATGCTATTGTAGAAAGCAATGCAACTAGTAATCAAGACCGGGCAGAAGCAATGGTAAGTGCTCATAGAGTCTTTGAGCAGATAACAAAGATATTACAAAAAACCCAGTCAGAGAAAAATCCACAAGACAACTTTGATTCTTTTAGTCATTACAACTAGAGAAACTGTCTGAAATTGCGATATTTACGCAGCTTCTGCTATTTCAGATACTCCGAGCAGGACTTTGGTTGAACGAACCTCATCGTTGCCGTGGATCTTTTCAATTGTTTCATACAAGTGTCTTGAGCTAGGTGATGTTATCTTGGCCACCAAGTCATAGTGACCAACAGTAGGATGGACATCCATTCTCACATTGGTCCTGTCAAAGCTTTTTCTTATTTTCTGTTCTGCCCCATCTTCACATTTTATTAGGACAAATGCAGTTGGCATGACGTAATATCTCATAATGACAAATAAATCGCTCTCACTGCACGAGGAAGTAACATTCTTCTATAGAATTTTTTGATGATAAATGCAGAAGAAATATTGTTGTATTCATCTTAAAAAATAGAAGAATTCTACATCACTTTTTTAAGCTAGGATCTCTGGTTTTAAGTTTAAAATGAAAACTCTGTACCTCTCAATAATACTTGTTTTT
>CAYUTC010000007.1:0-30319 GCA_964447595.1 uncultured Nitrosopumilaceae archaeon
TAGATGATGCCGATATTGCTGTACTAGAAGCTCTTCTCAAAGATGGAAGAAAATCATTTAGACAAATATCAAGAGAAACAGGAATGAGTACCCCCACTGTCAAGCAGCGGTATGACAGGCTAGTTAACATGGGCCTAATCAAGGCAGTCATGCCCGTTGTTGACATTAAAATGATAGAAAACAAGACAAGTGAAAGATTAGACAGAATAAGATTTGAAACAATCAAACATCACAACATCAGAATAAACAATGATACCATTGTAAAGATAAGATGTAACTACTGCAAGGGTCCAATACATGAAAAACCACACTTGCTCAAATTTGTAAATCTTGAAAGATTCTTCTGCTGTACATCATGTAAATCATTGTACAAAGAAAAGTACAAAAGCCGAATAGATTCTCTTGTACACCAAAACAATTTCTGAAATTAACTTTATCAGATATCAAAAATGGGATCGGCCGGATTCGAACCGACGACCTCAGGTACCCAAAACCCGAATCATACCAAGCTAGACCACGATCCCGATGTGATTGCACAAAAATGTCCCCAATTTAAGCTTCTCATATAATGATGATTTTAAATAAGATAGCAAATCAAGACTAGACCAATGCAGACACAAGACTATGTAGCAGCAGGAAAAATTGCAGCTGCAGTAAGAGAAAATGCCAGAAAAAAATATCATGTTGGTTCAACGTTGCTTGAAATTTGTGAATCAATTGAAAAAGAAATAGAACAGAAAGGTGGAAAATGTGCCTTTCCTGTAAATACTAGTCTCAACGAGATAGCAGCACATTATACTGCAGAACCAAACGATGACAAAGTGGTAAAGGAGACAGATCTTTTGAAAATTGATTTAGGTGTACAGATAAACGGATACATTGCAGATACAGCAGTCACAGTATGCTATGAGCCCAAATACGATTATCTTGTACAGGCGGCAGAAGCAGCATTACGGGAAGCAATTTCCATCATACGTGTCGGTACAAAATCAAGCGATGTTGGAAAAGTTATAGAAAATACAGTAAAACAGATGGGTGGAACACCAATAGCAAATCTAAGCGGACATTCTCTGGAACAGTATACAATACATGCTGGAAAATCTGTTCCAAACATATGGTCCATTGGTTCGTTTTCATTTCAATCAACTGAGGCATATGCATGTGAACCATTTGTTACCACACAGGAAGGTCTGGGCTTTGTGCGAGAAGGCAAGACAAGAAACATCTTCTCACTTGCAACAAGAAAGAGGACAAAAGATGATAATGCAAATAAGTTAATTGATTATATTTGGCAGAAATTTAACATGTTGCCATTTGCTTTAAGATGGCTAATGCCAGATTGGGATGAAAAGACTGCTAGAAAACTTTTAGATGTTTTGGTACAAAATAAGATTGCCCGTTCATATCCCATTCTTGTTGAAGCAAACAACCAAAGAGTTGCCCAAGCAGAACACACTTTTATTCCGCAGGAAAATGGAATAACTGTAACCACTATTTGAGTACTTGACCAAAAATTTTTTCAATCATCATTTGGCCACTGCTGCAAGCAGTACACGTGGTTGTTGTTTTAAAAATATAATCTCCTGCAAGAAACTTTCTCTTTGTGATTGCGTTACATGAATTGCATTTTTCAACTGTGTACGGATCAATAATTTCTTCTTTTTTTCTTGAAAATATCATTGTGCTACACCTAACGTATTTCCTACTCCAATAACCAGAACAGACTGACCAGCCTTGGTATTGTCTTTTATTATCTCAAATATTTGTAAAGTGGCTTTATCTGTTGCATCAGCAATTTCTTTTCTCATTAGTGTTATGGCTTCTTTTATTGATTGCTTTATTATAACTGCATAAACTGGAATGCTATGTTTTGTCGCAATCTCTTCTATTTGGAATCTTTCAGTGCCAATACCACCTATTGCCGCACCAAAACCTTGCGCTACTGAACCTGTTTCTTCCCCTTCAAGTTTTAATGCGGCATCAACCATCACTATTACATCTGGTTTATTTTCTGTGATAATCTTTTCAAGAGCATCACCTGGTCTTCCTACAGTACCGGAAGGTCCTTCTGCTTTCATGAGACAGAGTGTACGGTCTTCAAAGTCTTTTTTGCTCCAGACTGTTTCAAATGCTGCCGTCTTTTTCTCTGTATCAAGCATCATTTTTCCTACAATCATCGGACCTATCCCGTCACCTATTGGTTGGCCCTGTTTGAATGCTGGTACTGCAGTTTTGAGAGCTTCTGCTTCTTCCATGATAAAAGGAATCATCATTTGGAGTGGCAATATTAAAGGAAAGTTATTTTGTTTTTTTGCAGTAAGAAACAAGTGTCTGACAGTTTTGTAAAGCAGATGTATAGTTGTAACCACTTCCAAAATATTTGTAATCTTGCTTGCTTCAAGTGGGCTTAGCTCTGGAGCAAGTGTTCTGACTTGGGACCTTGTAAAATCTTCACGGCTTCTCATTATGTGTTGTATCTTTGGAACAATTCCACTTGGGTCTAAATCAGCAGGCATTATAGTAAAGTACTCAAAATATCTGTCAAGTCTGGCAGATGGATCACCTATTTGCTTTAAAGTAGCTTTGAGATAATTGAGTAATTCAGTTTTTGTCTCGTCGCGATATATCTTGAGTTTTTCAAGTGATTTGTTAATTTCTGAAGAGGTAACCTGTAACTGGATTTTTTGACCATATAGCATAAAGACGAAAATTGGAACTATCCAGATTAGCCACATGAGCGGATTTGAATTATCATTAGCGTTGAGAAGCTTGTCCCAGTTAATTCCTAGAAAATCCAATACAAAAAAAGCTATAACAATCCAAATTAAATCTTTGTAAGAAAAATTAAATCATTTTAAGCATTGTACTTGTGATAAAAACATGCAAAAAATCAACATTGCAAAACAATTGGCTAACAAAGTTGGTTGTGAGGTATTGTATGACAGACAAACGTTAGATTGCTATTCGGTTGATGCAAGCTCATACCTTCTTAGGCCCTCTGTCATAGCATTTCCTCGCAATGAGAACGACATTAGTAAAATTCTCAAGTTTGCTTCAAGGAACAAGATTTCTGTTACCCCAAGAGGTGGTGGCACTGGCCTTGTTGGAAGCGCCCTAGGAAGTGGAATCATTCTAGATATGAGATATCTAGATAAAATCAAGATAAAACCAGCAAGTGTCGAAGTAGGCAGTGGCACATTCAAGGGAAGACTAGATGCAAAACTTGGAAAACATGGAAGGTTTCTAGGACCTGATCCATCAATTGGGCCATTTTGCACTGTTGGTGGAATGATAGCAACCAACGCAAGTGGTGCACATTCGTTAAAGTATGGAAGTACCATTGACAATTTAATCCAAGTAAAAATTGTCATATCTAGTGGAAAGATATTAACGCTTCCAAGCAAAAATCATGTAACAAAAAAAATTTTCAAACTAGTAACACCACAAATTCAAAACACATTTCCCTGTGTTTCCAAAAATTCTTGTGGTTACAGGATTGACAAAATAAAATCAAAAAAAGATATTCCAAAAATAATATCCGCCTCAGAAGGCACTCTTGGGGTAATTGTTTCTGCAACCCTTAAAACATTTTCAATTCCCAAAAAATCCATTTTATTGATAATATCATATAAAACAATTAGAGACGCGGTTTTAGATGTCCCAAATATTGTAAAACTTGGACCTGCTGCATTGGAGATAATTGATAACAACATCATGCGACACATCAAAGCAAACATACCAAAAAGCGGGCAATGCATGCTTTTTGTGGAATTTGATGACAATATCACCAAAAACAAAATTCAAGCCAAGAGTGTAACATCAGGTAAAATAGTCAAGACAGTTACAAAACGCCATGAAATAAGACGATGGTGGAGTTTTAGAAACTCTGCTTTATCATATAGTTTACAAAGCATCTCAAAACGTGAAACTATGCCTTCTCTCATAGAGGATGCAACAGTACCAGTCAAAAGACTAGCCCTTTTGCTTTCTTTGGTAGAATACTTGGCATTAAAGTACAACATGAAAATGGTCATTTATGGCCACGCCGGCAATGGGAATCTACACATCAGGCCAGTTTTGAAAAGAAAAGACAAACATCTTATCAGAAAAATAGCAAAAGAGTTCTTTTCTGGCGTAGTACTGATTGGTGGCACCATCACAGGAGAACATGGTGATGGTCTGGCACGATCTGAATTTGTAAAGTTACAGTATGGTACCAAGACATATTCTCTTTTCAAAAAAATAAAACACATTTTTGATCCTACAAACACTCTGAACCCGGGAAAAATAATCACTCAGACAAGTTCTGTAACTAAAAATTTGAAAATTTAGGTGAGATTTACTTTATTTTTGTTCCAAGTGGAACATCTTCATTAACTGTAAGCCAGAAAGGCTTGTCATTAAGATCTGCTGCCAAGAGCATCGCATTTGATTCAATTCCTGCAATCTTTCTTGGTTCCAGGTTTGCTATTACTATGACTTTTTTGTTTACCAATTCTTCTGGCGTATAGTATTCTGCACCACCAATTATTACCTCTCTTTTTTCCTCACCTAAATCAATGGTACCCTTTACAATTTTGGACTTGCCTGGAATTTTTTCAACTAGTATTATTTTAGCGACACGCATGTCTAGTTTGGAAAAATCATCATAGGTAACGTGTGTCACTATGGAATGGTTCTAAACGCTATTAAAATTGATTTCGAAAAACGTGTCCTGGAACCAAAGGTTTGCAATGGTACTGGCACCAGCAGACAGAATAAATATGTAAACAGGATTTTCTATACATGGCACAGATTCAGGCATCAGTTGAGATCAATGCTCCTCTTGAGAAGATATGGGGTATCGTCTCAGATCTTGATTCTGAACCAAGGTTTTGGAAGGGCACAAAAGAAATACGAAACATATCAAGAGAGGGAAATGTTGTAAACAGGGAAGTCACGATTGCGTTCAAGGATTCCAAGTGTTTGCAGACAGTCACGTTATTCCCAAAGGAAAAAATACAAATCCAGTTTACAAAAGGCATCATAGACGGCACAAAAATAATTACTGTTACACCACATGACAACAAAACTAGGCTTGAAACTGTTTGGGATATCAAGCTCACAGGTATGATGGGCATGTTCACTGGGATGGTAAAAAAACACATCCAGAGTGGAACAGAGCAAGCATTACAAAGTATCAAGGAAGAAGCCGAGAGATAATCAGATGAATTTTTTCATAGATGTCTTCAATTATACTTTATCAGTTATACTAATTGTAGTTTCATTAACGTGGATGCTTTTGATCAGATCCATGTGGGTTACATTTCGAGATTCTCCATTTTTGGATAGGTTCAATTCTGTACAACATGCAAAACCAAAAGTTTCTGTTATACTACCTGCAAGAAATGAAGAAGGATTCATTGAAAAGTGCATCAATTCTTTACTCCACCAGGACTATGAAAATTATGAAATAGTTGCAGTGGACGACAGATCAGAAGATAGAACTGGTGAAATAATTAAAAAAATTGCTCAAGGTAATTCTCAGGTCAAGTATGTCTTGGCTGGAATCAAACCATCAAAATGGATTGGTAAAAATTGGGCATGTGTAGAGGGATTCAAAAAGGCAACTGGTGATCTCTTGCTTTTCACAGATGCAGATACGGTTCACTCCAAAAACACCATCTCGCTTTCAGTGGATCATCTTATGAGTGAAGATTTGGATGCCCTTACAGTAATTCCAAAGATGCTTTGCCTTGACAGGTGGACAAAAATTACTCTACCTGTACTATCGACATTTTTGCATACTAGATTTTCTGCATTACGTGTAAATGATTCCTCCAAAAAAACTGGTTATTTTTTTGGTAGTTTTTTTATCATCAACAAAAAAACCTACGAATCCGTAGGAACCCATGAAGGTGTAAAAAGTGAGATTGTTGAAGACGGTGCGCTAGGCAAAAAGGTCAAAGAGGCTGGTTTTAAGCTCAAGATGGTCAGAGGGGAACACCTGGTAGAAGCAGTCTGGGCAAGAGATTGGTCCACACTCTGGCATGCATTAAAAAGACTGATGATACCATTATATCTTCAAACTAGCAAGGTTGCAACCGCAATATTTTTTGCCGTTCTGTTCTTGTTGTTCATACCGTTTCCAGCCCTTGTTTACTCTGCAGTTTTTGCTACCACATCTGAATCATTTACAGTACTGTTTGGAGTTTCATTGATCTCAAGTGCACTTGTATATCTAGCAAGTATGATTGATGCAAGAAAAGGACTATGGCTTCCTCTAAAATATGCAATGTTGGCTCCAGTAGGAAGTGCAATTATAGTTGCTGGATTTGGCAGTGGCATCCTCAATGCAAAAAGAAGTAACGCTGTAACATGGAGAGGAAGAACTTATTCCATGGTAGATACGGTACAGCAGTCTATCAGTTTGTAGATTTTGATCATTTAGAAAGAGGTTTAGGTGGATTACATCTAGTCTTAAGCAGTGATACAAGTAGATACAAAGTCGGTTAGAAGAGGATATGTATCAGCAATTTTATGTGCTGTTCTAGTAGGTTCAATCTCTACTGCCTCAAAACCAGTACTGGCAAATTTTAGTCCTCTAGTTTATGCATCTTTTGTATACTTGTTGGCATCTGCATCGTCATTGCCTTTGTCGTACAAAAAAAACATCACAATAAGAAAAAAAGACTTGCTTCTCATTTTGGCAATTTCTCTTTCTGGTTCCATCATTGCACCAATCTTTTTTTTCACAGGCCTCAGGCAAACAACTGCTTCTGATACGGCTGTCCTATCAAATGCAGAAACAATATTTACCGTATTTTTTGCATTAATTTTCTTCAAGGAAAGACTTAGACCTATGGGTTATCTTGCAATCACACTGGTTCTAATTGGAGTTGTAATAGTTACTACAAACCTGCAATTTACAAACTTTCTCTCAGATCTGAAACAAGAAGGCAATTTACTAATAATTTTATCCATGATTTTTTGGGCACTGGACAACAATCTAAGCAAAATAGTAGCACATCACATCGACGTTTCAAAAATAGTGCAACTAAAGGGGGCAATCGGTGGAGGTGTTCTTCTAGTTTTTGCACTATCTACAGGAGCATCGGTGAACATTTCCTTAATTGAGGTGCCTAATCTGCTTCTGGTTGGAACTGTAGGGTTTGGGGTATCACTGTATTTGTTTTTGCACAGTCTAAGAAGAATAGGCACTGTTAGAACAATGCTAATCTATTCCACAGGAACCATATTTGGCCTCGGTTTTGCAGCAACATTTTTGCATGAGACAATCGGAATGTACCAAATAGCGGCCATAGCATTGATGTTATTTGGCATATACTTGATTACAAAAGAAGGTCAAAGTGTAGAGAAATTACAAAAGTAATACAAGATTTGCTTGAACAAAAAATATATGTCTATAAATTTTAAGTTTGTTTCTTGGACAAGACTACAGCAATTTTAGGGGGATCGTATGGTTCACTAGTTATTATTTTGATATTTGTTTTTATTTTTTCACCAGCAAAGTTTGGCATACTAGATCAATCATTTCAAACAAATTCAAATCTTTTTGATCAATTCAATGTCAAAGGCCCTCAGCTAAGCTTGACAGATCTCTTTGCAAAATCAGACGATGGGGTAGTTCAGATAATAGTTCACAAATCCAACGATACAGCTAGTAACAGAGACATTGGGTCTGGCATAGTTTACGATACCGCTGGTCACATCGTAACCAATAATCATGTTGTTGATAATGCAGAAAAAATTCGTGTTGTATTTCATGACGGTTCATCATATAATGCAAGTGTAACAGGAGTAGATCCTTATGCAGACTTGGCAGTAGTCAAAGTAAATGCACAATCAAATATTTTGCATCCTTTATCGCTAGGCAATTCAGCAGACTTGAAAATTGGAGACGAGGTTGCTGCTATTGGAAATCCCTTTGGTCTTTCAGGTTCTATGACTCATGGCATCATAAGTCAGGTTGGCAGGTTACTGAATCCGCCAGATAGCTCTTTTTCAATACCTAGTGTAATCCAAACTGATGCACCAATAAACCCAGGAAACTCTGGAGGGCCTTTGCTTAACATGCAAGGCAAGGTAATTGGAATCAACACTGCCATCCAATCCGGAACTGGTGAATTCTCAGGTGTTGGCTTTGCAATACCATCAAACACGATAAAAAAAATAATTCCCTCACTAATAGTGACTGGCCATTACAATCATCCCTGGCTTGGTATCTCTGGAATAAGCATTGATTCAGACTTGGCAAATACTCTGTACTTACCTGTTAATGCAGGATTTATGGTAGAAAATGTAGTACCAAACAGTCCAGCTGGAATTGCAGGCTTGCATGGATATAATCAAACAAAAACAATAGATGGCACAAAATATGAGGTGGGCGGCGACATCATTACAAAAGTTGATGGCAAAACAGTAAAACAAATAGATGACATTCTTAACTACTTGCAAGACCAGAAATCTGTTGGCGACAAGATAATACTTGAAATAATTCGCAACGGCAAAACTATGGATGTAACTCTGACATTACAGGAAAGACCTCCGCAAACTTAGCCAAGCATAAATACAACCCCCATAGCTACAAGACTAGTTGAGCGAAATACTACTCAATTCAGAATTATTAAACCAAGTAACTGAAGGAAAAGAAATATCCAAAGATAAGGCATATCAAATTTACCAAGACACGGAAAAAAATCCAGATGAGCTTTACAAGGTAGCTGAATTTCTCAGAAACAAGAACCGTGGTACCATTGTCACTTATTCAAGAAAAATCTTTTTCAATCTTGTCAACCTGTGCCGCGATACTTGTTCTTACTGCACATACAAAGCTGAGCCAAACCAGTCAAAACTTTCAATGATGACAAGACATGATGTAGAGAATCTTGCAACAATTGGAAAGAAGTACAAATGTACAGAAGCACTATTTGTTACAGGCGAAAGACCAGAACAAAGGTATCAAGAGGCAAGGGCATGGCTTAAAGAAAATGGGTTTCGCAGTACTGTTGAATATCTCGTACATGCATCAGAAGTTGCCCTAAATGTAGGCATGTTTCCACACACCAATGCTGGAAATTTAACAAAATCTGAGATGAGTGAGCTAAAAAAGACTAACGTTAGCCTTGGACTGATGCTTGAAAATGCAAGCCAGAGATTGACCAATAAAGACATGCCCCATGAATTTGCACCAAGCAAGAACCCCAAGGCAAGGATTCGCGTGTTAGAAAATGCAGGTCAGCTATCCATACCAATGACCACTGGTCTTCTAATTGGAATTGGAGAGAGTCCATTTGAATTGATTGATTCCATCTATGCCATAAAAGAAATACACAAAAAATATGGCAACATACAGGAAATTATTTTACAAAATTTTCAACCCAAATACGACACCAAAATGTGTGACTTGTCTGCACCTGAAGAGAAATATTTCAAAGCCTTGGTCGCGCTGACAAGAATAATCATGCCAGAAATGAATATCCAGATTCCTCCAAATCTTTCTCCAAATTCATATTCTGGATTTTTATCAGTTGGTATAAATGACTGGGGCGGAATATCACCAGTTACTCTAGATTATGTCAATCCGGAACATTCTTGGCCCGCTATTGAAACTGTAAAGAGAAACTGTGCAGATGCAGGGTTTGAGCTAAGAGCTAGATTTCCAGTTTATCCAGAATTCTTTTCTATGGTTTCACCGGATTTGAGATCTAAAATGTTAGAGATTACAGACTCGGATGGACTTGTTAAAAGGGAATATGTGGCATGAATGTGCAAACTGCCTTGTTTGATTCATTGCTAAGACAAGCAGATCCCCTCGTGGCTCACACTTTGGAGAGGGCATTGTCAGAAAAAGAAATTGACGTTTCTGAAGCAACAAGATTATTTTATGCACAAGGGATAGATTTTCACCTTACTGGAATGGTTGCAGACGAGCTTCGCAAAAGACGCGTTGGCGACATCGTCACATATGTCGTAAATCGAAACATCAACTTTACCAATGTATGCATAAAACAATGTGGTTTTTGTGCATTCAGTAGAGATTTTCGTGAGGAAGAGGGATACTTCTTACCACTAGAGGAAATAACAAGAAGAGCAAATGAGGCAAAATCTCTTGGTGCGACCGAAGTATGTGTTCAGGCAGGTCTTCCTCCAGACATGGAAGCAAGCACGTATGAAAACATTTGTCGTGTCATTAAGAAAGAAATTGGTGACATTCACATTCATGGCTTTTCACCAGAAGAAGTTCTGTATGGTGCAAGTAGAACCAATCTTTCAATTGGAGAATATCTTGCGAGGCTAAAAGATGCTGGGGTAAACTCACTTCCTGGCACTGCTGCAGAGATATTAGACCAGACAATGCGTGATAGAATTTCACCAGGCAGAATCAGTGTTAAAAAATGGATCGAAGTAATAAAAACAGCCCACAAGCTAGGTATTCCTTCCACATCTACAATGATGTTTGGACATATCGAAACTCCTAAGGATAGGGTAAGACATATTGCACTTATACGCGACATACAAAAGGAGACTGGCGGCTTTACAGAATTTGTGCCATTGAATTTTATCCATACTGAAGCTCCAATGTACAGGAAAAATTTGCAACAGGGAATAAGAAGTGGTGCAGATGGAAGAGACGTCTTGCTAACACATGCAATATCACGTATCATGCTAAACAATTACATCAATAACATTCAGACATCTTGGGTAAAAGAAGGATCAAACCTAGCGCAACTCTTGCTCATGTGGGGAGCTAATGATTTTGGTGGCACCCTCATCAATGAAAGCATTTCAACAGCAGCTGGTGCAAAACACGGTCAGCTATTGCGCCCTGGAGAGATAAGACAGCTGATAAGGCAGACAGGAAGAATACCTGCTCAAAGAACAACACTGTATAAAATTATCAAGACTTTTGAGACCGAATCAGAACAAGACTTGCTTGACAAGGTACAAGATGTTGCCCGATTTGGGTCATATCATGAATTAATCAAACTAGATAGATACAGATACAAAAGTAACAGGCGAAACTAGTGCCAAGCTGCGACCAGATTTTGTATCAGGCCAAGAGTAGACATCTTGACGAGTGCGAGGCAGTAGCTGTTTCAAAGAAAACCATTACTGTGAGAATAACTGATTCTGAGATAGCAGAGATAAAACAGAATGCTGAACAGTCACTTGCAGTACGTGTAATTCATGAAAAGAAAATTCTGTCTGCAAGAACCGATGATTTGGAGATAGACATACTAGACAGAGCACTTCAAACCAGGTCTTTTGTGAAACCAAAATCATTTTGGAAATCGCTGCCTTATCCAGCATCATATACAAAAATTGAAAAAACCTACGACAAGAAGCTTGAAGAAATTACCAGTGTTGAGGCAATTGATCTTGCAAATAGAATGATACAATCTGCTATCCATCCCAAAGTAACAAGAATTTCAGGATCATTGAATATTGTTTCAGAAACATTTGATATAGGCAACACCAATGATTTGGCTTGTTCAGAGAAATCAACATACATTTCTGGTACCATTAATGCAGATTCAGAAAATAGCACTATACCAGTAAGCGGGGTAGGTGCAACATCTTGTAGAACACTTGCAGCCTTTTCTCCTGAATACATTGGCGAACATGCAGCCAAAATGTGTATAGAATCTATTAATCCACAAAGTTGTGACGCCGGAACTTTTAGCGTAATCTTTGAACCATATGCTTTTGGAGAAATGCTTGCCTTTGTATTTGCAGCTAATTTCAATCTCAAGACATATTCTGAAAAGAGAAGTTGTTTTACAGAAAAACTTGGACAACGTGTTGCAACATCCAAGTTCAGTTTGATAGATGAACCACACAGTCCTGAAGGCATAGGAAGCAGGTCCTTTGATGAGGAAGGCGTGCCAACAAGTACTAGATACTTGATAGAATCGGGAATTTTTTCAAATACATATTCTGATTCGTTTCATGCATTCAAAGAAAATCAAGAAACTACAGGCAATGCAAGTAGGATGGGCTCTCCCATGGGAAGAGCTGCACTTCCCATCCCTGTACCACTTCCTCATAATTTGAAAGTAAAAGAAGGCAACACTCCAGTGGAAAAAATTATCCAAGAAACCAGGCAAGGATTGCTTGTAGGCAGGCTTTGGTATACATATGCTGTCAATCCTGAACGCGGAGATTTTTCTTGTACTGCAAGAAGCGGGGTGAGAATCATAGAGAATGGAAACGTTAGACCTTGCAAATCTGTTAGAATAGTACACAATCTTCCTGTTCTATTACAGAGCATATCAGAAATAGGTAATGATTCTAAAAACGTGCTTCAGTGGAGTGCACTTCCTTGTATCACGCCAACGGTAAAGGCAGATGGTATCAGGATCAATCCAATCTAGGTTTGAGGAAGTATAAACTGGATTCCAATCCCAATGGCATAAAGTATCAAGAGCATAATTCCAGACCGTAAATCCAATTTGTTTTTAAACATGGGCACAAGTGCAACTATTGTTATTACTGTAACAAGTATCATTTGGTCTTGTAAAATCTGTGTATTTTGGATCTTTGCAAAAAATCCCTGGTAGGCCATTGCTGCAAATATTGCTACAGATAACAGTAGTGTATTATTGACAATCTTGGAACCCAGAACATTTGCAACTGCAATTGAGGCACCCTTACTTCCCTTTCTTGCTAAAAGTATCATTGATATTTTTTCTGGCATCTCACCTGCAATAGGGCTGACAATTACTGCAAGTATAACTACAGAGACACCCACATCCGTGGCATAACCCTGTATTGATTCGACAAACGGTTCTGCCCCAAGAAAAATTCCAACAGTTCCTGCCACAAAAAGAACCATTGCACGAACAAAATGTCTTTTTGGTTTCTTTTTTAGATGGTTCTCATGAATCTCAGATTCTAGTGGCTCTTGACTTTTTTCTTTTTTCATTTCCCTGAAGGCAAAATACAAGTAAGCGGCGAACAGACCTGAAAATAAAATTCCCTCTGTTACATCATATCCGTTAACAAATGTTAATGCTGCTATTACTGCAGTAACAACAAGAAGAATTTTGTCCATCTTGAATTGGGTAACATCGATGAATCGTTGTGGGGCTTTTGAGAGACGAGTTGTTGCAATAATCAGCATTATTGCTAGCCCCAAGGTCATCATAAACAGATTGCTTCCAAGCGCTGAACCAATTGCAATGTTGTAAGAGCCATTTTTTGCTGCTGCTACCACTATGCCAATTTCTGGAAGTGTGGTTGCTACACTAAGAAGAGTTCTTCCAACAAATCTACCTCCCCATCTTTCAGACAGGTGCTCTGAGCCTTCTGTGAGAAGCCAGCTTGCAAAAATTAGCTCTCCTAGCCAGCCTAACAAGGAAAGAAAATTGTCAACCAATTCTATTTTGGTAAAAAATGACTTCTAATATTTTGTACGGTAATTGCAAAACCATGAACATGAATTACAAAGATAAGGCTGAATTTAGTATTATCAAGTCATTGATCTTTTACAATTATCATGGTTAGAGTAGATTTTATTCCATCCAGCTTTCTAACCTTGGATGTTATGGTTTCGCGCAGTGCTTCCATAGAATCTGATTCGATTACCATCAAAACGTCATAAACACCGTATACTGGGTAAACTTCCTTAACATGCGGTACTTTTTCAAGTTCATTTACAATTTGTGTTTCCTTGCCTAATTCAGCATTCATGAGAACAAACGCGCTATGCATGAGGACTATTCTGATGTCTCGCATAAAAACAAATTGAATTTTAACCAAAAGACTGGATCCTTGCTTGTTTTATGTTCAAAAAAGCTATTTGGCAGCTCAAAAAATCCTCCTAGCTAGAATTAATAAGGTACATTACCGTACTAATACCGTAATATGAGGCCAAGAATGACATATCTTCCAGTAGAGCTAGCCGATCACTTCTCTGACTTTATCATAAAAAGAGATGAACAGATATTGGATGCAGTAAAAACCAAGGCCCGTGACTTTAGCACCATCTCAATTCTCAAATTGTTATATCAGCTGCGATGTGGGCCAATAACATTTTCAGATCTTTATGTCAAGTCAAATATTCGCATGAAAAGGTCCTTTTTGAACTATCTTCATCTTTGCATGGAATACAACTTTGTTCGAAAGGAACCTATGGGATCAAACGTGGTTTACTTCATAACAGACAAGGGAAGAATCATGTTAGATTTGTTTATGCAAAAAAGTAACTAGTACCATTACATCGTACCTACGGAGGATAGTGTTTCAAAGAAATGTATGTTTACATGAAACACTATCCTTCCATGGCTAAATATCATACAAATTCTTTTATCTTGATCAAATGGAGCAGATGCATTGGGAATCAAATACAAAGATGTAGGAATTGATATTAAAAAAATAAAACAAAGCCAGGCAACCATAGGGAGACTAATTTCCTCAACTCATAGATTACAAAAGAGTGTCAAAACGATGTCAGGCTTTGGCCATTATGCCGGCATTGTGGAAATGCCAAATGGAAAATTATTGGCCACACATACTGATGGTGTAGGCACCAAAGTCATCATAGCACAAATGATGAGACGGTACGACACTGTGGGAATAGATTGTGTGGCCATGAATGTCAATGACATCATATGCACAGGGGCCATTCCAATCTCTTTTGTTGATTATATCGCTGCAAATAGAAACGACCAGGAGATTTTTAAACAAATTGTTCGTGGATTGGTAAGGGGTGCAAAAAAAGCCAAGGTACCAATAGTTGGCGGAGAGACTGCCATACTTCCTGATTTGATATCAGGCAAAAACTTTTCCTTTGATCTTGCTGGTACAGTTGTTGGAATTCTAAGCAAACAAAACATGATACTTGGAGACCTGATTGCTCCAGGCGATATCATAATAGGTGTGAAAAGTAGCGGCCTCCATTCAAATGGTTACTCGCTTGCAAGAAAAGTCTTGCTTTCAAAATATTCGTTGCATGACAAGATAAAAGGTCTTGGCACTTTGGGCGATGCACTTTTGGAACCAACTGAAATTTACGTCCAGCCAACTCTGCAAGCACTAAGAGAATGTGATGTGCATGGTCTAGCACACATAACTGGCGGCTCTTTTACCAAACTTTTGCGTCTCAAAAAGACAGGCTACATGTTGGACAATCTTCCCGAGCCACCTCCAATATTTCAGATAATAGAAAACCAAGATGTGGAAAAAGAAGAAATGTACAAGACATTTAACATGGGAATTGGTTTTTGTCTGATTGTATCAGAAGAGGAAGAGGAAAGGATAAACGAAATTTTCAAAAAACATGGTTTGAAAACCAGACAGATTGGACAAATTATTGACAAAAAAGGCGTCTATGTTGATTCTCTTAAAATAGCATGACGTTTAGAATACGATTAGTGTCATTGTTGTCTGCACGTGTGAAATCTTTCTTATCTTCATAACATCATTTTCAAGTTCCTTTGTGCTGTTAGTTTCAAGTTTGCATATTATATCGTACAGTCCAAGAACTATCTTTGTTTCTTTTATGTGAGGCAGTTGTGTTATATGATCAAAAACGTACCATTCTCTTCCTGTATCGCAGTGTACTGCCACATACCCTATTGTCATGAGACCATACTCTAAGATGACATGGTGTTATCTACCAAAAAGGGTTTTGCTTAACATAGTTAATCCAGCCACCAGATTAGGATTTAATACCCAAACTAATTGTAACAAAACGTGCAATGTGTAGAGATAAGCTTCGAGGACGCCTGCAGAGAAATTTCACAGAATCTTCTTTCCATACAGCAGCCTACAGCAAGAGACGTAAAACGTGAGATTAAACGAGTTTGTGTCAAATATTCTCTTGAACGGATACCAAGAAACTATGAGATACTTGCTCTAGTTAGCGGCTCTGATTTTATCAAATTGCAAAAGGCGCTGGTAAGAAAACCAGTCAAGACTGCATCTGGTGTTGCAGTCATAGCCTTGATGCCAAAACCATATGCGTGCCCCCATGGCAGATGCACTTATTGTCCCGGCGGGGTGGAATTTAACACTCCAAATAGCTACACCGGCAGAGAACCTTCTACGCAGAACGCAATTGCAAACAAGTATGATCCAAAAGAACAGATTCTTGACAAGCTTGACCATTTGATGGCTTACGGTCATGATAACACAAAGCTAGAACTAGTGATTGTTGGAGGAACATTTCTTTTCATGCCACGTGACTATCAGATATCATTTATCAAATCATGTTATGATGCGCTAAATGGGTTTGATTCACAAGATTTGGAATCAGCCAAAAAAAACAATGAGACTGCCAAGATAAGAAATGTTGGGTTTACAATTGAAACAAAGCCTGACTACTGTAAACGCCAACATGTAGACTGGATGCTAGATTATGGAATAACCAGAGTCGAGATTGGAGTGCAAACTCTGCATGAAAATGTATATCACATAGTCAACAGGGGACACACATTCAGTGATGTAACAGAGTCATTTCAAATATCAAAAGACGCAGGCTACAAGATTGTTGCACATATGATGCCTGGACTTCCAACCATGACTCCTGACGACGATATTGAAGATTTCAAGAGATTGTTCTCTGACCCTAATCTCAGACCAGACATGCTCAAGATTTACCCGACACTTGTACTTGAAAACACTGGAATTTACCAGTCATACAAGAAGGGAGAATTTGTGCCATATTCTCAGGATGACATGATACGAGTGCTGACCGATATCAAGAAAATAATTCCCAGATGGACTAGAATAATGAGACTCCAAAGAGAGATCTCGTCAGATCAGATTATTGCAGGGCCCAATCTTGGAAACTTGCGACAGCTAGTCCAGCAGAACCTCAGAAGACAAAATCTTGCCTGCAAATGCATACGTTGCAGAGAAGTGGGTCTTTCTGAAGATACTGTTGACATTAACGACATACGATTAAACAGGGACCAATACGCTTCCTCTGGAGGCCAGGAAATTTTCTTATCCTATGATGATTCAAGAGATAGAATTTTTGGATTTTTGAGATTGCGAAAGCCAAGCGATAAAGTACACAGAAATGAAGTCACAGATAGTACTTGTATCGTAAGAGAGCTTCATGTATATGGCAAGTCCCTCAAACTTGGAGAGCGTGATGGAAACAGTATGCAACATCTAGGCCTTGGAAAGAATTTGATGAAGGAAGCAGAAAGAATTTCAAAAGAAGAACTTGATGCAAAACGTTTGCTTGTCATAAGTGCAGTAGGAACAAGAGAATACTATAGCAAGTTAGGCTACTTGCCTCTTGGTCCATACATGTCAAAGGAATTGGTATAATGGAAGAACAAAAGATCATAGGAAAAGGAACTTGGATAGATAAACTTGCAGATGAGTTACTTGAAAGAGAAAAAATACTTGGCAGAAGTACTAGTCTAATCAAGGTAGAAAGTGGACTGGGGGCCTCTGGAATTCCTCACATTGGAAGCCTAGGCGATGCAGTTAGGGCATATGGTGTAAAGCTTGCCCTAGAAAACTTTGGTTTCAAGTCTGAATTGATTGCATATTCAGATGATCTGGATGGTTTAAGAAAGATACCTGAAGGCTTGCCTGAATGGTTAAAAGAACACATTGCAAAACCTGTTTCATTTATTCCAGATCCGTTTGGCTGTCATGACTCGTATGGATTACACATGAGTAGTCTTCTTCTTGACGGACTGGATAAGCTTGGAATACAGTACAAGTTTCAGCGAGGCATTGATACATACAGGAATGGTCTGCTAAAAGATCAAATTCATACCATTCTTGTAAACAGCAAAAAGATAGGCGAAAAAATTGCAGAGATGGTAGGCCAGGAAAAATATCAGGAAAACCTGCCATACTTTCCTGTTTGTGCAAACTGTGGAAGATTGTATACTGCAATTGCCTATGAATATTTACCAGATGAAAAGAAGATCAAATACAAATGTAGTGGGACTACAATAGGCTCACAAATTCTTCAAGGGTGCGGTCATGATGGCGTTGCCGATATCACAAAAGATGTTGGAAAGCTTGCATGGAAAGTTGAATTTGCTGCAAGATGGCAGGCCTTTGATGTTCGATTTGAGGCATATGGCAAAGACATTATGGATTCGGTAAAGGTAAACGACTGGGTCTCCGATGAGATACTGCATTTTCCGCATCCTACCCATGTAAAATATGAAATGTTCCTTGACAAAGGCGGAAAGAAGATATCAAAATCGCTTGGAAATGTTGTTACATCGCAGGCCTGGCTTAGATATGGGACACCGAAATCAATTTTACTGCTACTGTACAAGAGAATCATAGGAACCCGTGAGGTTGGCTTTGAAGACATTCCTGGTTTAATGGATGAATACCATGAACTTGAGAACATTTACTTTGGAAAAATAAAACTCGATAACGAGATGAAAGTCATCAAGGCAAAGGGACTTTTTGAATATGTGAATCTATTAAATCCGCTCAAAGCCGCTGCACCATATGTCAATTACAGGTTGCTAATTCAGCTCTGCAAGATATTCAGAGAAGACAGAGTTGCAAGAGTGACAAAGAAACTAATAGAATATGGAACCATAAAGGAATCATTGCCTGAGATTGAACAACTTATAGTCTTGGCTGGAAACTATGCTGACGACTTTGACAAGCCATCCAAGGTCGAGGTCCAAATCGATGAAACATCAAAGAAAGCATTGATGGACCTATCAACTGTTTTATCAGCCGAGAGTGAACCGGCAGATCTACAAAATACCATATATCAAATTGCAAAAAATAATGCCATTCAGCCAAAGGACTTTTTCAAAACGTTATACCAGATAATACTGGCATCTGAGCGAGGTCCAAAGTTGGGGCCCTTCATACTTGATATTGGAAGAAAAAAGGTAGCAACAACAATTACTGAGTATCTGTGACCATGGCACACAACGAATACAACAGACCAAGAGGCAGTGGCATAGTCCTAATTGCAATTGGCATTTTGATCTTTATTTTTGCACCGCAATACATTAAAAATAACATGGTAGGGGCTGCAGCCTCTGTTTTTATTGGATTTTTCCTAGGCGGACTAGGATTTTACATATCATTTGTGAAAAAAAGAAAGAATTGAGATATTCCAAGTTTGGAATGCTACAAAGAGGAAATCCTTTTCTTACCATAAGTAAAAGCTTTATTGATGGGTCTATTTGGCCGTTCAAAGAAAGATTCTGAGATAGAAAAATACGAAAAGGACAAAATAGAATCAGAGCAAAGCCAACAGTCCCAAAAAGAACTTGACCATATTAGAAAAGAGATAGAAGACAATACAGTCATGCTAGACTCTTATTCTCGTGAACTTGAAAATGTCAAATCAGAGCTTGAATCTGTAACCAAGGAAACAAAGGATGCAAAAGACGAGCTTGAATCGCTCAAATCTGAAATTTCTTCGATAAAAGATGAACGCCAAGCAATACAGGAGCAAACCAAGGCTGCAAGAGCAGACCTTGAAATGGTACGATCACAATACAAGCAAAATGAAATAGACGAGGTGAGACGTCAAATCCAGCAAGTAAAAGACGAGTTATACTCTCTTGATTCAGAACGAGAAAGAAAGATCACTGAGATTGGAGATTTGGATAACAAGGTAGACACATCAAGAACAGAGATTGATGAGATAAACTCTGCAATAAAGAAGGCAAGAGCAGAACACGAGTCGCTTAGCTCTCAACTGGATTCAAAAAGAATTGAGATACTTGCAACAAAAAAGGAACTAGAGTTCATAGAAAAGGAACTTGCCACAGTTGGCAGAAAAGAAGATTCAACTAGAATTGTGGAAGCAGCAGGTGCTGTTGCAGCTTCACTTAATGCAAAATATGAAACAGCCAACAAAGAACTAGATATAATCAAGGTCACTCTTGCAAGGACAAGGGAGGAATATGAACAGGCTAAAAATGAACTTGATTTACTCAAAAATAAACTTGAAAAAAAGATGTAACTGACTAGAACTGTTTACGTGGTATGAACCATTGTTTTAGAAATTGTTCTTTTAAGAAATATTGCAAGCCCGATTGATATTATTGAGATGATTGATGCACTAAGAAATATCAAATTATATGAATCAGGAGTAGGGAACGTGCCAGCTATTCCAGGTAGGGATGCCTTGTGAATTTGCATGAACATGCCAGCTATTGCAGGCCCTATTGATGCACCAATTATCCTAATTAGAGTACTCATACCTAGCGATACACCGACATTTTGTTTTGGTGTTGCAAGCATAACTAGGTTCATTGCACCAACATTTGTCAGTGACAAACCTGTGGACAATATTGCAAGATTTGCTGAAACCAAGAACTCTGTAGAGTGATACATGAAAAGACTGACAAATCCTATCGTACTAATGATGCTGCCAGCGATAATTGGTTTTGTAGAACCAAGTTTTGATATGATTAAACCTGAGGTAGGTCCAAATATTAGCAGAACCAGTGCAAATGGTAGTTGTACATTTGCTGTACTCAGTGGATCTGCCCCAAAACCTAGCGGAGTCGGGCTTCGAATCAGTACCGGGATGGTTTGAAAGACCATAAACATGGACAGGCCAACTATCATCACCATTATGTTTGATGGAAGAATTGCCTTGTGAAGCAGTATCTGGAGATTTACCAGTGGTGCCTGTGATTTCTTTTCAATTATTACAAAAAGTATCATGTAAACTAGGCCTATTGTTACCAATCCTATCATGGTAGTAGAGCCTATAGAATCACCTGTTTCAACAAAGGTCAGAGCCATCAAAAAAGCAGTTACTGATATTGCCAGAGTTACTGCTCCCGGAATGTCAATGCTATTTTTTAGTCCGTTTTTTGGTGCCTTGTCTTCTGATTTCCATTGAGGGTGGACTTCTCCAATGTGAACAAATCTCTGAATTACTACAAGTAACGATATAACAATAGGAATTATAGAGAAGAAAGTTGATTGCCAGCCAAAGTTCTGAATAAGATGGCCTCCTGCCACAAGTCCTATTACTGCTCCAGCTGCAAACATGGATGAGATTATTCCTTGGCCTATTGCAAGTTTCTTGATTGGAAATTGTTCTCTAATTATACCAAAGGCAATAGGAAACATGGACATTCCTATCCCTTGGATTACACGAACTGCCAACATTTCATAGATGTTTGTGACAAATCCACCTATTGAAACTCCTACTGCATATACTGCAATGATAACAAGCAGCATCTTTTTCTTTCCATAAATATCGGACAACCTTCCTGTTATAGGAGTCATGATTGCTCCAGTTACAAGATATGTTGTCAGTATCCAAGATGAAGCACTATAAGAGATGTGAAAATCCTTTATCAGATCTGGAATTGCAGGAACCAACATTGTTTCTGCATACATTACCATTGTAGCAATCAGGCTCAACATAGCAAGTGTTTTCCATGCCTTGGACGAAATTTTATCAGAAGAAACTTCGTTTGGATTTGTTGACATTACCATTTTGTTTGCCTCAGAATTTTGATTTCCTAGGAACTGTCAGCAAAGTGTCTACCTCAAATTGTGTTGCAAGATTTTTTGATATTTTACGAAGTGTTTCTAGTGTAATTTTGAGTTGGTCTTCTGGGACATCCTTTGTTGATACCTTTCGTATCCTAAGAGCACATTCTATCATGGAGTTCCACAATGAATCTGCCTTTGGAGTAAGATAGATCCTGTTTACTCTCCTGTCTTTTGGATCAGGTTTTCTTTTAAGCAGCCCATCTTTTTCCATCTTGTCAATTACTGGAACAAGTGTTGCACCTTCTATTCCTCCCTTGTCAGCAATCTCTTTTTGAGTCAGACCTGGTTGCAATACCAAAATAGCAACGACACGCCATTGACTAATTGATACTCCAACATTTTTTCTAAGGTCCACATCAAGGGCCTTTTGGAAAGCCTTTGCTGTGCTGTTAACTATGAATCCCACACTAGTTTCAAAATCATACTTTACCATGCTTAGATGACTAATCATTAGATGCCTAATCATTATAAATCTTGCACAGACATCTATCGAACTATTTATATCTGCCAGTATTGCTGAATCGTATCTGTGACAAAAAAAGACGCAAACGTTGTCGGGGTCAAAGTTCTAGAACAAAATGGTGTTAATGTCAAAGAATTGATAAAGGCACTTGTTTACAATGCGTCAGTTGAATTTACTGCATATTATTATTTTACAAATCTTAGAGCACACTGTACTGGAATGGAAGGAGAAGCACTGAAAGGTGTAATTGAAGATGCAAGACTGGAGGACCTGAGTCATTTTGAATCATGCCTTTCAAGAATTTACGAGCTTGGTGGAAAATTGCCAATTAATGCACAAGACTTTATCAAGATGTCTGGATGTGAGTTTTTGCAGCTCCCAGCAAACCCAACTGATACCAAGGCAATCTTGGAAAAATGTTTGAAGGCAGAGCAGGGTGCAATTGTAAACTGGAACAAGGTATGTCAGATGACAATTGGCAAAGACCCTGCAACATATGATGTAGCAAAAGATGTACTCAGAGAAGAGATTGAACACGAGGCTTGGTTTTTGGAATTACTATATGGAAGACCTTCTGGGCACATGAGAAGAAAGTTCCCCGGTGAGAGGCCTCACACTCACAAACACTCAAGGTCACTAGGATAAATTAGATGCCTAGGGCAACTCGGTTGTTTCTGGAGCACAATATTTGTGAACCCACTTTCCTGATGCCATCTTTGCAATCTCTTCTCCCACCTTGATTTGAGCATTGCATTCTGAACATGTAGTCTTGAACTTGGCTTTCATGTTCTTAAGAAACATGCGACATAGATAAACTATGAAAAGTCATTTCACTTCCGCTGTACTTATCAATGGTACAACCCAAATCAGATATGGTGAATATTTCGCACAAGACTGTATTCATTCTAGTGATATCATTGGTTTTATTCCTGCCTGCATATGCTGTTCAAAATTCCATATCTGATCCCAACATACAACTCTCACTCAACTATCCTGATGTGGTACAACAGGGAAAGGGCTTTGTGTTATCTTCTATCGTAAAGGCAACAGCTGATCAAGTATCCAACATTACTGTTACCATCACTTCACCGGAATTGCAAATACCACAGGACAGATTTCATCTTGACAATCTAACAAAGGATTCTACTTATGGAAACAACTTTGATGCAACAGTAAATGGTAACGTTCCTGATGGAACCTTTGTAGGTAACGTAGAGATTGAATATTTTATCAAGGGGTTGTTTGATTCACAGCCTGTCCGACATACAATAATCCAGACCACACAGTTTAGCGTTGCATCAAAACCTGTCCTGTCACTTGATATACAAAGCCCAAGCAATGTGTTTGCTGGAGAGCCATTTTCCATAAAAGGTACAATAAAAAATCATGGAGCCAATGCACGTGACATTGCACTTGGAGTATCATCCTCCCAAGTGCAACTGGAAGGCAAAAAGTCATTATTGCTTACAAATCTTGATGCAGGCCAGACTACAGATTTTGAATTTGTAATACAAACACAAAAAGAGATTCCAGACCCTCTTCATGCAACTGTTCACATCAATGGTTCCTATTCTGACGAGAGTGGAAATACATATCCGCTGGACCAGTCCCTGGATATCTTTGCAAGACACCGTGGCATACTTGAGATAGGTGATGCATCAGGCATCTGGGTAGGACAGTTTTTCATTGCACCAGTTGTTGGAGTTGGAACCATAGTATCAAGTGTTATTGGTTTTTTGATATTTGTGTGGCATTACAAAAACAAGAAAAAGAAGAAGAAAACAAGAAAATCAGCTTGAATAAAAGTTACAAAACTTCATACTTTTTATTTTCCTTTCTTAAACGGTACAGAATGAAAAAGTGCTCAAAATGTAGTGGAGCTCTTTACGACATTGGCAGAAAATTCGTATGCACTAGATGTGGCTATGAAAGACAATCAAGGAAATAACAAGCCATTTCTTCTTTTTTCTTTAAATCATGTTTAGGATATTATGATATCTATCTTGAACAATATCGAGGGCATTTCACAGGCAGGCACTGTAGATCTGCATTGGGGATCACCCGTAGCCATTAGTATAGTTTCACCTGGATTGTGAGCATTGTATAGACCTTGGGCACCACGTATTACCATCACGTTCATCACCCTGCTAATTACGGTTTGATTGTCTATACTGATGTTCCAGTCATAAGTTTCTCCAAGCTTTAAGAGAAAGCTTTGGCCAACATTTAGATGAATTACACTATTATTGTCCTGGAGTGTTACAATCGGGTTTGATGATTGACCAGTTGTTTCATTGACAGGTAGCGGTTTTCCCCAGCCCCGAGCTATTAAAACATCTGCAGATGACTGTTTTACGCATGCAGGGGAGTTATCTTCTACCTTTACAATCAAAATCAAACTACTATTGCATTTCACATCTTGCAGTGATATACCAGACTGTATTTGCTGTAATGGAAGAAGCGTATTTTGAGTTATAAAAATAGGAGGATGAAGAGGTACGATTGGTACAATATTACTACCATTTGATACTGTTTGGCCAACTTCGTAGTGCAAGTTTAACTTGGTTCCATTTTCAGTCTGTGTAATTGGAGTAATCCAGCCTCCGTCAGGAGTTCTGATAGCATTAGGAGTTATTTGATCTGAATTTATATCAGCATACACATTGAAAATTTGTGGTTGGAAAAATATTACAACTGAAAATAGTATAAACAACATTGCATGTTTTGTGTTTTGTTTTTTCATTGGTACCATAATATTATTTTGTAAGATTATAACTATTAATTAAAATTGGATTTAACTTAATTTTTTAATTTATTTGTAGAATAAAAATTAGACACCTTCTGGAAATTGGTAAAACGATGGTATGTTAGGAGGTGGGTTTCCATACACCAGTACAATCTCATCATGTGCATTCAGCTTTGTATTGGCAGGTGTTGTTGATACCACCTGGCCGTTTACGTATATGATTGGGTCTCCAGTGGGAGGTGGTGTGCTTGCAGTTTTTTTCCACATGTCAAGAAATTGATTGAGTGTCAAGTCTTGTGTCTGTGGAGCTTCGATGTGTATTATGCCGTCTGTAGAATGGGTATGCAACCAATACAAGCAGGTATTGTCTTCTGTGCCAACAAGAGCGGGCACTGAATAAGCATGTCCATCAACGAAGACATCAAGATGTGCATGTACATGAAAAGAGCCAAATTCTTTGGATTCACAGGGAATTCCATCAATGGCGGCAAAAGTGGAGACAATCGTATTGTCAGCCTTGTAGCCATAGTATAGCAATCCAGAAACTAGTGCAGCAATTACGCCTATTGCTATTAGTTTGTTTTTATGCTTAAAGCCACCTGCACTAATTTCAGGTTGGTCTTTTCTTGGATCTTTGTTTTTCTTTTTAACCATCGTAAATGAGCTCTCTAGTCGCTATAATTGCAATCCATATTTTAACCCATTTACAAAATTATTCTGATGAGGATCATGTTACTATAAGAGTGCAAAATTAGTAACTTATCAAATGTTAGTTTTTTTGACCTGCGAAAAAGGAGTCTGTTAATTTACTGCTTAAATGACTATTTTGTAATAATCGGTGGAAATGCCATATGAAGAGATCTATTTCCAGAGACTAAAAGAAGAAAATCCTGAAGAATATCAGAAAGTAGAACTAAAGTAAAACAAAAGGAATCAAACGATTTAAAATCATCAGGATTGTTGCGTACCGCAGTGCATACAAAACTTGGCACCAGGCGGTAGCGGCAAACTACATTTACTGCATATCCTCTCCTTGGGTGCAGACGGTGCTTGAGTCATTATACCAGAAAGTGATCGAATGCGTTGGTTAAGCCATTCCCAGAAATTTTTTTCAAACTTGTGTGCCCTGTATATCTCTGCGCCTGCAACGACTGCACCTGCCCCAAATGATACCGAGCTTGCAAGAAGAGCAGGAATTGCAATATCACGTCCCCACGCACCTGTTCTCAAGGTCAACTCATAATTATTTGCCGAACCAGTTATCATTATCTCTACATCTCTTATGCTTCCAGTGATAGCAGACAGGGTTCCTCCCTTGTGTGCTTTGATGCTCCAATAGTTCTCGTGCTGGTCTTCGAAAATTATTTGCAGGCCTAGTTCCTTGAAATGTTCTTTTATTGCAGAAATGAGTTGCGATATCTCAACATTGCTTAGGCGCACCTGTTCTTCTTTCATGTACAATATCTCCAATGATAGCTATTTGATGTTTGCTATGAAAAATTACTTAAGAATCATGGAATGATGTAATCGGTATCGATAAAACATGGGATGCAATGATGAATACAATGTGCTGATTAAAGCAACGGAAAAACTTCACGAATTGTACTACCAACAGGAAAATACAGATAATCAATTTTTTAATGCAAGAAGAGTAGCGCAAGTTCATCTTATCGCAAATGGACTTGCAAGGTTGGCTACTGCAAGCCCTATTGAAATTATTTATTCACTTGGGGAAAACAGACAAGAAGAACTTGTTTTATTACACGATGCAGCTGCAACCAAAGCTCAAATGGATGCTGCCATTCTAGAAGCTGAAGAGTTGTATCGATATGCGACTGAAAAATACGAAGAATGTATCAAGAAAAGTACAGAATCAAAAAGCCAATAGTTTAGTATTGCAATGATCTTGGATTCTAGCTAGTCTCAATAGCGTATGAAATAGCCTTGATGACCATGTCATAGTCAAATGGCTTTACTAGATAAGCTGACGCACCCAGTTGTATGCAATCTTGGATTAGTTCCTGTTCATCGCTTACAGTAAGCATGATTACCTTGGTTGAATTGGTGTTTTTAATTTCCTTGAGGACATCAAGTCCGTTCTTTTTTGGCATCCTATAATCAAGCAATAAAATTTCAGGATGTGTCGACTTCATTTTCTCTATTGTTTCCATTCCATCTTTGGCTTCTGCAACAAGTTTATGTCCTGACGTTTCCACAATGTCCTTTAGCATCATTCTAGTGGCCTCAGAATCCTCTGCTATCATTACACTTGCCATTAATCCCATAGAACCAGTTTTCTATTTAATGAGTAGGAAGTTACTGTCAAAGACACTCTAATTTACGAATTTACCTCAAT
Source organism: uncultured Nitrosopumilaceae archaeon (assembly GCA_964447595.1). Lineage (GTDB taxonomy): Archaea > Thermoproteota > Nitrososphaeria > Nitrososphaerales > Nitrosopumilaceae > Nitrosotalea. The sequence goes on from CAYUTC010000007.1 coordinate 27,052, forward strand.
TTTATTTCTTGTTACCTGAGATAGATTCACCCTTGTTGTAGCATTCGTTGGCAGAATCAAACAAACCAAGTGCATGATTAATCAATTTTGCAGCGCCAGTACGATCATTGTTTGCTTTATCCAGATAGGACTGGGCCAAACCCCTGACAGCATTGGCCTTGTTGTACCATGCATTGGCATGGTTGGGATTTATTGCAATAACCTCGTCATAGCAATTAATGGCCTCTTCATATCGTTTCAATCGGTATAATGCAATTCCTTTGTTGTTTAGTGCACTGATATGAGTTGGATTTAGCTCAAGGGCTTTATCATAATCAGCAATTGCATCTTCATTGTTTCCTTTTGCTATCTTTTCATTGCCTGTGTTATACCATGATTCTGCGTCACTTGCTTCCATCTAGAACGGTATTGGAATTGGCATATTTTAATCCCTTTTGAGTTGTTCTATCTGAGACTTTCTTTGTCTTCAAATGCCTTTTTTTGTGTCTTGAAGATCTTTAGATGATTGTAGACACCAAATACAAAAAATATGTACGACCAAAGAAATAAAATGTCGACCGGATGCCCTGTATATACCGAATTGTCAAGTGAGAAATACTGAAACCCCGTATCAGCAATTACTTCTATTATAATTCCTAAGAGCATTAAAGACCAGGGAAAGTTTACCTTGCCACCAAAAAATAATGCCACACCAACTAGTGCTGGCACCAGCACAATTGCATCGGCAACTGGATAAAATGCAGCCAGTACCGTAGAGAGCTGATCCTCATCAGAATTGTTCTCAAATGTCATATACAAGTTTGGTACAAGTACTCCGATTGCAATTAATATTGAAACTACGATTATTTTTCTTGTGACACCGTCCTTGACAGGTCTTATGTATAACATTGCAAATACAAAATATGCTGGATATCCTGCAATATAGAAAATGTCTGCAGATGACGGAAATGGCTTTTGATGGTAGAAAAGCTCCAAGACCATCCACACTTGTTCTGCCATAAACCACAATACAGAAAATATTGCAAAAGATATCCAGGCCTTGCCATGGTTTCCTGTTATACCATGTCTTTTTACAGACAGAATTGACAAGACAACCAAAGCACCGGGTATTGGAACAAATATCCAATTTGTAAATACAGTAGCAGCTTCCTTGCTTATGTTTTCTGCAACAAGTATTGCAAATGCTGATCCAATCAGCGTGTATATCATGAAACTTTGTGATTTTAATTTTTGTGACGGTGAAGCCATTTTTAGACACTAATTACTTGGATGAATCTATCTATTCCTTCTTGTGCTTCAAATCCGTCAAGTTGTTTTTTTATTGCTTCAATTATGGTAACTGATGAATTTCCATAAAGATCTTGTAGTATTTTTTTCAAGTATTCTGGATGATCGTAGCAGTCTGACAGGAAACACTTGTAATTTTTAAATAATTTACCCGTTACTTCTTGAAAGGTAGGCTTGCCTATCTCAAGAAGTACTGTTTCTATAGCTAAAGCAACAAGTGCTTTTTTTACAGTATATCCGTTGCTACTAATACCAACTCAACCCTAGACTGTCACAGTGTTTACACTATTTTTAACTATTTCCACGGCTGGAAACAGCCATTACAGATGCCTTTACACTCAAATAAATAAAACAGACTCTGCAATTGTAGATTAGATATTGAATATTTACCAGTGCTATGAAATCCTTGGGCTCAAGCCAGGTGCATCAATGAAAGAGATAAAACAAGCATACAGAAAACTTGCACTTCGGTACCATCCAGACAAGGATTCTTCTGCAGACAATGACACAAGATTTAAGCAAATTTCTGATGCCTATGCAACTTTGAAACTACATAAAGCAGAACTAAAAACTAGTCAAAAGTTTGCAGACATTTATCCTGAAGATGCGGTATCTTTCTATGAGCAAGCAGAAGCCTCGGTTTTAAAACAAAAGTATGAGGAAGCTGTTTTGTTATATGATAAAGTGCTGGAACGGTTGCCAAGACATGCTAATGCATGGCTCAAAAAAGGCAATACGCTATCTTCGTTGAAAAGATATGAAGATGCACTTTTGTGCTATGAAAAGCACTTACAGATAGAACCAAAGTCATCAGACGCCTGGAACCTAAAAGGAGTTTGTTTTTCTGACCTGAAAAGACATGAAAAGGCATTGGAATGCTTTGAGCATGCAATTTCATTAGACCCGGTGCATTTTGCTGCTTGGAATTTTAAGGGCGTGTCTTTTTTCAATTTAGGAAAACCAGAACAGGCCCTGGAATGTTTTGATAAATCCATTAAGATAAATCCAGACTTTGCAGTTGCTTGGTACAACAAGGGCAGAGTGTTGTCAAGACTTGGCAAAAAGAAAGAACCAGAAAAGTGTTACAACATGGCAAAAAAACTAAGAAACTAGTCTTCCATTTTTGGAAAAAAGCAATGCAATTCAAAACTAAAATCACATAAGGTATTGGTTTTGTGACACTTCCAACTTTGGTAGACCAGATTTTTATACGAACAGACTAAAGTATAACAGAAATGGTATCGGATTCGTCATCAGGAACCAATCATATCGGCAAAAAAAGTCACTTGACAGAAAATACCAAGTATAACGGTACCATAATGGAAAGAATGTTTCCATGGCTACAGAGTGATTCCAATACCAGAATCAGTATTGATACAAAACATGATAAGATTGCCACAAAACAGGCAAGAGTTTTGCCCAGCAAGCCAATCTTCAAGAAAAGAAACAGTTGGCATACATCCTAGAAAAAGTGTAAACCGTTACTGTCTGACATATCAAGAAATCGCGATCATTTTTCGATTTAAACTCATATTTTGATTCTATCTTGATAAGATCTATGTCAAGTGATTGACATTTTGAACAATTTCAGTGTAATCTTCAACAGGAAGAATCTTCTATAACAATATCTCAAAAGTTTTTTGTAGTATGTTTGCATATAATTTTGTTAATCTCATGATGCAAAGCTACAATCAAGAATCTAGTCTATGCGATCTTGTCTTAGATCTAGATAACAGCATTCAATCTGTTGTTTTGCTCAATAATCACGGCAGGGCAGTTGAGAAAAGTATTCGCAGTAACATTAGACGTGGTGACCAGAAAAATGAGATGCTTTTGATGCACAGTGCGTTGCAGATTTCAATGGGAAAGGATTTTGACGAGAACTTTGGCGAGATTTGGTATACCTTTGTTGGCTGGAAGAATTTGTCGATGTTTTCCTTTCCGCTGGGCAAGTACATCATACTTGTTACAAGCCAGACAA
>CAYUTC010000008.1:0-28937 GCA_964447595.1 uncultured Nitrosopumilaceae archaeon
TAGAGAAAATTAGATCCAAGTGTCAGTAAGAAAACGAGTTAGTCGACAGGGTATATTATAATTACCAAGTAGTCTATATCATCACGCTGGTTAATATCTTCAAAAAGATCTAAAATGTCGACCATAAGAGTAGAAAAATTAACAAAAAAATATGATAGTAAAGAAGGTCAAAAGGAACAAAAATCCAAGAATCAGAGAATAGCTAGAACACGGAGACAACGTGGGTACAACTGGGAGGACACTCTTGTCAAGAGGTTTAATTCTTTGTATGGCTGGAAAGCCTTTAGATTGGGGTCACCAAGTGTAGGATTGCCAGATATATTGGCAGTAAGCTCTAAAGAAAATACAATTTATACTATTGAGGCCAAATCTGGCACAAGTACAACTTTGCGCGTTCCTTATGACCAGATATTACGATGTCTCAAGTGGATTCATACCTTTGATTTGTACGAAACAAGAAAGATGGTAATAGCGTTCAAGTTTTTATCAAAAAAACGAATAGGCACAGGAAAATATGAGCATCGTGAGCTTAGAGAGTTCTACAAAGTCTGGGATGAATCGCATCCTGTTACAGATTTTGTATGCACGTATGATGGTCTAACATATGCTATGATAGAAGGAAAAAGACAAGAACTACACCTTGAAAACTGTCGTATGCCTTTTAGTGGTTAATTACTACCTTCTAAAATTATGCGATAGGCCTGTGAATTAAACATCCATAGAAGAACAGACAATAACTTCTTTAATGACAACACACGAATAACATTTAATGAGTTTTGAAGACTTTGTAGATGAAAGAAGTCTGATAAGTCATGATGCCATGGGAACAAAAGAAATCAAGCTCAAGCTCCTAGAAGTAGAAGATGATACATCTGATCATGTATGGAGATTTGGAGTTCGTGTCAAGGTAAAAAAAATTCTAATTACGATAAAACACATTAAAACACAGCAAATAGAGGAAGGCGAATGTGATCTAAAGGAAATTGAGCGTGAAATGAAGGAAAAGCGTCACTATAGTTCAACAAACAGATGGGTACAAACAACAGATATCAAGAATGGTTACATATTGAGTACTAGACACTCATCATTACTTGCGGATGCTGTTGCTTTGGATTATATTGTCATTTAGCCAAGGCTTGCAACAGTAAATCATTTTTTATTGGTTTCCAAAAAAATGCAGAAGGTTTGGTTTTTAGCGTTCCTGTAAAGAGAATAAAATTAATTCTCTGCATTTTTTTGCCTGTTTTCAAGATTAATCTTTTAAGAGTTGGATTTTGCTTTAAAACCACATCCAGTTTAATCTCCCTGAGGTATGTCTCAAGTGCTTTTTTCTGATCTTGGCCTCTTTGTGGTGTTGTATGTGGCATGGTATAAAGCGTCTCTGTTTGTCCATTTTTGCAAACTAAAACCCTATTTCTTGATTTTACAATAACTCCAGTACATTTTAGAATGAATTTTCCTCCAGCCATGTTAGAAAACAAATCAAAAGTTTTTCTATCTACTTTTATCTGACGCCGAATCGGTTCTATCAAAGAACCCATTCCAAAGTATCTATTTTGATGGTATACAAGTGGCTTTTTTGTTGGGTCATGTTTTATTGATATTACTTTTCCTACAATCATGGTGTGGTCACCAATTTTTTTTGTCATGAATACTTTACATTCTGCATTAATAACACAGCCTTCAATTAAGGGAGGTTTAATTTTCTGGGATTTGACAAGCTGGAAAAAGCCGATCATTGATAACTTGTCAATCTCTTTTCTTGAATAGCCTCCAGCGATGCTAACTAGAGTAGTTTGTTGTTCACTTGCAACATTGACTCCAAACTCTTTTGTTTGCCTGATGTTTTCTAACGTACTTGAACCTTCATGGATAAAGATCGCAATCAGCATAGGTTCATATGAAATCTGCATTGTCCATTCAGCTGCCATGACATTTTGCCCATTGGAACCTGTCGAAGTAATCATGCTGACACCAGTCATAAAATATCGTTGTGCATTTTGTGTAGCTTTTCTTTCCACTTCTTGTCTGAAAATTTTCCCAATATTAGTTCTTTATTTATGATGCTAAAGACTATCAAATTAGCTTTTTTACAGAAAACTTTATGAAAGTAGAACGGAGAGTCCAAGACATGATTAGCCAGGAAATAACACTAAATGGCAAAAAGTATCGCTTAACACTAACTGATCAGGTACTTTCAGACGTTAGAAGGCTAAAAGCGCTTTACAATGCAGCATATGAAGACCCAGAGAGCTTCGAAGAGGTAAGCTCTGCAATATCTGATACTATAAACCAGATAGCAAGTGCTGTAGAACCATCAGTTTCAGACAGTGATCTTGATGCTCTGATACAGTCTGTCATGAAGGCAGTTGATGAGAAAAGCAAGGAAACAGAGGAAGCAAAAGCAAAACACGCCGAAGAGAGGGCAAAAGCAGAAAAGGCCAAATTCCCCCCAAAGACTAAAAAATTAAAAAAATAACACAAATTGAGCGTCTAATCACAAAAGAATCCTCATATTGGTTAAATGCTATAAAATAGTAGAAATAACATGATGCAGTCTCATTGCGAGTGTGGCATTTGTGGCCACATGATAGAAGACGAATGTATCTCAAAGGAATGCAAATGTTGCGTAAACTTTCATATGCGTTCTGGCCCAAAAAAATAACTCAACTAATTTTTGGTTTTCTAATAATTCCCAAAATCACTATGCCAGCGCCTGCAAATCCTGAGGCTAGAGAACCAATCCGTATATCAAACAAAGTTTGACAGCCTGTAGAATAGTCTTGAGAAGTGTACGTTGAGACAATTCCTGCCATTGAATTACAATTATCAATTCCTGGCTGCACAACATAATGTAAAAGAGCAGAAACTATCATAATTCCAATGCCGTATACAATTGTAGTAATCTTCATGTTATCTGTTTGCAAAGACAGAATTTATGTTGATAGTTGAGATCTGGTGTTTTTGTTGATACTACATGTGCTGTAGATTTAAATAAGTACCATCTAAAGTTTCCATAATGCGGTCTCAAGCATTACAAAAATGTATTGACCCTAGTTGTGGTTTGGAGTATCCTATTGATGAAGTTCGTATAGAATGCGAAAAAGGTCATTTACTTGATGTAAAATACAAAATAGCTCCACCAACCTCATTAAAAGAAGTCTTCTATAAAAGAAGAAATCATGCAAACAATATTTTCAACGAGAGTGGCGTTTGGCGATTCAGGGAACTGTTGAATTTTTGTCAGATAGACACAGAAAACATTGATGAATGCTCAAAATACCTTGTATCCCTTGATGGTGCTGAAGGAAGATTATCAAAACCATACCACATGTCCAAGGTTTCTGATTATGTAACAGTACAAAACATGTGGCTTCAACCAGAGGGTTACAACCCAAGCGGTTCTTTCAAAGATAATGGTATGTCAACAGCAGTAACACATGCAAAGCTTGTCAATGTCAAAAAGATAATTTGTGCTTCAACTGGCAATACCTCTGCATCAGCAGCAATGTATGCTGCAAATGAAAACATGGAGTGTGATGTATACATTCCAGCAGGAGAGGTTGCTCCAGGAAAACTAGGTCAAGCTTTTCAATTTGGCGCCCAAGTTATTGAGATCAAAGGAAATTTTGATGACGCTCTTTCTGCCTCACTTAGACAAGCAAGTGAAGTTGGAGGATACACCGTAAACTCTGTCAATCCTTTTAGAATTGAAGGACAAAAAACGATTATTTTCAGAGGACTAGAATTTCTTGACTGGAATCCTCCAGACTGGATTGTCTATCCAGGAGGTGCACTTGGTAACACGTCAAGTTGTGGAAAATGCCTCATGGAACTGTACGAGTGGGGCTGGATAAAAAAAATACCTCGTCTTGCAGTTGTCAATTCTGAAGGAGCAAATACTTTGTATACTTTATACAATGGCAAATTCGAAGAAACTGAGCTACGATGGAACAAGGGAAAACCAAACAAGGAACTAATAAAAAAATACTATGAGTATACTGATAAAAAAGGAATAAGGCCGAAAACTAAAGCTACTGCGATTCAGATTGCAAAGCCTGCTAACATACTCAAAGGTTTGCGTGCACTAGAATTTACAAATGGTGTGGTTACCCAAGTCTCAGATAATGAAATGCTAGACGGCATGGCATTAGTTGGTTTAAATGGATTTGATTGTGAAATGGCATCAGGCGCGGTTCCAGCAGGAATCAAAAAGCTAGTGCAAGAGGAAATAATTAAAAAAGATGACACTGTAATTGGGATCTTGACTGGTCGTCAGAAGGACTCTAGCATACCTGTTGAATATCATAAAAATCCACAAAACAAGTTTGCCAATCCACCAAAAAGTTAGTTACTTTCAGGTTCTGGTATTATAACAACACGAGCCAAGCGGATTTCATTTTTTACAACGGTTGCTATTGATTTTATTATTTTGTTTGTTTCATCTAGTCTAGTATCATTTGGAAGAATTACGTGAATTTCTGCATTAAACTCACTACCTGTTGGTCTGAGAAATATTTCGCCTGTCTTTATTTTGAATTTTGATAAAATAAGATCATGTATGTTATCCATCATTTGCGGATTGTTTACTGCATCTACAAGTACAAGCGTGGATTCGCGAATTGCAGTATATGCCATTAAAAATATGTACCCTGCAATTATTATTCCACCTATACCATCCATGAATTTGAGACTAGTATATGTGCCAACAAGTATACTAGCAAATCCCACAAAAGACGCTGTACTGTCTTTGATGGAGTTTTTTGCATCAAGTTTTAGTGAAATTAAGTTTGATTCCATGGCTACCTTTCGTATGATAAAAGCTCGGTGTAGAGATATTCCACCTGCAGCAGCAAGTGTTATCATTGTCAATTCTGGATAATGAAATTCCACGTGATTGAAAAGAACCAGAGTTGCACGATATGTTATCAATGCACCCAAAACTACAATTATGATTGCCGCAGTAAAAGCTGCAAGCACTTCAACTTTGCGGTACCCAAAGGGAAATAACTTGCTTTTTGGTTTTTTTGTCATGCTTATGCCAAACCAAACAATAAAAGATATCATGGCATCGCCAAGAGAATCTAATCCGTCAGCAGTCAGGGTAATGCTACCAGTAAATATTGTTACAATTAGCTCAGCTATGCCTATTGCAGCAAGAGTAATTACAGACTGTTTTGCTGCAAATTGAGCCTTGTCTAAAACATCATATCTTGACGGTTTGTTCTTTTCTGTAGAACTCAATTTAAAATCTAATCAACAATTGTTTTGGATTCATTGTTTTTAAACAATGTTATTTATCATTTCTTAAAATGTTCTTCAAGCGATTTCTTTTTTTCATTCATGTGAAACAATTCTTCGGTATGCTTGAATGCCTCTTCTCTTTTTCGCTTAAATAACATTGCTTGCATGAGGAGATGATTTTCTGGTACTACGATACCTGTCTGGTCGTCAGAATATGTTAATTTTACAACATCATCTTGCACTTCGGTCATGTCTGCATGTATGTGTATCATATTAGTATCTTTGAAACTAAATTTCAACGATTCTGCATAATCTCTAATGTCTTTAGTTCCTTTAACACCATAAAGTGTAGCCACTCCATATTCATTTTTATAAAGATCAATAATTTCTGATGAACTAGGCGCACGTCCATCAAATCGTATGTCCATCAGATGAACGTGCATTTGTCTTGTTGGAACTTTGAAGACTCTGATGAATAATGGTGTGTCTGCACCCATGTAGCTTTTCACATCATCATCATGATGAGGTTTGTGAGTCCATTCAATTGAATCCTTTACTTCTGCTTTCAAATCCTCCAAATCTGCCCATCTTCTAAGCAATACTGCATCAAATCGTTTTATTTTTGCACCATATTTTTCTTTGAGAGGTTGAAGTATTCTTCCCATCCCAGTAACATTACAACTTCCTTGCATTACAAATTGCTTGTCAAAGGCTTTTTCATAATTTACCCTAGAATTAAAAATTAGAGATGAAACAGCTTTATCTCCTGTGATCTTTTCTCCGCCTTGAAAAATTGCTCGTACCTTTTTTGGCTCATAAAGAGTTTTTTTATTTGTATACCCGACTCCGCCTGGAGAGGCATCAATAACAAGGTCACATTCTTGTATGATGTCTTCTATGGTTCCTGAAATATTGAATTTCTTAAAGGTGTCAATTTTATTTTTCGGTGCATACACTTTGAATTTTCTAGATAATGCATCTGTAACCTTTTCATCTGGAGAGTATTTTCCTATTCCAGCTACTTCTATATCGGAATCATCTGTAATGAATTGGGCTATTCTGCTTCCAATAGAACCATATCCATTTACAAATACACGTTTCACATTTTTGTGTCAAAATTGCCCTCTTATTTAGATACCCATGAACAAGAATTTTCTACTAGAAAATTTTTATCTAAACAAGAAATCGTCAACTAAAATTAATACAGAATATGTCATCACATTGAACATTTTTATCCATAAACAAGAACAAAATAGTCTCTGAATGACGTTAGGATTGTTGAAGATTCATCGGCCGTCATTTGGGGTAGGTGTCGGAGTGGCAATTGCATTGGCAATAATATTTTTCACTTATAGACAAAATATCAATAAAACCACAACATCAGACATTGCTTCTCAAAATACACAAAATATACAAAATACATGTCAATTGTAAAAGATAGTGTCTCTGATGCCAACATTTTAGGTCTTACTGGAACACCTGACTTTTTCATAATTGCGCCAGACAATTCTGTAACAAAGATTGTTGGAGATCAACCAAACGAAGTCTTTGACGAAGTTTTCAAAGCCATACTACAATAAGAAATTAAGATCATAAATTATTCTTAAATGCAAACTTTGTTACGTAATTTGCAACTCTCATTAATGGCGGTAAAATTTTTTATATTTATTTCATTTAAAAAGTGAATAAAAATTACGGTTCAAAGAGATCAAATTTAACCTTCAAAATCCTTATATTTGTAACACCGAAGGTGTAGCTATTGGCTGCAGGTATAGATGACATAGCCATCTACATTCCAAGGTTGTTTGTAGACGCACGAGACTTTGCAAGTGCCCGTGGGATGGATCCAGACAAGCTTCAACGTGGACTAGGCGTATCTAAAATGGCTATCGTAGATACTAATCAAGACCCAGCCTGCATGGCTGCAAACGCTTGTCTTAGATTGATGGAAAGAAACAAAATCACGCCCAAAGATGTTGGCAGACTATATGTCGCAACAGAATCATCGCTTGACGAGTCAAAGGCCATGAACTCTTACGTAATTGGGATGTTAGAACAGGTGTATGGCGATGGCTCATTTGGTCACTGTGGTGGAATAGAATGTAAATTTGCCTGTGTTAGTGGTTCATACGCATTATACGACAATTCAAATTGGATTCGCGCAGGCGAGGCAGAAGGAAAATATGCTATTGTTGTTGTTTCCGATATTGCAAAATACGATCTTAATTCAAGTGGCGAGTATACACAAGGAGCTGGTGCCGTTGCCATGCTACTCAATGACAACCCAAGAATAATGACATTTGATCCCAAGGTAACCTCAACATCTATTCGAAATGAATATGACTTTTACAGGCCATTTGGAAAAGAAACTCCCATAGTTCGTGGACAGTATTCCAATCTACTTTACATGATCCAAGTAAAAAAGGCACTAATGACATACAAAGAAAAAGCACTTTCAAGTGGCATTATAAAATTAAAGGAAGGCGAAACAATCTTGGATTATATTGATTTTATCAATATGCATCTTCCATACAGCAACATGGGCAAAAAAGCACTAGCTTATTTGTTAAGGCATGAATGGAGAAACCTATCCCGTTGGAAGAAGATAATAGAAAAGATGGGAATGAATGAACCAGCACCAAAAGATCCAAGAGGAACGATAGAATCAGTATTAGCAGATGACGAATTTATGGAAAAGGACCATGAGTTTACTAAAAGATTTACTCAAACAGAAGAATTCCAGGAAGCATATGATTCCAAGCTTGCCAGTTCACTCATTGCATCTAGAATAATTGGAAATCTCTACACTGCCTCATTATACCTTGGATTTAGAAGCTGTCTAGAATTTGAATTCCAAAAAGGAACAGATTTGGAAGGTAAAAGATTTGGATTTGGCTCTTATGGAAGTGGTGCAAGTGCAATGGTCTTCAGCGGTGTCATAATGCCGACATACAAAGAGATTGTAAAAGATATGAATTTAGAATCTGAGATAGGAAATAGGATAAAGATCTCACTTGAAGAATATGAAGAAATCCATGAAAACAAACGAAGCCCTACTGAAAACATCCTAGATAGCAAAAAGGAATTCATACTAGTTGAAGTGGAAAATAACCCTGAAATGCGCGGGCAGCGCAAGTATGTTTTTAAGGAATAGTTTTTCGAAAAGTTTCGATCTGGCACGATCAAGTGAAATTAACAAAAAAGATATAAAATCATGTTTACGTACAAATGACATGAAAGAACGTTCAATGCCAATTTGTTTTACAACAGATCAATATGCAAAAATTGAACAGCTAGCAAAACAAAAAGGTATGCTAAGTACAAGCCAGCTTATTGAAGAAGTACTAGGCGAGCTATAAAATTACAACTCGAGTCTTTTCTTTCTTATTTTAATCCTGCTAATATTTTTTAATGGTTGTTTATACCATTTTATGTGTGAATTTACTAGGGCGTAAACCTACCTTTTGTAACATATGTAAAAAGGAAATTGCTCACAAGCACAAACCAAAAAATGAATGGCATATTGAAGGACCTCTTTGTGGCGATTGTTATGTCAACCAAATGCAAAAATTCTATGAACAAAGTTTAAGACAAAAATGTGTTGTGTGTGGTATTGAAAAAGATGTACCTGATCTATGGGAGCCAAGATATCAATGGGAAATGAAGGGTTTGGTATGTAAATCCTGTTTTAACAAAAAAGACGAAGAGTACAAAAATTTAAAGGAGTTTTGCCACATTTGTGGTAAAAAACTTGGAATGATACGATATAATCCAAAACGGAAATGGTCCATAGAAGGACAGTTATGTCGAGAATGTTGGGACACTCAAAAATCACAGTTGGGATAAAAATGCATCTCTTTAAAAAACATACATGTGAAAAATGTGGTAAAAAATTCAAACAACAAGAAGAGTTAATGCAACATGAACAGATATTTCATACAAGTGGTCTTTATGATTGTAAACAGTGTAATCTCTGTTTTTCTAGCATGGAAGAAATGAGAGCCCATTTACAACGAGCACATAGCTATAAAGGAAAATCCGATTCTTAAAACGCTTTTATTGTCTTAATTACTGGCGGTCTTATTTTAGTAAAGACACGAAATCCACAAATACATTTTATTTCTGGAAGTCTTGTAAGTTCGGATTGACTAACGCGTGTACCACACCTCATACATGAATAATAGACGCTAAAGCTAGCTGGTTTTTCTTCTTGTGGTACTTCTTCTGGTACGTTAGCTTCTGACATGTTTAATGGAACAGTTTGCTGTAATTTAATCCTAACAAAATTATTTTAGTGTAAGTTCAATGTATACATCATTTGGGATTTTTATCCTCATGAGCTGTCTGATTGCACGGTCGTCAGCACTAAGATCTATCACTCGTCTGTGTATTCTCATCTCCCACTTTTCATAAGTATGAGTACCTTGACCGCAAGGGGATTTTCTTGTAACAACATTTAGTCTTTTCACAGGTAGAGGTGTGGGTCCTTTTACTTTAACACCAGTTTTTTCTCCTATGCCTTTTATTTCCGTGCAAACACCATCCAGCCTTTGTAAACTAGTGCTTGTTAATTTTATCCTGGCTGTTTGGGTCAAGTTTGATCACTATTTTGTGAACTTTTCAGTGATCTCTTTTATGACGCCTGCGGCAATAGTTGCACCCATGTCTCTTAGTGCAAATCTTCCAAGTTCTGGAAAGTCTTGGAATGTTTCAATTGGCAGTGGTCGAACCGGCTTGATTCTCACAATTGCAGAATCGCCAGCTTTTAGAAACTTGGGTTCTTTCTCTTCAATCGCACCTGATTGTGGATTTATTTTTGCCTCAAATGCGACGATAGTTGCAGCCACTTGAGCTGTATGAGCATGCATCACTGGCGTGTAACCAGGTGCAATGGCTGTTGGATGGTGTATAACTATGATTTGTGCCCTAAATTCTTTTGCAACATTTGGAGGATTATCTGGAGAACCAATTACATCGCCTCTTTTGATATCTTTCTTTTCAATTCCTCGTAGGTTAAAACCAATGTTATCACCAGGTTCTGCAGATTCCATTTGAGTGTGGTGAGTCTCAATACTCTTAATTTCTCCTGCAGCACCAGAAGGCATGACTACAATTTTCATTCCTGGTTTGGCAACTCCAGTTTCTACACGGCCTACTGGAACTGTACCTACACCAGTGATTGTATATACATCCTGGACTGGAATTCTTAGTGGTTTGCTAGTTGGTTTTTCTGGAACTTTGAAATCATCAAATGCTTCGTACAGTGTTTTTCCAGTCCACCATGGCATGTTTGGTGATTTTTTTACCAAGTTGTCACCTTTCCATCCTGAAACTGGAATTATAGGAACATTTTCAAGTTTATAGCCTACAGATTTGAGTAATTTTTCTGCCTTTTCCTTTGCAACCTTGTATGCTTGTTCAGAATAGTTACCATCATCCATTTTGTTAATTCCAACAATTAGCTGACCGACGCCAAGGGTTCTCAGCAAGAATGCGTGTTCTCTGGCTTGACCACCTGGGGCAACAGCAGTGTCTGTTTCACCTTCTTTTGCAGACAGGATAAGGATAGCACAATCTGCTTCAGACGCACCAGTAATCATATTTTTGATAAAGTCCCTATGTCCTGGAGCATCAATTAGTGTGAAAAAGTACTTGGGTGTTTCAAATTTTTGAAAAGCTAAATCTATTGTAATACCTCTTTCTCTTTCATCTTTAATGTTATCCATGACCCATGCGTATTTGAAAGTGTCACCTTTGCCAGTTTTTTCTGACTCGGCAGCATGGGCAGCAATGGTTCTCTCATCTACCAATCCCAAATCCATGAGAAAGTGTCCCATGGTGGTAGACTTACCATTATCAATGTGACCAACAACTATCATATTCAAGTGTGGTTTCTTGCTTGCGGCACTCATAACGAAGCATTGAAGGCTTGGGCTTTATTACCATTTCGATTTTTTGAATTTGTTTTTAGTAAATTTTCAATAAATTGCTGATCTGGTGTTTTCAATCAGTATTTTTCACATACTATAAATCAAAGTATTGGATGTCTAGAAATATTGAGAATTACTGTCAGTGTTATCAAAGCTGATGTTGGTGGAATAGGTGGCCATACAAGACCAAGTGATGGTCTGTTAAATGCAGTTAGAAATGTTGTAAGATCCCAGTTGATAAGAAATGGAAAAGGACTTTTGATTGATTCATACATTGGATATTGTGGAGATGACATTCATATTGTCATGACCCACACGCGTGGAGTTGACAACAAGGAAATCCACCAACTTGCATGGAAAGCATTTGAGGCCGCAACTAATGTAGCCAAAAACGAGGGTCTTTATGGTGCAGGTCAAGACCTTTTGAAAGATTCGTTTTCAGGAAACGTAAAAGGCATGGGTCCGGGTGTTGCTGAAATGACATTTGAGGAACGACCAAACGAAGCCTTTACTATTTATGCAGCTGACAAGACAGAACCAGGCGCTTTTAATTATCCATTTTATAGAATGTTTGTAGATACTCTTAGCAATACTGGACTAATTGTTAACCAGAACCTGGCAAAAGGAGTCAAGATAAATGTCATGGATGTTGAAAAAGGAAAGGTAGCTCAACTTCAAATGTGGGAAGACAAGCCAACACTTGAAGCTGCATTAATGTATCCTGGCAGATACGTGGTTTCAAGTGTCTATACCAAAGACAATCAACCGATTCTTGCAGCATCAACAGATAGGCTGCACAACATTGCTGGAAAGTATGTAGGCAAAGATGATCCGATTTGCATAATCCGAACTCAAAAGGACTTTCCTGCAACAGAAGAAGTGGGAGCTGCATTTAGCAATCCTCATCTTGTAGCTGGCAATACAAGAGGCAGTCACCATGTTCCAATAATGCCAGTAAAGATCAACTCACCTGCAAGCATTAATTTTGCGATTCCAATTGTATCAGCTCTAGTTTTTAGCATGCATAATGGAAAACTGGTAGGACCAGTAGACGGATTTGGATCAGTAGATTGGGATTATATCAGACAAATAGCTGTTAAAAGAGCAATTGCAATTAGAAGTCAAGGGTTCATTCATCCCGCAACTTTGGTGCCTTCTGAATTAGAATATGCTGAAGGATACAGAGCAAGAATGAATGTATTATGGAGTAAGATGAAACCTTTGCCAAACACAAAAACACATCAACCATACCAACAACAGAGGCCTCAAACAAGTAAACCAAAACTAATGCCACCCACACAAAAACCGCTAGAAAATCAAAAACAAGTAATTAAAACAGAACAAAAAACAGAAAATAACCACACAAAGGCATCCAAAAAAACTCGAAAGCCACATCAAACAAAACCCTCTACACCACAATAAAAATAAAAGAAATACCTGGCGCAGTCAAAGTTTTAATTTTAACTAGACATAATTTTTATTATCGAATTTTTGCCCCATAACATTGGTAAAGAAGACACAAATTCTTGTTGTAGGTAATAACGAAAATGGTTCAAACCCAGAACTTGAAAAAATAGCTTATGACACAGGAATGGAAATTGCAAAATCTGGTGCAGTATTAATTTCTGGTGGTCTTGGAGGAGTAATGAAAGCAGCATGTCATGGTGCCAAAGATGGCGGTGGAATTACAGTAGGAATAATTCCTCAAAACGATGCTTCATTTGCAAATGAATACTGTGATATAGTAATACCAACTGGAATTGGACTTGCCCGAGATTTTTTAACAGCTCTTGCAGGTGACGGAACCATAATCATTGGTGGAGCATCAGGCACGTTATCTGAGACCTGTGCGTCATATATGCACAAAAAGCCTATTGTTGCCATAAAGAATACAGGCGGGGTGGCAGATGAGTACGCAGACAAATACATGGATCACCGCGAACAAGTTAAAATAATTGGAGCGAACTCGCCAAAGGAAGCAGTAAAACTTATTCTAGAAAAAATTAATTCGAAATAGAAAGCAAGTAAGGATCTGGATCATAAAATTTGCCATATTTTTGTGAAAGTGATTGTAGTTCTTTAACTATGTCTCTCAATCCAAAATTCTTTGCTGTTTCAAATATGGGTTTTTTTAACCCCATTCCTAAATTCAGAGCCTTTTCTATCTCAGGAACATCGCTTGCTTGATTTGTAACAAGCCATGCTGCGTTGTTTAGAATCGTGCCAAGTAGTTGTACTGGGTTGAATTTTTTTGCCTGTTCTTCAGATAAATTAATGCGTTCATATTTGTCTCCTGAATATTCGTAAAAACCAGAACCAGTTTTTTGCCCAAGTTTTTTTTGCTCATATAGTTTTTCTATTAATGGGTGTGGATTGATTACTTTTTTATCGCGAGAATGCATCTCGATAGTAGCTTTGTGTATGACATCAAGACCTGTAAAATCTGCCAGTTCAAAAATCCCCATAGGGAAATTCAAAGTAAATTTTACTGCTGAATCGATTTCAGTCATGGAAGCATTTGATCGTTCCATCGACCATGCTGCTTCATGAACCATGGGGATGAAAATTCTATTTACGATAAATCCAGCTACATCTTTTTTACACAAAACAGGTTCTTTTGAGACTGATTTTACAAAGTTTATGGTAAGCTCAATAAGTTCTTTTGATGTTTTTTGTCCTGGTATGACTTCAACTAATTTCATCAGTTGCGGCGGATTGAAAAAATGAATTCCAATGAATTTCTCTGGTCTAGCAGTTGTATTTGCAATTTCTGTTATAGGTAACGTACTAGTGTTTGATGCATATACTGTTTTCTTTTCTGCCACAGCATCTATTTCCGCATATACTTTTTTTTTCAAATCCATTATTTCTGGAACTGCCTCGATCATCAAATCACAGTCCTTTAATGCTTCTGCAAGTTCAACGCGTGGTACAATTCTTGCAAAGATTTTGTTTGCATCTTCTTGAGATATTTTTTGTTTTGATACTAGCTTGTCCAAGCTCCATTTTATTTTCTCCATCGCTTTATCCAAGAATGATTTTTCTATATCACGCAATACTACATTGTATCCTGCCATTGCAGACACTTGAGCAATACCATGGCCCATTATTCCAGAACCAAGAACTGTAATGTTTTTGATAGCCATGTTGAATTTGAGTAAAACTATCCCCTTGTAAGTTATTCGGTCATGATCATAGATTATCGACAAGTGATTTTATATGCGAAGGAAGTTCTGGAAGTTCACCAGTATGACTTACATTATTTTGTAAAATATCAGGACCTATACGACGTACTTTTTGAGTTCCAATAAGTGTTGCAATGCCTCTATCAATGTCTTTTTGTTCAAGAATATTTCTTAGTTTTTCAATTAGTATATTTTCTGTCTCATATTTGTTTATTGCATATTGTAAAAGTATCAATTTATCATTATTAGATAAATTTTCCATGTTGTTGATACCTAATATTTGAGATAAAAAATCTTTGCAAGATCTGCTCTTGTATTAGGAGGGATTTTTAGCTATGTTCTTAAAACCCATCAACAATTGTAGACTAGATTTTGGACATTGAAAAATTTACCGACGATGTGTATACCGTCGCAGAAAAACTAACAGAAAACCAACCTGCCGATATGAACGCCAAGATTAATTTTGTTCGCGAACGACTTATTGAACTGTATCAGAAAAATCTTGTAAAGATAAACCACTCTGTGCTTGAAATGATTTGTGCATCGAATCTTATTTCACAAGGATACTCCGTAGATATAGAAAAACACCTCTCTGATATTTTGGTGTGTGATGTATTTGCCACAAAAGGCGATGGCACTTTCATCATGGAGATTGAAACTGGATTTACTCCTCCTGATCATGCATTAGATACCATCGATTATTATATTGCTAGAATAGCAAGCAAAATTGCACGGTACAGTCAATACTGTTCAAAGTTTGCTCTTGCCACACCCGTTGTAGGAATATTGCCAATACCCAAGTTATTTCTCAAACCTCCAAGTAAGCGAACTAGTCAAGAGGTTCAAAAAATAAAGAATCTTTGTGATAGATTTTACAAGAATCCCCCAATAGAAACAAGCGACATACTCAACGCTAGACTGCATTCAGTGTACCTAATCAATATCGACAAATGTTTTGCAAAACAGCTTGATCCTTATACGTATCTTGAGATCACTGGCAAATTACAAGAAACTAGTGAATTGGATCTGTAGAACCATATCCTAGATGGGCAATAGTTGCTTTTTCTCGATATGAAAAAATTTCTCCCAGTTCTCTTAGTACATAGTTTTTAAATAATTTATCAAGCACCCAATAGCAAAGCTCAAAATCTATTTCATCTATTACCTTGGTTTTTTTGTCATCAAGTTTATTGAACTTGTGCCTATGCTTCCACAGCTTGAATCGACTACTGGTCATTTCATCCACATATTCGTATGGCTTGAGATAAGTTATTTTAGAATGCCATCTGGACGTCGTGATTAATTTGGCTTGTAGCCATATTTGGGTTCCCTGTTTAAGAATTTCATCATCTGCTTTTATGATCTCAATAGACATTTTTTTAGGCGTTATTATTTCAAGATGATGTATATCAGTGTAAAATCTCCAAACTGTATCAATATCGCAATTTACTACAAAAGAATGGCTAAATTGATTCATAGTGTTAAAACCTAACATTCATTTATCAAATGAGAGTATTTGTACGTCTTCTCTCGTCAACACAATTCTTCATTTCTTTTGGCGTGTGTTCCTTGATTGGTTTGCCACACATGGAACAGGTTGGATTAGGAACAATGGGCTTGCGTTCAAATTTCAATAGGATTAGATGATTTTATCAACAATATAATTCCTAAAGACGTTTGCTTGTTGTATTGTAATTTTCAAGCTGAATTATAGACCGTAAGATTAGACCAGATATTCCAAGATTAGATGTAAGAAACGCTGCAGCCTCCTCAAGTGCGTTTTCTCCACGATACCCTTCGTCATATGTCATCTCTATTGCACCCTTGTCTGTTTCAACATATGCAGTCAATATCGAATAAGGACCTAGTTTTGGATCTTTTTTTTGTATATACAGATTAAGATGAACACGTTTTACGGTGTGTCCTTGTTCAATAAAATTACCAGAGGACAACAAGGCTATTGTTTTATCAGGAACCTTGTTGATTCTATCTGGTTCTGATACGTCAGTTACTTTCATAGAATAATTTACGTTATTCTTTCTAAATAACCTTCATGTGGAAGAACATAAGTTGTTACAAAATCAATAGGTCATAAACAGGTCATTTTTCGTCGTCCACTGTGCCACCTTGTCCGTAAATGACAGGCATGGTCATTGTATTTGTGATATGCCCGGCATTTCTGACCTTGCTTATTGCTGCATCAACTTTTGCCGCATCGCTTGCTTCTATTTTTACAAATATATCATATCTGCCCATTATGCCATTTACCTCTATTACATTAGGCAGATTCTTTATCTTTGCAATAACTTCTTTTTCATTACCTGGAATACACGTTGCTAAAATGTATGCAATCATGAGAAATGACTTATGGCATAGTTAAATAACTTTTTACTTGTAACCTTGAACAACTTTTTATTCATATTTCCAAATCTGGTTGATTTTATATCGCGAAAAAATCACCATGGATACTGTTATACCAATTGCCAAAATTACCATCGATATAGGCCCAAATTCTGGAATTACAACTGTCCCTATAAACATTAGTTGCTTTGTTCCCGCTTGTATTGGGCATTCCAAGACCCTATCTATGTCAGTCTCTGTCTGAGTACAATCTATTTGATTTCCATTTTCTTTTACCACTAATTGGCCACCAGGAGTATCTATTACTTGTTTTGGAATCTGATAATCTTCTGTAACATAATTACTTGTTATCCTGCTTGTGTCAACAGAAATCAAAATAGACTTGTCTATAGCGGATACTTCGATGTTTCTATATTTTATCAAAGTTGTGTTTTCTCCATGAACTTTAATCACATTATCGAAAACAGGAATGATTTGTACTTGTCCAACATTTACCCTAAATTGTGTCGAAGATGTCTGACCTGCATATTTTATGTTAATTGTATATACTCCGCTTTGAGAGTCATCGCTTAGCACAAAATCATGAACAAAAATATTATTTAACATAGTAACTTGCCCTACTTCGTAAACGTTGCCTATTGGGTTTCGTACAATTATCGTAACTGGGTTTCCGTTTAGAACTTGGTATACTGAACCTGTTATTATCACCTTGTCACCCGGTTGGTATGATGATTTATTGGTACTAACAGATATGCTAATGGCACTTTGTGCATAGGACGTACCCAAAAAAACAACAAGATATAACATGACAGAAAAAATTATGAGACTTGACTTTATCATTGTCAACTTGATAATTTTATTATATTTAACTGTAGACAGGATCTTAGAATTTTGATACGTATTGTATCATCTAGATAGTTTTTCAATTGATCGTAATTTGTCTTCTAAACTATTATCTTTATCATGTCTTTCATCGATCTTAAGTATGGTTTCTATCCGTGTAACACCCATAGAAAAAACTGCAGACATGACAGCCTTCGATGCTTCAAATATCTTATCAATGTTGTCTGATTCAATAATAGTTCCCATCGGCGTTACTTGATAACGTATTCCATCTATCATTTTGAGATTGCCAATCCCTTTTGCGATGTATTTGCTAAGGCTAGTTGATGACGTGCCGATTGGAAGAATTCCAATTTCAGCATGAATTTTTACCATAACTAATGATTATGCTACATGATTTAAAATAATTCTGTGCAATCTACAGAAAGGCATCAAGTCCGGTTTTTGATTGTGGTTCTTTTTCCAGCATTTTTGCCATCTTTTCGCCCATTTTTTTTGAGGCTGAAACTTTTCGTTTACCTATCCAATAGTATGTTTCATCCGTGGTGTCTTTTGCAATTAAGACTATTAATTTTCCATAATTTTTTCTTCCTGTACGACCTTTTCTTTGTATATACCTTATTGAGCTTGGAACGTTATCAAAAAATATCACCGTGTTTACTTCTGAAATGTCCAATCCCTCTTCTCCTACCCTTGTTGCTATCAATACCTTGTATTGCCCATCTCGAAATTTTTGCACAGTTTCAACTTGTTTTTTTTGTTTGAGTCCTGTCTCACCAGCCTTGCCAATTAAAAATCCAGTTGGAATATTCATTTCATTTAATTTTTGATGGATGACTTCAACTGAATCTCGATAGCTAGTAAAAACTAGTGCTTTACCTGAAATATCTTGTAATATTTCTTTTAATTTTATAATTTTTGAGTGCTCAATTCCTTTTGCTTGTGATTCATGTGCTAACCTTATTGCTTTACCAAAGTTCATATCATTTTCAAAAAGATCTTTTATGCCAACTCCTTTTTTTTGCCTTGTTCGCTCACAAAATCTCAAAAATGAAGTAACACCATGAGATTCTAGAACGTTCAAGGCGTGAACCAACCTTATGGCAGTAAAAAGAGGTTTTGCAGCTCTACGGTTCTGTCGTAATACAAATTCTCGTACGCGAAGCAATTCTGAGAGAGATTTACTATTTGACAAGTTTAGGCCCATCCTTCTAAGCTCATCATATCGTGAATCAAGTGCAGCTTTGATACATGTCTGAATTTGTTTCATCTCAGGAGGCAGCTCAACTGTCACCCAGTGGGTATCTGTTTGCTGAACATATGGCACTACATCTGGACTTTCTTCTGTTCTTTGAGCAATATTTGATATTTTCAATGTAGAGAGCATTTCGAATGCTTTTTCTCTCTCACTTGGCAATGTAGCAGTCATTCCCATGATTCGCACATCCAAGTTTGCAAAACGCTCTGCAATACCAGAATATGCGTAATCACCTATAGCTCTATGTGCTTCGTCAAATATTATCAAGACAAACTGTTGTGGTGATACTAGATGTCTATCAAGATCATTTTTTACAATTTCTGGAGTTGCACAAATTACGCTATTTATCCAGAGTTTTTTTCTCTTGGTTATCAAATCCTCTCCAGTTATCAAAGCAATGTCATCAATTAGCAAGTTGTTTTTGAGAAACTCATAATGTTGATGTGCGAGTACTCGCGTGGGTGCAAGAAAAAGTACACCTCCCTTTTGCCTTGAAATAAATTCAGCTATTACTTGAAGTGCAACAGTAGTCTTTCCTAATCCTGTAGGAAGGATTACAAGGCAATTTTGGTCAATTGCTTGTTTTGCCAGATTGACTTGGTATGTTCGGTATTCAATTGCTGATTTTTTAATGAATTTGTGCTCAAGATAGGTTCCATTCAAGCAATTTCATCTTGCAATTGATGGGTAAAAATCTTCTTCTAAACAGACTGTAGATCGAAACATAATTGTGATTACATGGTAATTTTTGTAATCTTATATTATGGAGAATCCCAAATCTCTTGTGAAAAAAGAGTTTGAGCGTCCTACATGGGATGAATATTTCATGTTACAAGCAGAACTTACAAAATTGCGATCAAATTGTATTACGCGTAAGGTAGGAGCAGTAATTGTTCGTGAACACCGACAGATTGCTACAGGATATAATGGCACACCGCCTGGCGTGAAGAACTGCTATGAAGGAGGATGTAAAAGATGTCAACTTCGTATTGAAGGCAAACTAACCTCAGGTGAAGGGCTAGACAGATGCCTCTGCAATCATGCTGAGGCAAATGCAATAATGCAATGTGCCATATTGGGAATAGGATCTGGCACTAAGGATACTACCTTGTATACTACATTTGTAACATGTTTAGAATGTAGTAAGATGGCAATTACAATTGGAGTCAAAAAAATTGTATGTCTTGACTCTTATCCAGAAACTGATTACCAGCTTCTAAGAGATGCAGGAATACAAATCACAGTCTTAGATAAACGCAGAATAGAGCACTGGATAAGAATTTTACTTGAAGAACCTACAACTAATTTGATACCAAAGTGAGTTAGATGCAATCTTCTACTGCAATTGATGAAGTAAATGCGACAATGCCTCCTGCATTATTGGTTTCTGCAACTTATGATAGCCAAAAAAAATCGGCAGTGTTAAAATTTTATGAGCCAATTTCACAAAAAGTTTTGTTGTGGACAGATAATACTGGACACAAACCATATGCATACTCAAAACTTGAACCAGAAGAACTCAAGTTTCTTTCTGAACGAAAAGACGTAATTAAGCTAGAGAAAACATCAAAACAAGATCTGCTCAAAGACAAATCCATTGATCTCACCAAAATTATAGTAGCAGATCCTCTTGCAATAGGAGGCACACAAACCGACAAGAGCATTAGAAACATCATAGAAACATGGGAATCAGATATCAAGTATTATGAAAATTACCTTTATGACAATTCTCTCATTGTAGGAAGATATTATAGTATTGAAAATGGCAAGATCAAAGAATTTTCATATTCCATTCCAGATGAAGTTCAACTTGCCCTCAAAGGATTGCTCTATGACAAGTTAACTAATGTTGGAATTATTGAACCAAAGGAATTTCAAGATCACATAACTGAATGGGCAAATCTTCTCAATCAACCCGTTCCAAAAATTAAGCGAGTTAGTTTTGATATCGAGGTTCAATCTGAAGCCGGCAGAATACCTGATGCAAAGATTGCAGACAAAAAAATAACTGCAATAGGGTTCTGCGCTAGTGATAATTTTAATCAAGTATTCGTATTAAAAAGAGGCCAAACCCAACTTGGAACCAATGAACTTTCACCTGAAGTAAAAATTACATTCTATGATGAAGAAAAAGAGGCCGACATGATAAGAGATGCATTTAAGATTCTAACATCGTATCCGTTTGTAATTACTTTCAATGGTGATGAATTTGATATGCCATATATGTACAATAGAGCTGAACGACTTGGAATTGAGCTCAAAAATATACCTTTGATAATGATGAGAGACTCTGCAACACTCAAAGAAGGCGTGCATATTGATTTGTATAGAACATTTTCGAATCGCTCTTTTCAAATATACGCATTTAGTCACAAGTATAATGATTTTTCATTAAATAGTGTTGCAGAAGGATTGATTGATGAATCAAAGATAGAATATGATGGAGAGTTGGAAGATTTGTCATTATATGAGCTTGCAAACTATTGTTTTAATGATGCAAGAATAACAGAAAAGTTGACAAGCTTTAACAACGATTTGCTAATGACTCTACTTGTTGTAATAACAAGAATAGGCAGAATGCCAATTGATGATATATCAAGAATGGGTGTCTCCCAGTGGATTCGCAGTTTATTTTACTATGAACACAGAAAACATAATTTTCTAATTCCGCGACGAGATGAATTGGAACAAAAATCAGTTGCAGCATCAACTGAAGCCATAATAAAGGACAAGAAGTATCGCGGCGGACTAGTAGTTGAGCCAAAGGAGGGTATTCATTTTAATGTATTTGTCATGGACTTTGCAAGTCTGTATCCTAGTATCATCAAAGTAAGAAATCTATCTTATGAGACAGTACGTTGTACTCATGATGAATGCAAAAAAAATACTATACCTGAGACAACACACTGGGTTTGTACTAAAAAGAACGGTCTTACAGCCATTCTCATTGGATCGTTAAGAGACCTTCGTGTCAATTATTATAAAAGTCTCTCAAAGACACCAAGTTTGAGCGATGATCTAAAGCAACTATATACAGTCGTCAGCCAAGCGCTCAAGGTCATATTAAATGCAAGTTACGGTGTGATGGGTGCAGAAATATTTCCTTTGTATTGTTTGCCGGTTGCAGAAGCAACAACGGCAGTTGGTCGACACACAATTTTAGAAACCATTGAAAAATGCAAATCAATTGGAGTGGAGGTTTTGTATGGTGACAGTGTACTTCCAGATACTCCAATTGTGATTCGGAAGGACGGTTCGATAAATGTCGTGCCAATAGAATCACTGATGCCAAAAACCGTAAGCGGTTCAAGATATAACAAATTTGGAAATGTCAAAGTGCTAACTGATAAAGGATTTTCCAAAATAAAATATGTATACAGGCACAAAGTCAAGAAAAAAGGATACAGAATTCTTACTAGAAAGGGTTATGTAGAATGTACAGAGGATCATAGTCTAGTTATCGACGGAAAAAACGTGAAACCATCAGATCTTCAAGTAGGAGATAAAATTAATCTAATTCGGCTAAAAGGAGAATCAAAAATCAATCTTAATCCGGATCTTTCCTGGCTATTTGGTTTCTTCTTAGCCGAAGGCTCATCTAATTCATATTCTTACAAAAACAATACAAAACATTTATGGAGAATTGTGAATCAAAACAAAAAATTACTTGAAAGAGCTCAGAAAATTATTCAGGCACATTTGGGCTTTGAAACAAAAATACTTGACATAAGAAAAAGTTCTGCGACATATGGGCTTATCCCAAAAGGAAATCACAAATTGGTTGTTGATTACTTCAAATCATTTTGCTATCAAGGCGAGCACAAAGCCATTCCTCAATGCATCTTAAATTCAAACATTGAAGCAAAAAAAGCATTCATGAGAGGTATGTTAGATGGTGATGGACATACAGACACAAACGGCTTAACGACAATTGACCAAGTACACAAGACAGTCCTAGCAGGTCTTCTTATGATAATAGAACAACTTGGATTAGAATATTCACTGCAAATTAGAAAAGACAAACCAAATGTCTGTAGGATCAGAATAATCAGAGATCCAACAGATTCAAGAATAAAGCATGCAGACATTATCAAAAAAATTGAAAAATTTAACATAAATGGATACATATATGACTTGGAGACAGAAAATCATCACTTTTGTGGTGGCCTGGGGAATGTATTACTTCACAACACTGATTCCCTTTTTCTTAAAGGTCCTACAAAAGAACAAATTCAAAATGTTGTTGAATGGGCAAAAAATGAATTTGGTGTTGATCTAGACCTAGATAAAGAATATCGGTATGTTGTATTTAGTACCAGAAAAAAGAATTATCTTGGTGTACAAAAAGATGGAAAAGTTGATGTCAAGGGTCTGACGGGAAAGAAATCCCACACACCACCTTTTATAAGAAATCTTTTTTACGAAATATTAGAAATTTTATCAAAAATTAAGACTGCAGAAGAATTTACACAATCAAAACAAAAAATTGGTGAAATGATTTCACTACATGCAAAAAAACTAAAAGCAAAACAAATTTCGTTAAGTGATCTTGCATTTAATGTCATGATAAGCAAAGCACCCTCAGAATATGTAAAAACTATTCCACAACATATACGTGCAGCAAAACTTCTTGAGCAAACACGAGAAATAAAAAAAGGCGATATCATATCTTATGTTAAAATAATAAACAAGCCAGGAGTAAAACCAGTTGAAATGGCAAGACCTGATGAGATTGACTCTGCAAAATACATGGAATTTATGGAAAGCACATTTGACCAAATATTGTCTTCGATGGATTTAGATTTCAATACACTCATCGGCGCTCCAAAGCAAACTGGCCTTGACCAATTTTTCTGGAATTAAAGCTCCTTCCCTTAGATCGGATATATTTCTCCACTAATTTGTCAATTCAAATATTCATACAATTTATAAGAGGAATTTACAATTTCTATATGTATGCGTATTGATTCATGCAGAACATGCGGTGAAATCATGAAAGAATTTCAACGCTGTGATGACTGTAGAGAAACAACCAAATTCATTTGCAAGAGATGCAACAAGATTAGTGATGAACAAATTCATCCAGAATGCCACATACAAAAGACAGTCATTCTAAATTAGATATTTTTTGAATCAAAACAATCATTGTAAAACATATTGCTACAAAACAAATTAGACAATCAACAATTCAGAATATCTTACTATTTGTAAGCATTAAAATAATTTAGTTTTTGTTCTAGTTTCAAGAATTCTAATTAGGCAAAAAATCATGTATTGAATACCGTTATATTCTTAGTTGAAGCTGAGGCTTGCTAATGAGTTTTCTTGATCTTTACATGACACAAACTTCATTGATTACCACCCCACGTGACATCAGCGAAATTTCTGCAACAGTATTTGGCATACCATTTGATGCTACACATTCTTTCAGGCCAGGAACCAGATTTGGAGCAGATGCAATAAGATTTGCCTTCAATAATATAGAGATCTTTTCTACAAAATTCAATGTAGATTTGGAGTCAATAAATATTGAAGATCTTGGAAATACAAAACACACTGTAATTACGACTGAATTACTTGATATGCTTGGCAAAATAACTCAAGAATTAATTTCACGCGATAAGCAAATAATTGTTTTAGGTGGCGAACATCTTGTCACATACGGAATATATCCTAAATTTCCAAAAAATACTGGATATGTCGTATTTGATGCACATTATGATTTACGTGATGAATATGCAGATAGTAAACTCAGTCATGCTACATACCTGCGTAGAATTGTTGAAAAACATGGTGCAGACAATATTATTCATGTTGGAGCACGTGCAATTACAGAGGAAGAACTTGCCTTCAAAACCGAACATAATATAAGAACAATAACAGATATTGATATTCGCAATGGAAATGGTCCAAACCTAGTAAAAGATGCGATTTCAACATTTGGCAAAACTTACCTCAGCATAGATTTGGATGTTTTAGATCCAGCATTTGCCCCAGGTGTGGGTAATCCTGAAGCAATCGGCATAACCTCACGTGAATTATTTGATATGATTTATGCTATGGAAAATACAAAAATTAGTTGTATGGATATAGTGGAATTATGTCCTCCATATGACAATGGTTCTACCGCATCCCTAGCAGCAAAACTAATGGCCGAAGTCATTGCGATGAATATTTCACACAAATAGTTAAAATCAGTTATACCATTATTTGTGGCCTTTTAGATATTGCGCGACTCATATTTAGTCGTAAAAATGGTTTGTCTCCCGTCTCTTCTTTTATCTCTTTTACAAGCTCATCTATTGAAATATTTTTAACAGTTCCAGTTCTTCTGTCCCTGATACTTAGTGTGGTAGCGTTTACTTCCTTTTCTCCTATTACAATAATATATCGTATCCATTCAGTTTCTGCGTCACGAATACTTTTGCCAACACTTTCATTTCTATCATCAATGTCTACACGTATGTTATTTGTCATAATTTTGTCTGCAAGATGTTCACAAAATTGTAGAAATTCAGGTTTAATTGGAATTATTCTTACTTGGGTGGGTGCAAGCCATAACGGTAACGAAGGCTTTTTGTTCTCTTTTTGATCTTTAGCTGCTTTTTCTAGAAGAACGTAAATCACTCTTTCAATTGCACCGCTTGGAGAATTGTGTAAAATTATTGGATTTTGTGGTTTATTGTTTTCATCGATGAATTCTATGTTGTATCTCTTGCCATTTTCTACATCTATTTGGTCAGTAGACAAGGCAGACGCTTTTCCCATACTGTCAATGTAATTAAACTCCCATTTGAGTACAAAATAGAAGAATCTTTCTTTCCACATCTCAACTAGTACAGGTTTACCTATTTTCCTAACAAGTTCTTCAATAAGTAGTCTATTTTCGTTGTAGAATTCCTCTGTGAATCTTATTGCCATCTCAAAATCTGACTCGTCTAGTCCTAGTCCACGAATCACGTCTCTTGAAAGTTCAAACCTTTTACGAAACTCTTCTTTTGCTTGTTCCATGTCTTTGCACATTGCATGGCAATCTGGCATTGTAAATGCCCTCAACCTTCTCAATCCCACTAGCTCGCCTGATTGTTCTCTTCTGAAGCTATAACGTGTCAACTCATACAAACGTAGTGGCATATTCTTGTATGACATTTGGAAATCTTTTGCCATCAAAAATTGACCAAAACATGCAGCAAATCTCAAGAATAATTGCTTTCCTTCTGAATTAACATTGTATTGTCTTGCTGGAAATCTATGAAAATAACTTTCCATACTTGGATGATGAGAATCATACATTATTGGAGTTTCAACCTCAAATCCTCCATATTCTACTACTTTATCGGTGACATATCGCTCAATTAGTGATTTCATTAATCTACCATTTGGAAAAAATCGCATATTGCCTGCATCCGAAGCTGGTTCATAATCTGCAATTGCTAATTTTTTCATCAATTTTACATGTGGTGGAGGTTCATCAACTGATCTTTTCTTTGCAGCTTCATATTTTGCTAATACCTCAAGATTTTCATGTTTTTCAAAATTAAATTTGTCAATATTATTCATTTTACCATCAGGTGTCATTATGTACCAAAATGACTGGATCCTGGCTTCGGCCTTTAGTGCGTTTGAAGTATTCTCTTTTTCTTCTCCTGCTGATATTGTCTTTGAATTCTCAGCAAGTGGATGTCCTTTTACCTGAAGTTTATATGATTTGGTCCATCCAAAAGGGGCTCTGTGAATTTCAATCCCATTTGCTTTAGATACCATTTCATTGAGAACCGATAAAGCTGTACTTGGGGAGGCAAGTTTTGAGCTTAGGTGAGCATACGGATACAGCAATAATTTATTGCAACCGACTTTTCTCATTGATTCTGAAATTTCTGATATTGCTTTTTTTGCAACTTCAGTGTTGTCGCCTTCTTCAACTGCAACAAATGCAACAACAATCTCTTCAAGTTTCGTGGTTTTTTGTTCTATTTCTTCGGCAGATTTTATTTCTTTTTTAATAGGAGTAAATTCAATATAATCGCAATGCAATTGTAGTATACGCATGTTTTGCTTTTGTTTGAGTTGTTGAATTAAACTTTATGGAATATAAAGAAAGATCTTTATGATGCTAGAACTTGACATATTTTTCATATTATGGATTTGCCCCATTGCAAAGACAAAATAGGTGCATGTTTTTCAGAAGGCTTGGACCGGTAGTCTAGCTGGTTAGGATGACGCTCTCACACAGCGTAAGGATACAAAATATCTCGCCATGGTCATGGGTTCGACTCCCATCCGGTCCAGTATAATATAGTACCTTTTATGGTTCCATATGAATAAAGTAGATAAGATTGAAGTTAACAAAAGAGAAATTCCAGAGGTCAAAGGAACAACACCCACTGGAATTGTTCAGGCAAGGAATAAGATCCGATCAGACTCGTGACAAGTATGAAAGAACACTAAAATTAGTATTAACTAAACTTCTCGAGGACATATTTACGGGTTCATTTGAAGAGCGAGTATCTCAACTGGTAAAAAAATCAAAAGAGAGACCAGATTGGGCAAGGGACCTCTTGCTTAACATCTCTGATGTACTAAAAGAAAGAACAAAGTTACCAAAAAATAATCCTGATTATCTCAGTCCCAATTCAATTGCTACCTATTTCAAACCAATTAAAAAGTTGTTTGATATGAATGATGTAGTAATATCCTGGAAAAGAGTTTATGCTACATTTCCTGAGGAAAGCAACTATTCAGACGGTCGTGGATGGACTAGGGATGAAATACAAAGGATGTTGCAATTTGCAGCAGGTGCAATGGATAGGGCAATAGTTTTGATTTCTGCAAGCTCTGGTATAAGAATTGGCGGATTTGATTTGAACTGGGAAGATGTACAGCCAGTCTATATGGTTGAAGACAAACTAACAATGGAATTATTAGAATCAGAAACTGGAAAGGCTCGGCTAGTATGTGCAACATTGAAGATCTATAAAGGATCTAAAGAAGAATATGCAGCTTTCATAACTCCTGAAGCTTATGATGCTTTACAGCAATACCGCATGGAATGGGTACGTCAGATTAAAAGGGAGCCCAAACCTACTGATCCTGTCTTTAAACTAGAGGGAAATTTTCTCAAAAAGGCAAGCATACAGTCTATTAAGAAACGTATTGAGAGAATGGTGCAAAAAGCAGGGCTCAGAATACCACTAGAGAATGGCAAAAGAAGGCACGACGTTCCAATAATGAATGGATTTAGAAGATTTTGGAACAAAGTTAGCAAGGAAACATTATCTAGAGATTCCCCTCTTGCTTCCCTAATCAAAAAAGAATTCATGATGGGGCATACAGGTCTCACAAAGCTCGATAGGAATTACTTTAAGACCCACATTCTTGATTTTGTCGAGGAGTACCTTGCCCTAGTTCCAGATCTTACTATATCGAACGAGAATAGGCTACGTGTAGAAAATGCAAGATTAAGAAAAGAGAAGGATACCACTATTCAAGATTTGAAGGCAGAAATGGAAGAATTTAGGAAAGACAGGGAACTCATTCATGAACTTGCCCAAATAGAATACGAATACGATCCAGTGAAAAAAGCAGAAAAAATAAGCAAATTCTGCGAAAAACACAATCTAGACAAGAACAAGCCCATTGCATATAGGATAAGTTTCAAAAAAGACAGTCTAAAAGAGCTTATTGAGATGGCCAAGATAACGGATGAATTAAACAAAGAAAAGTGATCATACATACGGATTTAGTTAACAAACACATTTCATACACAAATTCCATTTGCTTTTTATCATATCAATAATAATTGATTTTTTTCAATAAAAATGAAATCTTAATCATTTTCTAAAAAACGAATTCACTACGAGATCGCAAAATTGCAATCATTAAATCATATCCTGCAATCGATTGCATTCTAAAATCCTGTAACATTAAATATCAAATCGATTTCTACGAACAAATTTATTATAAAATCATAAAATTTTAATCAACAAATCATTTTTTGCAACGGAAATGAATTCTAAATCATAGAATGCATTGTTTTCATAAATTTCATTCGTTATTCAATTAAAACGGCTGCCGTATCCTATAGGGATTTGACATCAATTTGATTGATTTTGATCG
>CAYUTC010000009.1:0-28569 GCA_964447595.1 uncultured Nitrosopumilaceae archaeon
AGAGCGTTACCTTGGTAAGGTAAAGGTCGCGGGATCGAATCCCGCTCGGAGCTTACAGTTTTTTAAAAGATTATTTTGGAATGGTCAAATAAAATGTAGTGCCTTCTCCTTCTTTGCTATCAAACCAAATTTTTCCGCCAAGGCTTTCTACAATTCCCTTGCAAATCACCAATCCAAATCCACTTCCTCCATATTTTCTCTTAAAAGAGAGGTTAACTTGGTAGAATTTCTTAAAAATTGATTCCTTTCTCTTCTCAGAAATTCCCACACCATTGTCTTTGACATAAAACACAACAGAATCCTTTTCTTCACTTGATACCACGTCAATTTTACCGCCCTCCTGGGGCACAAAGTCTATTGCATTTTGCACCAAGTTATATAGCACCTGCCGTAGCCTTGCCTTGTCACTGTTAAGGGTATATTTTGTAGAGGATTTTGTGGTAAATGCAATTTTCTTGTCTGCCATCATTGGAGAGCAAACATCATCTATGCTGTGCATAAATTCATCAACTTGAAACGGTTCTTTTCTAAATTCCATCTTGTTGCTGTTGATCTTTTGCACGTCAATGATATCGTGTATTAATTGTTCTAGTTTGGCAGCATTATTGTAAATCTCATTTACTGCATCAAGTTGTTTTGCATCTAGTTTTCCACCTGAAGATTCTTTTAGCATTTCACAGTATCTTTTTATGGGTTCTATTGGAATCTGGCACTCCTTTGAAACTGTCATGTAAAATTCCTCTTTTAGTGCATCCATTTTCTTGAGCTCATCGAGCTGAATTTTTTGTCTTTCATGCTCGTCTACTACCTTGTGTGCGTTGTAGGTTTCAGAAATGTCCCTTATCAGAGTGTTGCTGCCAATTAGCTTGCCTTTGTTATCATAGATGTTGTTGGCACTAAGCAAGCCTGGAAAAGTGCTTCCATCCTTTCTCTTAAACCAAATCTCCTCGTTTTCAACTCTGCCGCTTTGTTTCCAGCTCTCAAAAGTCTTTTTCATACCTTCAATGCTTTGCGGGGCCGTGTGGTCAAAGAGTGACTTGCCAATAATGTCGCTTTTTGCATTACCAAAACTTTTCACATATGCTTGGTTGCATTCAATTATGATACCGTCAGTGTTAACAGTTCTTTGCATTACAGGAGACTGTTCGTATAGTGTCTTGTATTTTGCCAGTTCCTGAGTAGAATCGTTTTTTGAGGACCTTTCCTCGTACTGTTGAACAAGAATGTTTTTGTTTGTTTTTCTGCTGCCCAACCAGACAATAACCCCGCCAGTTGCTGCGCCTACAATTCCAACGGAAAAGGCTTGGCCTGCATAGGGAACTGTAGGATTTAGCCCATAAGCTGCAGACAGCAGACCCAAGATTCCAATCAATAAACCGCCAACGGAGCTAAACGAATTCATACCAATTTCCTACCTGAGTTTGCAAACACATCTAAAGATAGAAAATAATCACATAAAATTTTCAAATTTCTTGCAACCCCTCGCAACGCTAGTATACGGTATAACTAGAAGATTAACTTTTCACAAATCAGGTTAGCTGAATTTCAAAACTAATCAATTTCAAGCAAAGCAATGACATTGTCAAGAAATTCCTGTATTTTGTTTTTTATGCCAGCTAGAATCTGATGTATTTCGTTTTTTGATACCTTTGCTTCATGAATTCTAACGTTTTTTGAAGCATAGTCCATTCCATGCTCTGAAATAAATTTATTGAACTTTTCCAAGAATTGATTTCCTATTATGATCTCATTTTTACTTTCCAGTTCCTTGACTGGGTGATAAACTAGAGATTTGCCGAAAAGCTCCATAATATCAGGAGGCAAAGATATTGTGTTTCCATAGAGGTCATAAAATTTCCAGCAAGTCTTCCTGTATGCTGGGAGATTATCATAGAGTTCGTTCTGGCTTTTGTATTTGACAAGATATCCGTTTATCTCAAGGTCTAT
This sequence comes from uncultured Nitrosopumilaceae archaeon, assembly GCA_964447595.1. Taxonomy (GTDB): domain Archaea; phylum Thermoproteota; class Nitrososphaeria; order Nitrososphaerales; family Nitrosopumilaceae; genus Nitrosotalea. Next base: position 1,948 of record CAYUTC010000009.1, read on the forward strand.
CCAAGAATTTCTCTCAGAAATTTGCAGCAGCTTGCTAATGTTTTTGCATGCAACAAGTATCTCGTGCAGTGATTTTTTCTCTTCTAATAGTTCAATGCTTGTTACCTTGGCCTGCTCCAAGGCTTCTTTTCTTGTAGCCAATCTCATCAACTCTCAAATCATCCTTGATTTTACTTTATCTAGTCTAGTTTTCAGTAATGAGATTGCCAGTCCTATTTTGATTAAAAAAAGTTACACAGTGTGTGATCTTTTGTTGCCATATTATACAAAATAAGATTTAGAAATTAGCATATATTGAAGCAAGAATACCAGATTCTTTCTACCATACCAAAACCCTTTGTAAAGTGGGCAGGAGGCAAAAGGCAGCTTTTGCCCGTGATTTCAAATCACGTACCTGAAAAATTTGAGCACTACTTTGAACCGTTTTTGGGCGGCGGTGCCGTTTTTTTCCACTTGGTGCCACAAGAAAGACAAGCAAAGTGGTTTATCTCGGACCTTAATTCTGATTTGGTGTTATCATATGTTACCATAAGGGACAAAGTGAGGGAGCTTGTCTCTGCACTGGAAACACATTCTACTCAATACTTTGAAGACCCAAGCAGTTACTATTACAAAATAAGGGAGAGCAATCCCAAAGGGCAGATAGACAAGGTTTCAAGATTAATTTTCCTAAATAAGACATGCTTTAATGGCCTCTACAGGGTAAACAGCAAGGGAAAATTCAATGTACCACTTGGCAAGTATGTAAATCCAAATATTGTAAACAAGGAAAATCTTGTGGCAGTCAGCAAAGTTTTACAATCAAAGAACATCTCAATCAAGTGCCAGGACTTTGAGCAGGCAATTAAAAATACATCATCTGGAGATTTTGTTTATCTAGACCCGCCATACCAACCAGTAAGTGATACAGCAAATTTTACAAGTTATACCAACGGCGATTTTAATTTCAGTGATCAAAAGAGACTGTATGCAAAATTCAAGGCCTTGGATAAAAGAGGTGTCAAGGTGCTCTTGTCAAATTCCAAGTCGCCCAAGATACTCCAGCTTTTCAAGGAATTCTCTGATGGCATCATAGAAATTAGTGCAAACAGGTTCATCAATTCCGTTTCACAGCTGCGAACAGGCCATCAAGAACTTTTAATTAAAAACTATTAATTTTATTTTCAAAAGTAGCCTTGGTCTAAAAGAAAATAAAGTAAAAGGAAAAGGGGATTTAGTCCCACTTACTCCAAGCTGCCATCCATCTGTATGTCCAAGTTGTTAGTTTGCAGCCCAATGCAGTCATTGTTACGGTAAGTACCGCACCAGCACCTGCACCCAGCGCTACCGGACTATCATAGAACTTGCCTACTTGGGGTTCTATTGGAGTCATGTATGGTGGCAATGTAGTTCTTGGGTATTTGAAAGCAGTCTCCAGTGGATCATCTATTGTCAATAGATTGATCATGTTGAACATCGACATGGACATTCCACAAAGCACACCACCGATTAGGATCAAAGAGTGCTTGTTCTTCTTTGTTGCCCAATACGCCAGATCCATCAGTATCGCAGACGGAATCCAGACTGGTACAACGATGAAGCTATATGGATATCCCAGAGAGAACCACGCACCTTTTGCAATCCATGTATACACTGTCATTATCAGTGCATAGTAGGTTGCAGTTCCTGGAACACCAGTGAATGTTAGGTAATATGCTGCACCAACTGCGAGCATCAATGATTGTGATAGAGTAAATATCACATATGATGTCCACATCCAGTCAGTGTAGAATATGTAGTCTCCTGCGTTGATTGTCAACAAGGTCGAGTTGACTGCTACCACTATTATGAACAAATAGTGAGTACATCGTCTTAGCCAGACCATTAGCACTTCTGATATGTGTGGTGTATATAAGATTTTTTGATGGTATAGATCAGGTGGGAGCCTCTGCTACCGTTTGTGAATTAATAAAAGAAGGGGTGAAATGGATATTGTATTTATCCACCGAAGAAGAAGCTGTCTGTCAGTATTGTTGCAACTGCAATTGCAGCTATCACACCAGCAATGAGACCATTGTATGTTCTTGCTTTGTCAGTACCTTCGGTTGCTACTTTAACAGCTAGCATGAAGCCAATGGCTTCAATTATTGTAAGTACAGTCAACGCATAGTGTGCGCTTGGCGGTGGATATGCCCAGGGATAGAATGTAACTGCTACTGCAACTCCTCCCCATGTTGCTAACCAACATCCAACGAATATGGCAGTAATATGTGGTACATAGTTCTCTATTCGTCTGCCAATCATCTTGGCTACGTCGGAACTAGAACCTCCGCCACCTGTACCGAATCCTTTTGGTAAGGTCATTTGGCTTTCTTAGAGAGGGGTATGCTTTTAAGTTTTTCCTGAGAGGTGATATCAATTTTACATACTTGATCGTAAAAATAATAAAAAAATGCGCTATTGCGCGCTTTTTTCTATGGGATAGATCTGCTGTACAATTTGCCTTCTAGGGCCATCTTGTACATTTCTGCAACATATGGGTTCTCACCTGGTGTTTCTGCACCTAGTTCGACCAGTCGTGCGTAAACTCTTACTACATAGGCAAGTGCGCCCATGAATGCTACGACGACACCCATGTTGAACATCCAGTGGTTTGGAACTGCGAAGATTTCCTCTACATACCAAAAGTGCCACATCTCATTGACACCGATTGTAAACATGGTTGCAAGATAACCTAGAATGGTCATCTTAAGACCGGTGTTCATTGAGTTGTTTGGACCTCTCAGTATTGGTACCTTTCTGTCATAGATAGCCACTGCACCCCAACCTAATGGTAGAGCAACAAAGTGACTGTATAACCACCAATGTGCTGGTGTAAAGGCGCTATCTCTGATTGATGTTTGGTGTAGAGATCCATCTACGAAGTTATCTACTTCGACGGATGCAGCGATCGATCCCAAAGCAATGATGATCATCCAGATCTTTTTTAGTCTCTGGACCTCAACTTCTTTTGGAATCAGTGCTGGCATTTGTGCCATGCTACCCAAGATGTTTCTTGTATATTTAAAGCATTATGTATGAAAATTGTAAAATCACTTATAGTTTCTGCATATTTCCCGGATACATACTGAAATAAATTTTGATTTTAATATAGATGAATTCATGAAATATACGCTAAAAACTATGCATTGTTATGTTAATCATCAATGTTAAACATTAATAATCGTTTTTTCAATTGCATGATCGCATATCCCCAGGGCAAAACATATATCGTTGTAGTTTGTCACTTGGTTTAGTTAAGCGATATGGTCGATAAGAAGTTAATCATAGCTGCGATAGGTGTGGTCGTTGCACTTGGAGCAGTTGGACCATCATTGGCACAAATGTTCCAACAAGCAGAAGCACATGGTGTACAAGCGCAGCTTCAGAGTCGTTTTGTTAGGATAGATGATGAGACTTGGTCAAAGCAATCTGTCCAGACAGGTGACACTCTGACAGTCTCAGGCAAATTCGTAAGTCTTGTAGACAGAGACCTAAGAGGCTGGTACACTGTATACGGTGACTCTCCAAACGCTGGAAACAGATGGGAAATTATGGCAAGAGAACCACCTGGAAACGTAATCACAATTCCAGCAAACGCAGTGGTTCCATACAAGCTAACAATCATGGCCCTAGAACCAGCAGTATATCACATGCACACGCAGCTTAACATCGCAAGCATCGGTCCAGGACTTGGCCCAGGACAAACAATTGTCGTGACAGGCAATCCAATTGTAAAGCCAATTCCATACACAAACGTTGCATACCAATCAATAATCATTGGAGTTGGTTATGCGATTACGTTTGCTACAAGACCGTGGCAAGTGATTTAAAAAATCACCCCCTCTCTTTTCATTTTCTTCAACTAGTTACGAAAAAGTATTAGTCACCAGAACAGACCCTTGCGGGCTTTGTTAAATTCCAGAGTCCACTTGCGAACATAGTACACGGGTATGCCAATCGTAACGGGCAAAGCAAAGACCATCCCATAGGGCCAAGAAATTATCTTGCCAATTACCAACGCGATAAAAAATATGACAATTTCCATTATGATTCCATTTAACAACTTTCTGATACGGTAGAATGCAATTATCTGAGTGATAAAGCTAGGAATTAACGCAAGTATTATCTGAGACCTCAAGGATACTCCAGTGTTTTTTTCTTTTTCTGACACACTAGGTCTGTGAACCTTGCCCTACTAATTCTTGACTCTTTGACACTTTACTACAGCTAATGCGTGTTCTAACAAAATTGTAATGAATCTATTTTAAGAATTGATTGTATCCCAGCAACAGCATTTGTTCCAAGTACAATCAGGACAATCTTTTTCTGATTTTGATAATTTGCATTGGTCAGCAAGACAATTACAATCGGCACATTTTACTTGCATTACTTGTTTTATTTTGATGCCAATTAAATGGCTTTGCTCAATATTTTAATTTCACGTCATCAAAGTAAGCTTTGGTATCTTCTTTAGTCCACAATCCTATCTCTCCATTTTGATAATACTGGTTGTTGGCTTTAATTAGTGCATTATCATCAAGATATCCGCCTATTCCTTGTCCTGAAATATTTGCTTTCAGTGTATGCCATTGTCCTACACTAATTTGGGCAGGCGCTTCATAATTGCATACTACAAATTCAATGCCAGACTTGCACAAGGAGAGTCTGTTGTTTTTCGCGTCTGCCATGAGTACAAAGTAGTGAGTCTTGTCGATGAATCTTAGAATTAATCCTGCTGCCTCAGTCTGGCCTGGTTCTATCTTAAATTTTACACTTACTTGTGCCTCTGTTACAATTGGTGAGCCCGGCAATACCTGAATGTGGTAGGTGGAATTATTATTTCCTGGAAATTTAGCCAAAACGTTTGGTTGTGAAGGACCAGAATCATCTGCTTTTACCATCCATGATCCCGGAGAGGGATCTGTCTCCATGGAAGCAAGTTCTGATGGCAAGGTATCGTTTTGGTATGAATCAAAATTCCATTCCTTTGAATTTGAAAAATTAAAGCTCTGCATAGCATTATAAGACGCTACGCTTACACCAATAGCGGTAACGACAGCAAAAATTGCTAGTCTTTTCTTTCGTGACAAGAACGGCTTTTTCACAGACAAATAAGATCAACACTAATCCTGATAGTGGTGATATAAACAAAGCTAATCTGGTGACACGAATGAAATCAAATTATTTTCATCATCTACGTCGTCTTGGTTTTTGCTTTGCTTTCCACCTGTCGTATCCCCATCTTGTTATGGCAAATACACCAAGCGAGAAAAAAAATCCTCCCACGTACATGAAGATTAAATAGTAGGGAGTCGTTCTCAATGCGAACCCCCAAAAGAATCCTAGTCCTGCACTGATAAATTGCGTAATACAGAATATGAGCCACCTGTCAACCATTGTTTGAGTCTAACTCCACATACTTTTTACCGTTTCTGAAGTCAAGATTACTTTTCACGTTTTGATATCATATGATTTGAAAACCAAACAAAAAAATGTAGGGAATCGAGGAGTCCTACTCTGCAAATTGCGAGTATGCCCGTTCTCCGACTTGACTCAAGTCTAGGCCAATCTCTTCTTCTTTTGGTGTTACTCTTACACCACCAGGCCAAATAACATCCTGGATTCTCCATATTATGTATGTGATACCAAATGACCAAGCTGCACCAAAGGCGGCACCTTCAGCGTTTATCACAAACTGCATCGGGTTGCCAAAGAATAGACCGTCGCGACCATATGGATTGATACGTACTTCGCTGAATACACCTGTCAAAAGTGCTCCAGTTACTCCACCCATTCCGTGTACGCCCCATGTATCCAATGCATCATCTATTCTTGCTCGGTTCTTTATCAGAACAGAGTAGAAACAGACTGTTGCAGCGGCAAATCCTATGATTATTGATGCCCAAACTCCTACAAATCCTGATGCTGGTGTAATTGCCACTAATGCTGCTACTGCACCGTTAGTTGCACCAATTGCACTTGCCTTGCCCGTATGAGCCCAAGAAAGAAACAGCCACCACATTGCAGATATAGCAGTTGCAAGGTTTGTATTTTGGAATGCTTCTGTTTCAAGGAAGCCTGCAAATCCTGCACTTCCTGGGTTGAAACCAAACCATCCGAACCACAGCAATGTAGCACCAAGTATAATCAGTGGAATTGAATGAGGCTCAAATGGGGCTTTTCCATATCCTATACGCCGTCCAAGGAACATTGCTGCAGCAAGTCCAGCAAAACCTGAGGTAATGTGGATTACTGTTCCGCCAGCAAAGTCTTCTGTACCTATCTTGAACAGCCAGCCAGGAGCCGAACCTTGACTTCCAAGTGACCAATTTGCGTGTCCCACAAAGTTATAGACGAAGGTAGTCCATAGAACTATGTGTATCAAAAACGCACTCATCTTTACTCTATCTGCATATCCTGCTATTGCTAATGCAGGAGTGATAGCGGCAAACATGAGCTGGAACATCACATAAGCAAGATGTGGAATTGTCGGTGCATAAACATCAGAGGGTGCATTATGGAGTACATTGTTTAGTCCAACCCAATCCAAGTTCCCAATGAAACCAAATGGATCAGCAGATGGACCAAACGTTAGTGAGTAGCCCCAGAGAACCCATTGTATGCTAACAATTGCATAAACCATGAAGTTTTGTAAAATCACCGTCAGTGCATGTTTTCTTCGTGTCGCACCACCATACAAGAAGCCAACACCGCCCGGAGTCATTATCATGACGATCACAGCTGCTATGTACATGAATGCCGTGTCTCCAGTATCAATGCATGGTGCCGTGCTACCACCAAAGGTTCCTGTACCTGGCGGAATCATTGGTTGACCACAGTGAACTTCACTTGTCTTTGCTGGATCAGCAAGATTTCCTAATGGACCAAACTGAGCATTGGCATATTGCATAGCAGTGAATCCTGATATTGTAACAACCAAAGCTGACAATGCAAAAACTATAGGCCATTTGTTTTTTGACAGTACTTGATGTGGTATTCTCAGAGTTGTTTTCGACATCTTTTCGTAAAGATGATAGCCGTCTATAAAAGGTATTTTATCCTAAAAAATTTTTTTTATGATACTATTAGGTAAAATACCTTTTTTAATTCCATATAAAATGTTGTATCATAGAATTTGAAAAAAAATTAAAAAAAATTATTATACAAGCTCCAAAGTAGTTCAGTAATGGCAGAAGCAGGAATTGAGATATTCATCGCAACTGCAGTTGCTCTTGGAATAACCATTGCCATATACTTTGGCGAGAGGTCTTATAGATACAAGCGCATCAAAGAAGGAAAGTATGCTGGAACTTATGGAATGACTTATGAAGGCGAAGGCCATCCATAAAATCCACGTTATTTTTGCTCAATCTGAGGTATCATCAAGATAGGTTGATTTACCATAGGGTTACCATTATCTCAAATGCGAATCAACCTAGGCGATGAAGAATACATCATAGCTTCACTTCCCAAGATTTGGGATATTCCACTTGGTCTTTCAGGTTTTTTCCACAAGAGCAAGGAAGGCGTACTTGCATTAACAAATAAAAACATAATCTTTGTGCCGAGATTTCTTCAACTCATGTCTAAGGAAAGAGAAAAATATTTTGGCGATGACAAGGCCAAGGTAACAAAACTTGCAAATTATTCCGAGTCTGACCTGGATGAAGACATATCAAAGAATTCTAAGAGTTTGATAATTCCATTAAATTCCCTTGTAAACATAGAAAGTGTCACTGCAAGAAAGGTCAATTTCTTAAGAATATCATTTAAGGATGAAAAAAACAAGGTCAAAAAAATAGATTTTGGCATTACAAGAAGTGTCATAAATTATCCACAGCGACAACCGTTGATGTATTACAGCATAGACTGGACTGCGTGGGTAGATTTACTCAAGTCACACATTTAGCACTCTCAAACTTTCGGGTCGTCGTTATTTCTGCGAAGATTCTGGATTGAACGCGACAGTATGAAATCCTGTTCCACATCAGATTCAGTCGGGAACTTGACATCAGTGATTCTTTTTATGTATTTGAATAGCTCAAGTTCATACTTGTCTTTTTTTGGAATGTACAATGCCAGTTTGAGATTTGCAACACCATCAAAATCTTCTTTGAATTGCTTGTAATATTCTGAAATCTTGAGTGTTTTTGAGAAGACCCAAGTGGTCAACAGTATGCGAGACTGGCAATAAAGAACAAATTCGTATTGAGAATCTTTTTCCACAAATCTTACCTTGATTTCATCGTCTGGAAAATATTTTATTATTTTGCTCCATGTGTTGGCAAGTTTTCTTCTTGCATCAAACATTAAAAAAATTGTAGGTCTGACATCATACATGTGATAACCCAGACCTAAAAAATCATCAAACCAATCGATCTTTGTATCAATCAAGACAAATGTTTCAAATCATTTACCATATTTAATAGATCTTCTGAATATTTTGAATAGTGGAACAGCGAAAAGATATGTTATATACAAGCATTGAATTTTTTACGTGTTGAAACCTTATCGAAAAAAAATAGGAGAGATTTTGTCCATGTCAGAAAGAGAACTGATTGAATATCTAAGGGAAAGCGATAGTTCGCTGCAACCAACAGACGTCATCAAGATAGTTGTTTTCGAACATGGCACCAAGGCACAGTATTATCACAAAGACACCGTAAAACCGTATAAAACTCGAGTCTTTCTCAAAAATGAAGAACCAAGTCCTATGAAATGATATTATAGCGAATTACATAATTTCTACTTTCACGTAATTATAGGACATGAGAGAAAACCAATATCCAGATGACAGATGGGTGTTTATTGAAAAAACCCAGGATTGGTTTGAGCATAAAAACCACTTTTGGCTTTCCTTGAGCCTGGTAGCATTTTCGTCCATTTTGTTGCTGCAGGTTTTGTTTAGTTTTGCTTCGCTTGCCAATCATTCCGCAAGACAGCAAGCAGAATTTTTGATAATACCAATTCTTTCATTATTTGTTTTTAGCATTTTTTGGAGAAATGTGTTCTGTACATTTCTTTCACTAGTAGGAACAACGCTTATCTATGGAGGAATGTTTCTGTTCCATACCGCAGCCATGAAAGCTCAGCTGTCAGCTCCCTTCATAGCGAACAGGCTGGGATTTGGCATAAAGCACGTTTCTGTGGTGTCTCCGGATTCCATTTCAAATATCTATTTTATTGTTGGTGCATTGACGTTGGCATTTTGTATTGCAATTGCGATTAAACCAGATCTGTTCAAACCAAAAGATCCACAGGAACTTCCATATCAAATTTGGAGACATGGCAGAGATTCAAAATTAATTTTCGGTTCAGGCGCAATCAGGCTAGTTCCATTGTCATCGTTGTTAAGTTATGCAGAACAACAGATGGTTGGAAAATACAAGTACCTCACAGTAATTATTGGCGGAAGAAAATTTTTGGTTGGCACCTATGAATGGATTCCTGAAAATTCAATTGTTGTAAGAGATGAAGAATCAGGATCAATAATAGGAATATAATAAAAATTAAAAAATGTAGTTATAGGATTGATTTTGACTTGAGTTCGAGCCACTTGCCACGAGCCCAGAATCCCCATTTTACTTTGTCCTCAGAAGTATAGTAACACTTTTCATTGTGTGGACAACTGAGGCATCTCTCTGATGGTTCAATTGCTGGTGCTATGTTATTTTTTAGCAATGTGTTTAAGATGCGAGCTCTTCGTTTTGTTTCATGAAGTAGCCTTTCACTCTTTGGAACTTGAAATTCCATCTCGTTTCCTTCTTTGTCGAAATACACTATCACACCTTCTGGTTTGTCAAACATGAACAGGTATGAGTTCAATTGTATGAAGTGTTCAGGATATGGCATCTCTGGCAACTCTTCTACACTCTTGAAGACCATGGCAACATCTTCTTCAACTCTTTCTGCTCTGCCGACCAATTTTACACCAGAACCGGCATCTAGTTGTCCATCTACTGGTTTTTCCATTATAGTAAGAGCACTCTTTCTCATTATCTTTGCCATCTTTTGTTTGTGTGTGCTCTCCGATGGATCCTTTCGATCTAGATAGGAAGCTCGAATACAACCACTGACCTCGTCCACTGTCACTTTGGTTTCATCAGCTACTGTTGGATTGATAGCTGCAAACACTTCATCGATTACATCATATACATCAAATCGTGGTGCGGCATCAGTTGCTGCTCTGTAATTGTCTATTCCTTCCCTCAACTTTTCTTGAACTTTTTCTACGATTCGAACCTTCTTGATTGATTCGGTCATTCTTTTGAAAAGCGGTTTTTGATCTATAAAAGGTATTTTATCCTAAAATTATTTTTTTATGATAATATTCTTTAGTTTATAATCTTCTAAGGAATTATTTTAATAAAACCTTTCCATAGTTGCTCTGAATTCAATTATGAAGAAAATAGAAGCTGTACTACCAGAAGACAAGTTGGAACCTGTCTTTAATGCATTAACGCAGCTAGACATCGGTGGCTTCACATATTTCACAGCTAAAGGAAGAGGAAAGAGACCAAGAGAGATGGTATCATCTGGAAGAGGTGGACGATTTCTATCTGCCTATAACGTGAATGTAAACATCTATGTGGTTGTCAAAGATAACATGGTGGACAAGGTCATTGATGCTATAACGACTAATGCAAGTACTGGGATGCAGGGGGAAGGCAAGATATTCATCTATAACGTAGATGATGCCGTAGACGTAGGAACTAAAAAACGCGGCGAATCTTCACTCTAAATCTCCTTTCACATATTTTCATTTCTTTGATTTTTCCTAGTTGTACAAGATGTCAATGTATATAACCCCAGCAATCACAGCAAGCTCATGATCTGGCCAGGAATGGGCGATCCTGCAAAGCGAAAGAAGACCCTCAAGTATCTAGCTATTACTGCTGCAATAGGAATTTCAGTTGCAGTTGGAAATACTTTTGTCCAGTCCCAGATTAAGCAAGGCAATCCACTTTACCAGTGTACAAATGGAAAAGAGATCCAGTACAAGATTTCAGCTACGTTAGAGGTTACCGTAGATGGCAAAAAAAAAGACATTCCTGCAAATGTTGGAATCACTAAAGACTGTCAGAGGTCACTGTATACGCTTGCAGATGACGGCGTGATTCATGTGGCAGCAACAAAAGAGTACCCATTTGAGATAGGGCAGTTCCTGTGGATTTGGGGTTTTGATTTACGTGACATGGATGACACAAAATCCAAGATATATGAGAATGGTGTCGAGTCGCCTGATTTCATACACACTATCATACATGACGGAGATCATTTCAAGGCAGACTTTGTTTCAAAGAATCAAGGCGCACCAACATTTACGCCTCCACCACAGAGTTAACACTAGACTGAAATTCAAAAAGAAGGAAAAAGGTGGAATTTACCAGTATTTTCCGTTGTCTGGGATCAGACCAATGCCTTCTCTCTCAAAGTGCTTGTTTAGCTCAGCAACCCATCTTTCTCTTACTGCACCGCTTGCAAGACCGTGTGCTCTGAGCCAGAAAGCAATTACTCCGAGAAGGAATACTGTGAACATTATTGTTGCAAATATGTAAGTCATGACATCGTAGAACAGCGGGTCATAGTTTGGACCTATCTGACCTACATAGTTTGACAGCATACCTACGAGCATAGCGAATATCGCGCTCATCATCATTCAAAACAATTTAAGTACGATATATACATTTCTGTGAGACATTATAAAATACGATCTAGTGGGAGATAAAATAAGAAAAAGAAAAGAACTAGCGAGTTCCTCTTGCCTTCTCTATTTGCTTTGCCCTTACGACAAACGCAATAAAGATTCCGCCAAATACCGCACCTGAGATGATTGATGCACCGATGACACCGTTTGCATCAAGATATGGTGTACCAGAACCAGCATGCGGATTTGCCTGAACATCGGCAATTCTTGCTTTTGCTACCTTTAATTCATCTTCTAGTGTTAGTCCACCGCCTGGCACATATTGTGCTGCAGCATACTGACCGTATGAAGAAACTACAAAGATAGCTAGCAGTGCGGCTCCAATAATTATTGGTTTTTTCATTTTAGCACCTAACACAAAATGAATTACGTTACTATTTAACTTTTATGTAATCAGAAGATCTGATATTTCAAGTAAACATTTATGTTTCCTTAGAAAGCAAGCCGGTCGTGGGTAGACTACATTCACACAGACATGGAAAATCTCATTCTATAAGGCCTGTTACCCCTATCACACCGACGTGGGTAAAACAAAGCCCCGCTGAGATAGAAGAGCTCGTAGTAAAATATGCAAAGGAGGGCCTCAGACCAAGTGAGATCGGAGTAAAACTGCGCGATCAGTATTCTATCCCTCTTACAAGGCAGATAGTAAAAAAATCGATTACCGAGATTTTGGAACAAAAAGGAATCAAGTCGGACATGCCCGAGGATCTTAACAATCTGGTTACAAAGGCACTTGGCTTGCAAAAGCATCTAAAGGCACACAAGTCAGATAGGAGAAATGTAAGATCGCTTGAGTTGTTAGAAGCCAAGGTTCACAGATTATCGTCCTATTACAAGGACATTGGCCGCATCCCCAAAACTTGGAAATATAAGGCAGTCATTGCTCAACTTGAGTAATGACCAAGCTGGACCAAGCATTATCTTATTTCCATGACAAAGTTTCTGATTGCATCAAGTCAGGAAAAAACATTTCAGTAATAACTCATCTTGACTGTGATGGAATTACATCTGGAAGTATTGTAACTAAATCACTTGTCAGATCTGGAGCAAAGTGTACTGTCAAAACGGTAAATGAATTTAGCAAGAATTTGATTGACAAGCTCAAAAATGATTCAAGACAATTTCACATCATTACTGACCTTGGTGGAGGATTTGCGAAAGAATTGGACAATTCATTGGACAATAACTGGATAGTTGTTGACCATCACCAGATACCAAAAGAAGAATTTGACAATGAGCGAGTCATCAATGCTTGGAAGTATGACATCGATGGCGGATTGGATGTCTCTGCAGGAGGCATGGCATATCTGGTTTCAAAAGCTTTACACAAGGAAAATACCGATCTGGCTTGGATTGCAGTGGTAGCTGCATTAGGCGACAGACAAGATCAGGGAGAAAAAAAATCATTTACCGGAGTCAATCTAGATGTTGCTGCAACTGCAAAAAAGAATAACCAGCTTGAAATTGATTTAGACATACTTCTTGTTGGAAGAGAAACAAGGCCTCTTCCAGATGCTCTTGCATTTACGTCACAGCCTTTCATAGAGGGCCTCACATGGAATCGTGATGCATGCCTCTCCTTGCTAAACTCATCTGGAATCAAATTAAAAGACGGTAGCAGATGGAGAGTTCCTGCGGAACTTTCGGAGGATGAAAAAAGAATTCTTCTTCAAACCATATCCAAATTTATCCCAAGCAAGAACGCAAGTGGGATAGTTGATGAACTTGTTGGATACACTTACACTCTTGTAGGAGAAGACAAGCGCAGTTTTCTGCGTGATGCAAGAGAGTTTTCCACAATGTTAAACTCATGTGGAAGAATTCGCAAGGCTGGTGTCGGCATTGCGATTTGCATGGGCGACAGAACAAAGATGCTTCAGGAAGGAGAAAACATTTTGGTGGACTATAGAACATTTCTTAGAACATACATGAATACACTTTCCAGTGAAAGATGGAGAGTTACTGATAACGGTTCATACATTTTAGTAAACGGTGAGGGACTAGTACCAGAAAATATGACTGGTGCAGTATCATCACTTCTTGGCGGCTCGCAGAAAAACACAGGAAAGATAGTCATACTTCGAACAAATGGAGAAGAAGGCACGATCAAATTTTCATCACGCAAATCAACTGGATGCAAATCCGAAGTAAACTTGGGATTGCTTATGAGAGAGTGCGCTGCCAAAGTTTCTGGTGTAGGTGGCGGTCATGATGCAGCAGCCGGAGCCAGAATTACAAAAGACAAATTAGATGAATTCCTAGACTATTTAGAAGAAAATGTCGCTAGAATGCAGAGTCCAAGTGTTTCTAAATAACATTTCAGCGCAAAAGGCAGAAACAATCCGTAAGGCTCTGGAACCAGACAATATTGATTTTCCAGAAAATCTTTCTTTTGAAATCAAAGAGCAATCAGCTGGTCTAGTTTTTGTATTTGAAGGTAAAGGAAATATACAAACATTGATTTCTACTATTGATGAAGTTCTTGAGCAAACTCAGGTTGTACTTAGAGTGACTAGCTAATGCTTGATCCAAAACTAATTCGAGATAATCCTGAGAAAATAAAAAAGATGCTGGAACAAAGAGCTATTGATTTTCCTCTAGAACAACTAATGAACTTGGATAAGGAGAGACGTGAGCTGATTGTAAAGACAGATGATTTGAGAAAAAAGAGAAACGAGATTTCGCTAGAAATTGCAAAGAAAAAGAAATCAAATCAAGATGTTACCAGTCTCATTGAACAAATGCAATCAGTTTCTGAGGAGCTACGCAGATTGGAAGAAACTCAAATCAAAACTGAGACTGTATATGCAAAACTTTCTCTAACTTTGCCTAATTTGATCCACGAATCAGTTCCCATAGGAAAAGATGAGACTGCAAACAAGGAAATTAAAAAATGGGGCAAGGTACCAAGTTTTGATTTCAAAGTAAGAGACCACATTGATTTAATGCAAAGTCTTGATCTTGCAGATTTGGAAAGAGCTGCCAAAGTAGCAGGTGCAAGATTTTATTATCTGAAAAATCAACTCGTAAGATTAAATCAATCACTAATTCAATTTGCACTAGATTTTCTGTCTGAAAAAAATTACACACCCATCCAGACACCATACCTGATAAACAAAAATTCTATGGAAGGAGCAATAATTGCTCAAGATTTCGAGGATGTCATTTACAAGACAGAAGGAGAAGATCTCTACCTGATTGGAACATCAGAGCATGCAATTGTCTCCATGCACGCTGATGAAATAATTGAAGGAAAAAGTCTGCCAATCAGATATGCCGGGGTCAGCCCATGTTTTAGGCGGGAGGCTGGAGCGCATGGTAGAGATCAAAAGGGCATATTTCGAGTTCATCAATTTGAAAAGGTAGAGCAATTTGTTTTTTCAAGGCCAGAAGAATCATGGAAAGAACATGAAAGAATGCTTGCTATTGTAGAAGAATTTTATCAAAAAATAGAGTTGCCATACAGGATAATGTTGCTCTCAAGTGGAGATATGGGCAAGGTTTCTGCAAAGACATATGATCTTGAAGTTTGGATGGCAGGTCAGAACAACTACAGAGAAATTGTTTCTTGCTCCAACTGTCTTGATTTTCAGGCAAGAAGACTGAAGATAAGATTTCGCGACCGAACAAATGATCAGCCACAACAACTTCACACTTTGAACAGTACTCTTGTTGCAACTACTAGAACAATGGTTGCCATAATGGAAAACTTTCAGACAAAAGATGGACATATAGCGATTCCGAAGGTTTTACAAAAATATGTTGGGTCAAGCACGATCTAAAATGTCGTACAACTTATATTTTGGCTTCAAAGGTTGGTTTTAGTTGGCTCGCCAAAAAACCGCAAGGGTCAAGGACAAGTGGAGAGAAAAGAAGTGGGTTACAGTTCTTGCTCCCACAGCGTTCAACAGTGTCCCTATTGCATACCTTCCCGTCACTAGCGATGAAAGTGCTGTAGGCAGAGTGGTCGAGGTTACATTGTTTGATATCGTAAAAGGTGATCCTTCCCAACATCAATTCAAATTGTATTTTCAAATAAACAAGGTAGATGGAGAGACTGCATCTTCAATCTTCAAGCGATACGAGTACGCAAAAGAATTTCTTAGAAGTCTTGTAAGGCGGGGCTCTTCGCTCATCAATTTCATGGGTGACTTTAGAACAAAAGATGGATATCTCTTCAGAATTAAGATTATTGCGCTGACACAGAAAAAACTCAATACCTCAAGAAAGCATGCATTGAGACTAATTGCAAGAGACGTAATGACAAAAACAATACCTGAGATGACAATAGACCAATTCATCCAGGCAACAGCCTTTGGAAAGATAAATTCTGATATCTTGGCTGCAGTCAAGAAGGTTATCCACGTCAGACATGTAGGGATTGAGAAAACCAAGCTTATCAGGACTGCAGAAGCAGAGACAGTCTTGCTTCAAGCCAAATAGATTTAATCGCCAACTAGCGTATTTTATGTGATGGTAAAGCAGATCGAAGTCTCGCTTGAAATAATATTTCATGCAACCGAAGACAACAAAAAAGTCTTAAAACCCATCTTTGAGCTGTTTCAAATAAAAGAAGATGAATTTTCACAAGAAAAAATTTTGGGATATTATGGAAACCAAATCATACTGGCAAAAGCGGTGCTTGTCAAAAAGCAAGCAGAGGATTTTGTAAAAAATCTAGTCTCCAGAATTCCAAAATCAGAGCTAGATGAACTTGTTGAAAATCTTGACATGTATTTGGAGGACTCGTCTCTCTTTCTGAGGATAAGCAAAAGCAAACTTGTAAGCAATATAATCAACTTACAGCAAAACGATGCAATTAAAATCAAGATCAAGATTCCAGTCTATAAAAAAAGTGAGCTTGCCAAAACGTATATGGAATTGTTGAAGGTTTAATCCAAAAACAGTTGCAAATTCAAGCATAGTTTAATAGCGTTTGTAGAGTAATGATAAAGGGGATGAGGTAATATTTTGCCGCTCCAGTCTGAGCATTTGCTGTGAGGAAGCCGCGACGAACCGACCCAAATACCTGATCTGGTTTCATTACGGTTCTTTTAAATAGAGTTGATCCTGTTTTTTGGCTGTGAAAACGGATTATGATATTATAGTTGCAGGAGGCGGATTGGCTGGAATGATTGCTGCACAGTCAGTTGCATACTATTCTAATCAAAGATTATCTGTTCTAGTTATTGATAGAAACCCAGAACCAACGTTAGGCAAAAAGACGATAAACGGCTGGATTTGCGGCGACGCAGTAGGCAAGAATACAGTTGATTACATGACTGAGAGGATAAAGATCAGTTGGGGAAATCCAGAGATAGAGCATCCAGTCAAAGGAGTAATGGCATTTTCTCCAGACCGAGAGACATCAATTCCATTTGACGGCGATGGCTATATGCTAAACAGGCAACAGCTTCCAAAACGCCAACTTTCTGATGCAAAGAAAATGGGAATAAACATGCAATATTCTGTTGCATTGAGAACCTTGCTATACGAAAATGGAACTGTGGTGGGAGTTGAAGGGACAAATCTAGTTACCAATGAACCGTTCAAGAAAACTGCAAAGATAGTAATTGATGCTTCAGGTGTTACCTCGATGTTACGAAATGGTCTTACAAATAGTTCAAAGATTGAAAAAAAAATAGACCGTGACGATTTAGAATCCACTGGAAGACACATAATGAAATTTGAAGATGGTATTGAGAATAAAACCGATTTTGACCCAGATTACTGCATCATTCACCTAGACCAGGATATTGCACCTGGAGGATATGGGTGGGTCTTTCCAAAGGGAAAAAACAAGGTCAACATTGGCTTGGGAGTGCAACAAAAGGAACTTCAAAAAAGAAATCAGAGATTGGGACAAAACGATGATGTTACTAAATTGATAAACGATTATGTCAAGATTAACAAGGCAATGAAGAATCCCAGATTGTCTGATGATCCAAGTGATTCCGTTAATGTAACTGGCAACTGGCAAGTTTCTGTAAGAAGACAAAACGATTGTCTGGTTTCCAATGGATACATGTTGGTGGGAGATTCAGCATGGATGCCAAAACCGCTTGATGCTGGAGGCATAGGTCCTGCAATAGTTGCCGCAACAATAATTGGAAAAAATGCAGTACATGCAATAGAATCAGGCGATGTTACCGAAGGGGTATTATGGCAGTACAATATAGATTTCATTAATGATTACGGATACAAGACTGCTGGTCTTGAGATTTTCAGAAGACTGCTCCAGACACTTACAAATGATCAGATAAACTATGGAATGAAACATTTTCTCTCAAAGCTAGATGTAGAGGCAATTAGCAAAGGAGAACACCCCGACTTTGGCACAGTAGGAAAGCTTGGGATGATGATAAGAGGCGCGTTGAACAAAAAGTTGGCAGATGGGTTACGATTTACCGCACAACAAAATAAGATTTTGACAGACCACTACTATAACTTTCCAAAGACACCAGATGGTTATGAAGCGTGGCACAAGACTTTGCATAAAATTCTTGACGAGTCTTATACAAGACTTGGAAACTAGTTTGGCTTTGTACTAGTGAATTTTTATTGGTATAGAACCTGTACCCCATGGTTCTTTTACAAAGAAAGAGTAATTCTTTGCAGTGTCAAATACATCATAAAAAGTCCAATCCACAAATTTTGGCGCATTTGGGGACAATGTAAGACTGCCATAGACTAGCGTGTTAGTGGCATATGGAATATCTCTTGCTCCGTCACTTAGAGCATAATTGCATGAACCCTGATTGATACATGACATTGTCACTTCTTGTGTGCTTGTGTTATTGACTATCAAATGTATGGTCAGTATGGATTTGCCATCATCTGCAGGCTGTAGCTCACTGCCAATATAATAAAACGTGACTGGACCCATAGCGTATGGAGTAGAGGATGCAATCGAGTTTTTTATCTTGGTACTATATTCGAGTTGTTGCAAACATGTTTCTTTGTCTGCAGCTGTTGTAAAATTATCACACTGTGATTGTGGGTTTGTCAAATTTTGTCCAGAATTAACGTAGATTATGCCAGAGCTTATCAGATATTGTATTCCTGCCACAAATTCGCTATCAGAGATTGTTCCATTTGCCCACCACCCAGCATTGTTTTTCACCCAAGATGGTATCGTGTTTTCCTTTGTAGTTGTCGAGTTTGCCTGTGGTATTGTCATGATATTATTTTGTATGAGATATTGAATTCCTTTGATAAAATCAGAGTCAGCAATTTTTCCCTCATACCACCATCTTGCATTATTTTTAATCCAAGAAGGAATCTGTATTTGTTGTCCCACAACAGTATACAATGTTCCAGATAATATGACAAGACAAATTGTTACAGCAAAAAAATATCTGATGGTATTTCTCAATACTTGTAGTATATTTTATCTTCAAAATTAAGTTGCCTAACTAGACCAAAACATAAGACAGTCTTAAATTAAGGAAAAAACTTCTACTAGTTGTGCTGGCAGAATCGCTGTATATAGATTGGAATAATTCATTTGAGGTTTTAGAGCGAGCCTATTCGTCAGGTCTGTTTGTTCTTGTCATAGGACCAAAAGGAACTGGTAAGACCACACTTGTAAGGGAATTTGCTGCAAGAAAAGGCATCAAGCTTGAATCAATTAATTTTAGTTTGCGAACTCGCGAAAGCCATCTTGTAGGATCAAAGACACTGGACAATGGTGCAGTAGGCTTTGAACAAGGCATACTTGTGAAATCCATGAAGGAAGGAAGCATGCTTTACCTCGACGAAATAAATGCAGCAGAAGCAGATGTTTTGCTCAGATTAGATGAGGCACTCGATGACAGACGACAGCTTGTTCTCAAGGAAGCTAATGGCGAATTAGTCGAGGCTTCAAAAGACTGGTTTGTGGTTTCAACCATAAATCCATTATCACATGTTGGCACAAAGGAACTGCCTCCACAGCTACTTAGCAGGTTTCCAATAAGAATTAGATTAGATTATCCACCAGAAGAGATCGAACTACAAATAGTAAAAAAATATGTCACAGGTTCTCATGAAAAGGAAATTTTACAGGGCATAAAACTTGCAAATATTTTACGACAGGCGGCAGCGGTAGAAGAGTTGTACTATTCTCCAAGCCTTCGTGAAACAATAGCCTTTGGCAAGATACTTGATGCTGGAATGAAACCAAGACAGGCTGCTGACATTGTTTTTTCCAATGTCTATTCCCAGTGGGGCAATGTAGAGTACCAGAAGGTAAATGACATCGTCACTTCGATGTTTGGAAATTGATGCAATCACTACGCCTTCGAAGCGATACACTGCTTGAAATAGCCACATTTCTAGTAAGAAGATGGTCAGGAAAAGAAAACATTACGGTCGGAATCACTGAACAAAAAGAAATTCAAACCAAGTTACGAGAAAACAAAGTTCTGATGTTTCCCTTTGAGCGATATCAGGGAACAGATTTTCAGAAATACAGACAGTTTAGAACTGCCCTTTGGTACGAGTCAATGAGGATAAGACACTCTAGCAAAATTCTGAGCAATGACCATGCATTTGGTTTTATTCTAAATACACTTGAAACAAGAAGGATAGAAAACATTGGAAGAAAGTTTTGGGAAGGAATGGATGAAGAAATAATATTCAATTATGGATTTGCATGGCTGTATAGACCATTACTGAATACACTGTATGGACCCACAAGAATTGTTGAAGGGTTTGCACAACATTTTCTCCTCGGAGACATAAAAGGAGAGCTTACTCTAGGCATATTTGAAAAAGTTCAGCGAGCATCCAGCATAGCTACAGAAGCTGTAAAGGAAGCAATAGAAAAGCAGCATGGGACAGACTGGCTTGAAAAGAAAGTTTCTGAAATCATCAAGGTTTTGGAAATCGATCCTCTTCTTACTATTCCCATATCCATGCCTAAAATAAGTTCTGGAATAGCAATGACTGAAGAAGATTTTGTTAAAACACTAAACAAGATTGCAAAATACAAGGAAAGTGATTTTGGTCAGCTAGACCCAAAAAAAATTGCCGATGGCAAACAAGTATTTGATGAGTTCAAAGTATTACTTGAAGAGGCAAAAAAGAGCGAGAACAAGGGCCTTAGGACTGAGGTAGTTGGCATCAGCATTCCAAATTCATCTAATGTAGATGAGACCAAGATATTTGACATGGACTTGATAAACAACCTAAAGGCCAAGTTCAAGGAATGGAAATCAGGCTGGAAAGAACAACATGACCTTGCTGGAGATGAGTTTGATCAAGAGACATTCATGGAAGGACACAACCCGTTTATCACAGACAAGAAAATTGCAATTAAAACAAGGATGGTAATACTTCTTGATCATTCGTCAAGTATAGCAGAACAAGAAACAGAGTACAAAAAAGCAACACTTGCTCTTTGTGCAGTACTAGATTTCTTGAAGGTAAAGTTTTCAGTATATGCATTTAACACAGAACAAAAAAAGGTTACGTGCTGGCTGATAAAACCTGAAAACTTGCAGTGGAATAATACTGCTGCAAAAAGACTAGCACAAATTAAAGCAAATGGCAGCACACCGCTAGCCGAAGTCTATGACCTTTTGCTGCCTACTTTACGGTCAAAAAAACCAGACATCTTTCTCACACTAACTGATGGCGAACCATCAGACCCAGATGCAGTTCGCTCAATGATGCAAGATTTCAAGCTGCTTGGCATCAAGATGGTTGCAATAGGAGTAGGCCCTGATACTGCAGATGCAATTACAATTGCAAATAACTTGAGGCGATTAGGTTATGAGCGAACGCTTGCAGTAAGTAGGTTAAATGAAATTCCAAAAAGAGTCCTAAACGTATTGGAAACTGATTGAGATGAAATGTCTCTCAGTTTCCCAGCCGTATGCAGATCTCATAATTGAGGGCAAGAAAACCATTGAATTGAGAACATGGAACACCAAATTCAGAGGCGAGTTTCTAATCCATGCGCCCATCAAAGTAGACAACCAAGCCTGCAAAAGACTTGGAATAGATGAGAGAGGCATTAGAAGAGGAGTAATCATTGGAAAAGTAGAGATTTACGATGTAAAGCAGTACAGGTCTTCAAGGGAGCTAAATTCTGACTACAAGAAACACTTGGCAGGAAAAAAACACTCTGATCACAGGTACGGTTTTCTGCTGAGAAATCCAAAATCATTGATGGTACCAATCCCCTATAAGGGCAGCCTTGGGTTTTTTGAAGCCAAGCTGCATACTACAGTATCTGATAACGAAATTAAATCAGAATTATTCGATGAAGAGCACAGATATCAATGGATTGGAAAACACTAGGCTAAATTCTGATACTGGGGTTTTCTTTTTTGAGCTTTTCCCAGTCTGCCAAAAAGTTCTTCAGACCGATATCTGTTAATGGATGTTTTAGCATCTTTCCCAATACATCTGGTGGCAAGGTCACAACATCAGCCCCAATCTTTGCCGCATCTACTACATGCATCGGATGTCGTATGCTTGCAACTAGAATCTGCGTTCCAAACTTGTAATTTTGAAATACTTCATGAATTTCTTTTATCAGATGAATTCCATCCTGCCCATTGTCATCTAATCTCCCAATAAACGGACTGACATATTTTGCACCTGCCTTTGCAGCAAGGATTGCCTGATTTACTGAAAAACAAAGTGTTACATTAACTGGAATTCCTTCTGATGTCAAGATTCGACATGCTTTGAGTCCCTCAGGAGTTAGCGGACATTTTACTACCACATTGTTTCCATATTTTCGTAGTCTTCTACCTTCCTCTACCATGCCAGAAGTTTCTGTGCTTACTACCTCAAGGCTGACATCTCCTTTTACAATTCTAACAATTTCTTCCATTGTTTTTTGTGGGTCTCCTCCTTCTTTTGCAAGTAGCGATGGATTGGTAGTGATTCCATCAAGCAAGCCCATCTCATTGTATAGTTTTATTGCAGAAAGATTTGCAGTGTCAAGAAATATTTTCATCGAATTTTGCTCCTGATATCTTTTACCGCATTAGATATATGAACTGATGTTATACCATGTTTTTCTAAAAGCAGTGAAATTTCACTATCCCTTGCAGATTCACCAAATTGATCTCGCACCCCAATGCGTCTCATAGGTACAGGATATTTCTCACAGATTATTTCTGATACTGCAGAACCAAATCCTGCCATAATGTTGTGCTCCTCACATGTTACTATGCTGCCTGTCTCATGTGCAGCCTTTTCTATCAAATCTGCATCTATTGGTTTTATTGAGAACATGTCTATTACCCTACAAGAAATTTCCTCTTGTTTGAGAGAGTCTGCAGCATCAAGGGCCATCTTTACAGTAATACCGCATGCTGCAATGGTACAATCAGAGCCATCTCGAAGTACGATTCCTTTGCCTACCTGGAATTCCTGTTCTTTGGAATGGACAATTGGAGTTTTAGAGCGTGCCAATCTCATGTAGAATGGTCCATAAAGTTGTGAAATCAGCCTTGTGAGTTTTTCTACTGCTATTGTATCAGCAGGGATTAGGACATTGACATTTGGAATAACTCTCATTATAGCAATGTCTTCGATTTGTTGATGTGATCCTCCGTCTGCACCAACACTCAAACCACCATGGGAGACAACCATCTTAACGTTCAGTCCGTTCTTACCATTTCTTGATGGATATGCTATGGCGTTTCGTATTTGATCAACACATCTTCCAGGCAAGAAAATGGCATAGGTGCTTGCAAATGGGATCTTGCCTTCAGTTGCAAGACCAGCTGCAATTGTAACCAAATTACCCTCAGCAATACCTACATTGAAAAATCTATTTGGAAATTTTTTTCCAAATGGTTTGGTTTTCAGAGAGTCTGTTGTGTCAGCACCAACCACAACAACATTTGGATTCTCATTTCCTATATTGAGTAGAGTCTCTCCATACACTGTTCGCATGTCTGAAAATTCATTCATGTAAAGCCAGCCTCTTTTGCTATCTGTACAAGTTCTGTCTTCTTCTTTCCCACTTCGTGTAGTTCTATCCACTTGTTGACAAGTTCTGTTCCGCCCAAGCTGTATGCTTTGTTTATCAAGAGTTTTCTTCTTGCGTGCATCAACTTTTTCCTAAATTCTACTATAGTAGCACGCACATCTTTTTGCCCTATAATGGCACTGCCTCCAACGAAAACTCTTGCACCATCAAGAAAACAAGATTCTACGTTTGACAGATCCACTCCCCCATCAGCCTCAATTAGCCCTTCAAATCTCTTCTCAGATAGAAGCTTGGCTATTTTCCGTGTTTTCTCGTGTGTGGCTTCGATATACTTTTGGCCTGATTTTCCAGGCACCACAGACATTACAATTAGCTGGTCCAAATTTGGAATGAACTTTTCTATCCATGGAGGAAGTTCTGTCTCCGGATTTATTGCAAGGCCCACACTTACTTCGTTTGACCTTAGTGTATCATGAATTTCTCCAAAACTTGATTCGTCGCAGACCTCACCATGTACTGTTATGATATCACAACCAGCATCGATGTAGTCCCGTACATGTTTGACTGGGTCGTTTATCATAAGATGTGTATCAAAAGGAACCAAGGATATTGGCCTGAGTTGTTTTATTTTTTCATGATCAAAAGTTTTGTTTGGTACAAACTGACCATCCATCACGTCAAGGTGTATAAAGTCAGCCCTACCGTGAGTTGCACGCTTTACTTCATTTTCTAGATTTGTCATGTCCCCTGCAATTATAGATGGGGCAATCAGAAACTGACAGTCAATTTCAAGGTCTATTATTGGTGCGATTTGTGGATTTGGTGCAACACCATGCCACTTTGGATTGTCCTCCATGTGTTCAACAGACTTGCCCTTCATTGTTCTAGATATTATGATAGATGGAGTTCCCTTGGTTTGCAATGCAGAGTTGACAGCTTTTTGAATTTGTTCTATGCGATGACCGTCTATTTCCAAGACGTTCCACCCAAAAGATCTCCACTTGTCACCCACTTTCCACCTTGCCGCATTTTTCCACATTTCTGATATGTCGTCTCCAACCAATTCCTCATCAAGTGGCATTACTCGCTCAGTATAATCATCTTGTTGAATGAAGTTTCTATCCAAGAAAACCGTTAGATTATCCAGTCTGAATTTTGATGCAGCCATTGCAGACTCCCAGACTTGGCCTTCGTCTGATTCGCCGTCTCCTATGATAGTGTAAATGTGGTGTTTTTTATCATCAATCCTTGCCGCAAGTGCCATTCCAATGGAAAAGGAAAGTCCCAGTCCAAGTGAGCCTCCACAAAATTCTACACCTGGACACTTGAAGTCCGGATGTCCCTGAAGTCTGCTTCCAAATTTTCGAAGTGTTTCAATCTCAGATGTATCAAAAAATCCTGCCACAGCCAGATTAGAAAAAAGTCCCGGTGATGCGTGGCCTTTTGAGAGTACCAATCTATCTCTGTCATCCCAGAGTGGATTTTTTGGGTCATATTTTAGAAATTTGTTGTATATGCAGCCCATAATTTCTGCCATCGAGAATGAACCGCCAGGATGGCCAGAGCCTGCGATGGTGGTTCCTTTTATGACAAGTTTTCTTGCTTGACGAATTTTTTTGAAAATTTGATAATAGTTTAAGCCCATATCCATTCCAAAATTTGAGTTTTGAGTTCGCCACCATACCAATTAAAATTCATGAGTTTTACCTTATTTGAAGCCAATAAAAAGTTATTTCACAAAATTTTAATCTCAAAGACGATAATAGAAAATATGGAAATTAGGGATCGTGCACCCGTTATGATCTATGATGATAGTTGTTATTATTGCTCAAAATTTGCAAGCATAGTTAAAACTTTGGCAAGAAAAAGGATTTTGATCTTAGGCCAATATTCAAAACGTGGCATTGAAATTAAATCAGAGATCTTTCCAAAAAACTATGATGCAACTAGAATGTTTTGGTTCATAACTGACAAAGTTGCGTATGGCGGAAGAGCAGGAATCTTACCACTCTTGTTTTACCTTCTCAAGGGAAAACAAACCAAGTCTTTTCCAAGAGATGAACCACTGGTATATGGAAATGACTGCAAGACACCAGAGGCGTTTTTTATGAGAATTAAAACCCTCTTGTCTAACAGCGACAAGATAACTCTCAAGTAATTTTGTATATCGTATACCCAGTGAAAGCTAGTACCCGCGGCTATTCCTGTCTGGTGTGTTATTGTTTGGATTCCTAAACCCGTGTTTTTCCATCATGTGGTTTAGAAACCGTATTTCATCAGTGAATTTTTCGCCACAAACCGCACAAGTGCCCATATTATTTAGCGATTAAACAAGATCTTTTTAGACTTTGTCATAGTATACTGTATATGGTAAAGAATCAAAAGATTCCAAAACTTACCTTTACCATAACTCCTAACGCCAATGGATACGTAGTAGGATGCAGCGAGATACCTTATCTTTTCACCGATGTTATCTCGGTTGGAGACATTGACAAAACTATCAGAAATTTATTGTTTGAATACATCAACAGTTTTCCTGATGATGCACGAAAAAGAGGCATAGATGTTGACACACCAGCACAAACTGTATGGCGAGGATCTCCTAATTCAGTTGCATTAGAATAGAAAGTGCCAGCACTACTGCTTCCCAAGGGCTCTCGCACCTTAGTAACACAGTAGCGACATTGGGTTTGACTTCCGGGTTCGGTATGGGACCGGGTCGGACCCCAACGCTATGGCCGGCTTGATTATTTTGACTAATTATGATCTGTATTAATCTTGCTTGATAGAGATAGGTTCTACTAATCTCGAAGATTTAACCTCGGTTAGTTTGCTTCCATCTACTCTGAGGATTACTGGCTTTAAGTTATCCAGATTCCTTTTCATTGCTTCTTCTGGAAGCCCTCTAGGATGGCAAAACCTACTCCACCCCTTGTGGGCAATGTTCATGGAC